>NZ_JBIUCH010000006.1:0-311207 GCF_044548625.1 Micromonospora sp. NPDC051925 | reverse complement strand
CCGCCGCCACCAGCACAAAGGCCATAGGCGGCACGAAGAAAACGAAGGCTTCGCATAACCCGAGGCCACGACGGACGGGTTAAAGATCAAGCTAGTGTCTGTTTCGCAAATAGCTAGCCGTTTAGTAGACTCTGGGCGTGACACGTGCTGCCGCGCCGTTGGTGCTCGAAACAGGTCAGCGGGAACTGCTGGAGTCTCTTGCCGGGTCGCGTACGGTCGAGCATCGGCTGGTGTGGCGGGCGCAGGTGCTGCTGCGCGCCGCGGACGGGGTGTCCAACGCCGATAATGCGGTGATGGCCGGGGTGACCCGGATGACGGTTCGGGCGTGGCGGGCCGAGTTCGCCGAGCGCGGGCTTGCCGATCTGGGCAAGGTGGCCGCTGGTCGGGGCCGTAAGCCGTCGATCCCGCAAGCGGTGATCGACCAGATCGTGGAGTTGACGCTGCGCTCGAAGCCGGAGGGGGCCACGCACTGGTCGTGCCGGTCGATGGCGGCGAAGGTCGGTGTGAGTCCGGCGACGGTGTAGCGGGTCTGGGACGCGCGTGGGCTCAAGCCGCACCTGGTGGAGACGTTCAAGCTGTCCAACGACAAGCGGTTCGAGGAGAAGCTCGTCGACGTCGTCGGGTTGTACCTGAACCCGCCGGACAAGGCCGTCGTGTTGTGCATGGACGAGAAGTCGCAGATCCAGGCCCTCGACCGCACGCAGCCGAGCCTGCCGCTCAAACCCGGCCGGGCCGGCACGATGACCCACGACTACAAGCGGCACGGCACCACCACCTTGTTCGCCGCGTTGGACGTGCTGACGGGCAAGGTGATCGGCAAGTGCTTCGCCCGGCACCGCCACGACGAGTTCCTGCGGTTCCTACGCACGATCGACACCACGGTGCCCCGCAACCTGCAGATCCACATGATCGCCGACAACAACTACGGCACCCACACCCACCCCAACGTCAAGGCGTGGCTGGCCAAGCATCCCCGCTTCCACCTGCACTTCACCCCGACCAGCTCATCCTGGCTGAACATGGTCGAGCGCTGGTTCGCCGCACTGACCGACAAGATGATCCGCCGCGGCGTGTTCCACAGCGTGGACGACCTCATCACCGCGATCGAGGAGTACCTACGCGTGCACAACGACGACCCGAAACCATTCGTGTGGACCGCCACCGCCGAATCGATACTCGCCAAAGTCCGACGTGGCGAGTCGCCCTCCAGCAAACGGCTACTCAAAACTGAGACGGAACAGTAGGTACCACCGGATCGCCAGGACAATCACCTCGGACGGGAACCGGAACCCGACGAACGCCGACGGCGGCGGGGACCAGGACCGGACACGGGACGACGACCTCACCGGGCAAGGAGACGCTTCGACACACGCTGATCTGTCAGGAGTCCCGTTCCCGTTACCCAGCAGGGGTTGACCCACCCGCCACGCCCCTGGGCAGTCGGACGGTGAACAGGCTGCCGTCACCGGGGACGCTCTGCACAGTCAGGGTGCCGCCGTGTGCCTCGACCAGGTGCTGGGTGATCGCCAGACCCAGACCGCTGCCGCCGGTGGCCCGGTTGCGTGACTCGTCCGCCCGCCAGAACCTGTCGAAGATCTTCGACAGGTTCTCGGCCGCGATGCCCACGCCGGTGTCCCGTACGGTGATCGTGGTGTCGTGGGCACCGACGGTGACCGACCCACCGGATGGGGTGTAGCGGATCGCGTTGGAAACCAGGTTGCCGACAATCTGGCGGAGTCGCACCGCGTCGGCCGGCAGCACCGGGTCGTCGCGGATCTGCATGCTCAGCTCGATGCCGGCCGCCTGCGCCGTGCCCCGGTGGCTGTCCACCACCTGGGTGAGCACGTCGCGTACGTACGTCGGCTCGGGATGGATCCGCAGCGTGCCCGCGTCCGCGGCGGCCAGGTCGGTCAGGTCGTCGAGGATGTGCTGGAGCAGCACCGCCTCCTCGTGCAGCAGGCCGAGCAACTGGGCGTCGGTCGGGGCGAGATCGTCCTGGGCCGCCTCCAGCCAGCTACGGATGTTGGTCAGTGGGGTGCGCAGCTCGTGCGCCACGTCGCTGACCATGGCCCGCCGCTGGGCCTCCGCCCGGTCCCGGCGCTGGATCGAGTCGTTGAGGGCACGGGCCAGCCGGCCGATCTCGTCCGGAGCGGACACCGGGGCGGGGCTCTGCCGGTCGACGGCGTCGGTGAGCGCCCGCAACGGGCGGACCAGCCGGCGACCCACCAACACCGTGACCATGATGGTGGCGACCAGCACCGCGCCGGTCACCGTGACGATACGGGCCGTGTTCTCACCGGACAGGGTGAAGGTGGTCTGGTCGGTGCCGGCGTCCGGGGCGGTGATGAACAGCAGCACGGCCGGGGCCACGTACGGCTGCAGCAGGGTCCGTCGTGACTTCTCCACGCAGCCGTTGATCCGGGCCGAGACGGCCACTCCCACGTCAGCCCGAAGGGCGTCCTCCGGGACGGGCCGGCTGGTCCGTTCCCCGTCGACCACGGCGACCACGTACGCCGAGAAGTCGGGTAGGACCTCCAGGTGCTGTCGGTTCTCGTCCAGGTCGAGGCAGCGGGCCGCCATCCGACCCAGCGAGCGCAACGTCTCCGCCTCGGAACGGGTGGTCGTCTCACGGGACTCCGCACCACAGGCCTGCACCATTCCGCTCGGGTCCGGCGTGTTCAGAACCACCTCGGATCGACCGTTGGGCTGCTCCTCGATCCTTGCGTCGAACCCGGACGCCCGTACGCAGGACAGTTTCTTGTCGGCCAGGGCGCGCAACTCGGCGCGTTCGGCCTGGGTCAGTCGGAACGGGCCGACCGCCCGGCGGTCGATGCGGTCGGTGCCACCGGTGAGGCCGAGATCCAGGTTCAACGGGTCCACCACGGCGGCCGGCCGGGCGGTACGCAGCGACGGGCCGGACGACGTGTCGGCGATGACCGTCCGGTCCTCGGTGGTCAGGGTGATCCGGCGGTCCAGCTCGGCGGCGCGTCGTTCGATCACCGGCCGCACGTCGGACCAGTCCGGGTGGCTGGCGGCGTAGCTGACCAGCAGGTCGTACACGCTGGTGTTCTCGGCGAGCGAGCGGCCCTGTTCCTGGCTGATCGCCCGGGTCGCGGTCCGGGTGGCCAGCCACGCGGTGGCGACGATGGCGGCGACCACGATCAGCACGGAGGTGACCAGTAGCCGGGTCACCAGACTGTGCCGGATCGGCACCCGCCGGCTACTCACTGCGGTGTCGCCGCGACCGTGGTCAGCTTGTAGCCGACGCCGAACACGGTGACCAACCATGCGGGGCGCTGCGGATCGCGTTCGATCTTGCGCCGCAGGTTCATCAGGTGCACGTCGATGGTCCGCGCGGTCGAGTTCCGGTCGATGCCGTGGGTGTGGTGCAGCAGCTGGGCCCGGGTGAAGACCCGGTTCGGTTGCTCCGCCATGGCCGCCAGGATGGCGAACTCACCCCGGGTGCAGGCGACCCGGACGCCGTCCACGGTCACCTGGTGCGCAGCCGTGTCGATCTCGATCGGACCGATCCGCCGCAACCCGGCCCCGGCCGCCACGGGTGCGCCCCGACCCGCCCGCCGCAACAGGGTACGGACCCGGGCCATCAGCTCCCGTGGACTGTACGGCTTGGTCAGGTAGTCGTCGGCGCCGAGTTCCAGTCCGGTCAGCAGATCGCCCTCGCTGGTGCGGGCGGTCAGCATCAGCACCAACACGTCGGACTCCCGGCGCAGGGTCTGGCACACCTGCAGGCCGTCCAGCTCCGGCATCATCACATCCAGCACCAGCAGGTCGGGCCGGAGCCGCCGAGCCGTGTCCAGCGCCGCCCGGCCGTCGTGCACCACCACGGCACCGTGGCCCTCGGCGGTCAGATACCGGCGTACCACCTCGGCCTGACGGGGATCGTCGTCGGCGACCAGAACCTGCGCGCACATGGCGGCGATGATAGGTGTCGAATCCCGCCGACAGGGATTCGGAAGCGATACCTGACAGGTTCCTAACGGCTGCTGGACACCCTCGTCGGCATGCATCCGAAGCATGACGACCCGACCGAGATCATCCCGCGTGTTCCCGACCCACCGGGGCGGCGGCGCGTCACGGTCCGCTGGCTCGCCGTGGGGCTGGTGACGGCGGGACTGGCGGTCGGGACCGCGATCGCGGTGACCCGGCACCGGGCCGCCGAGCCGCAGCCGCAGCAGACGGCCGCCGTGGCGACCGCACCGGTCGAGCGTCGGGATCTCTCCACCACCAAGACGCTGCCCGGCACCATCGGATTCGGCACGGCCCGGCCGCTGTCCGGGCACCTGGCGGCGACGGTGACCTGGTTGCCGCAGGCCGGCGTCACGATCAAGCGGGGTGGTCAACTGTTCCGGGCCGACGACCGCCCGGTCGTGCTCTTCTACGGCAGTATGCCGATGTACCGCGACATCACCGGACTGAATCTGGTCGGCCGGGACGTACGGATCGTCGCGGAGAACCTCAGCGCGCTCGGCTACCCGACCGGGCGGCAGCCGTCGCCCGGCGAACGGGTGACGTCGTCGCCGACTCAGGGCACCACCGCCGGCGCACCTCAGCGGCTACGCAGCGGCGAGGGCGTTCTCACCGCAGCCCTGATCACGGCGATCAAGCGGTGGCAGACCGACCTCGGGGTGCCCGCGACCGGCACGATTGCGGTGGGGCACGTCGAGGTCTCCAGTGGGGCGGTCCGGGTGGACTCGATCACCGGGCAGCCCGGCGGCCCGGCGAACGCGCCACTGCTGACGGTGACCTCCGTCCGCAAGGTGATCACGGTCGAGGCCCAACCCGCCGAGGCCGCCGCGATCAAGCGAGGCGACAAGGTCACGGTCACACTGCCCGACGACCGCAAAGTTCCCGCCCGTGTCCTCTCCGTTGGCCGAGAACTCGTCGCCGCCGAGGCCGGCCCCGCCAGCGGCCCACAGCTACTGACCGTGACGGTCGCCGTCGACAAGGCGCAGACCATCGCCGACATCGACTCCGGCGAGGTGCAGGTGCACTTCGCCGGGCGTACCGCCGCTGGCGTGCTGGTCGCGCCGGTCGAGGCGCTGGTGGCGCTGCGCGAGGGCGGCTACGCGGTCCAGACGCCCAGCGGACTGGTCGCGGTGCGCACCGGCATGTTCGCCGACGGCTGGGTCGAGATCACCGGCGACGGGCTGACCGAGGGCGTCGAGCTGGTGGTGCCCGCGTGAGGGACCGGCCCGTGCTCTCGGTCCGCGACGCGTCCATGGTCTATCCGGGTGGGGTCACCGCGTTGGCCGGGGTGAGCCTGGATGTCGCCGCCGGGGAACTGGTGGCCATCGTCGGACCGTCCGGGTCGGGCAAGTCGACCCTGCTCAACATCATCGGTACGCTGGACCGCCCCACCTCGGGAACCGTCCATATCGCCGGTCAGGACGTCGCGACGCTGGCCGACCGGCGGCTGTCGGCGCTGCGGGCCCGGGAGATCGGCTTCGTCTTCCAGCAGTTCCACCTCGCCGACGGTCTGAGCGCGCTCGACAATGTCGCCGCCGGCCTGCTCTACGCCGGGGTACCACGTCGGCAGCGGCGGGATCACGCCATGCGGGCCCTGGCCCGGGTCGGCCTGGCGCACCGCACCGGGCACCGCCCACGGCAGCTCTCCGGTGGCGAGAAGCAGCGCGTCGCGATCGCCCGCGCCCTGGCCAACCGCCCTTCGCTGGTCCTGGCCGACGAACCCACCGGCGCGCTGGACACCGCCACCGGGCAGTCCGTGCTGCGGCTGCTGCGCCGGCTCAACGAGGAAGGCACCACCATCGTGCTGATCACCCACGACCGCGACATCGCCGCGGCCCTGCCCCGGCGGGTCGAGATCCGCGACGGGCGACTGGTTCGCGACGAGGCCGGACCAGCTACCTGGCCACCGGCCCACGCCATGGCGGCGGACCGGTGACCGGGCGGATCGACGGGGCACCACGGCCGGTCCGCCTGGCCGTGCCGGACCTGCTCGCGCTCGGGTTGACGGGCCTGCGGACCCGTCCTTTGCGGGCGGTGCTGTCGGCGCTAGGCATCGCGATCGGCATCGCCACGATGATCGTGGTGACCGGCATCCCGGCGTCCAGCCAGGCCGCGCTGCTGGCGGAGTTGACCGCGCTCGGCACGAACACCCTTCAGGCGATGGCCGCGCCGGACCGCGATCCACCGACCCGGCTGCCGGAATCGGCAGTGGGGATGGTCCAGCGCATCGGGCCGGTCACGGCGGTCAGCGCGGTCGGCAACACCCACACCGTGGTACGCCGGAACGACCGCCTCGACCCCCGGGACGGCGCCGGCCTCACCGTACTCGCCAGCCGCCTGGACCTGCTGCCCACGATCAACGCCCGGATCCGGGCCGGCAGTTGGCTGAACCCGGCCACGGCGAACTTTCCCACCGTCGTGCTCGGTTCGGTCGCCGCCACCCGGCTCGGCATCGTCGACCTGCCCACCGGGCAGCCCGCGCCGCAGGTGATGATCGCCGACCGGCGGTTCACCGTGGTCGGCGTCCTGGCCGAGACTCCGCTGTCACCGGACATCGACCGGTCGGTGCTGATCGGATGGGAGGCGGCCCGCAGCGAGTTGCGCTTCGACGGTCACCCGACGGTGATCTACGTGCGCTGCGAGGAGTCACAGCTGGAGGTGGTCCGGGGGGTACTGGCAGCAACGATCTCACCGGAGCGACCCGGCCAGGTGGTGGTGAGCCGTCCCTCGGACGCGTTGGCCGCCAAGCGGGCCACCGCGGGCAGCTTCTCCGTGCTCTTCCTGGCCCTGGCCGGAGTCGCCCTGCTCGTCGGTGGGATCGGGGTGGCCAACACGATGGTCGTCTCGGTCCTGGAACGGCGTGCCGAGATCGGCCTGCGGCGGGCGCTCGGTGCGACCCGGGGACAGATCCGAGGTCAGTTCCTGACCGAGTCGGTGGTGCTGGCGGCGCTCGGCGGACTGGTCGGCACGGCGTTGGGTCTGCTCACCACCGTCGGGTACGCGACCTGGCAGGGCTGGCCGCTGGTGGTACCGGGCGAATCGGCGACCCTCGGGGTGGGCGGGGCCGTCGTGATCGGAGTGCTCGCCGGTGTCTACCCGTGTGTCCGCGCGGCTCGCCTACCCCCGACGCAGGCCCTCGCCGCCGGCTGAGCTGACCAGCGGCGACGAAGCCGGCCCCGCGCCGCCACGCGGCGACGAAGGGTGGGACGAACGAGCGCGGCGGCCGGATCCCCGGCCGCCGCGCTCGGTGTTCGTCCCGGGTCACTTCGACTCGGCGGCCACCTTGCGCTCGCACTCGGGAGCGAGGTCCAGGCCCAGGCTGATCGAGCGGGAGTCGTTCTGGTCACCGCCGAAGGCCAGGGAGACGCCGTCCTCGGCGACCTCCACGTACTTGACCCCCTTGGCCTTGAGGCACCTCATCACGCCGAGCGCGAAGTCCCGGGCCTCCGGGTTGGCCGGGTCCTTCTCCCAGGGCGGCAGCGGATAGAACTGTGGCTCACAGATCCGGTTCGCCGCCTCGAACTCTTCCATCTCCTTCTTGTTGGTCGGCCGCAGCGCGTCGTCACCGCCAGCGGCACCGGTCTTGCCGCTCTTGAAACCCTGCTCCCGCAGGCACGCGTTGTACGGCCCGAGCATCGCCTGGAACTCCTCCGCCGTGGTGTCGAGCCGCTCGCGCGGACGTCGTTCCTTCGGCTCCGCCGACCCGCTCCGTTCCGGCTCGGGACTGGTCAAGGTGGCCACCTGCGCCGCGCCGTCCTCCGTCTGCTGCTTCTCCTCCGTCGCCCCACAGGCCGAGAGCGCGACCAGCATGACGGCACTCACCAACAGCGCCCGACTCCTTCGCATGGCATTGCCCTTCCATCCGATCGACCCGGGACGATCCCGGGCCACGGCGGCCAGCCTCCCGGCGGGCCGGGGCAAGCCTGTCGAGCGGAAGTGAGGAAGATGTCAGGTTCGCCGGCCGAGCCTGCGGCGTACGCCATGCTGCGGGAACTCGGGTGATCGAGACGCGCAGGGCGTCCGGGACGATGCGCACCGCGCCGCCCGTTCCGGTGCCGCAGGTGCCAGACGTTGCGGGACGCTGTGCTGACGGCGCTGCCCGGCGAGATGAATGCGGGCACCCGGATGTTCCACCCGGTCGCTACGCCGGCTCGACCGGCAGCCAGAGCTCGCGGGTCACGGTGCTGAGGTCGTCCGTCGGCTCGGGCACCGCGACGATCTCCGGGCCCGGCCGCAGCCGCCACGGGTTGAAGGGAAACCACTCGGCTGCGGCCGTGGCCCAGGTCTTCTGCAGGGTCTGCGGATACGGGCCCCCCACGGCCGGATGACCACCCAGCGGCCCGCCGGGACCTCGATGACGTCGAGGTCGCCCGGGACCGGCGTGCTCGGGGACACGGCCACCCCGTGCAAGTAGGTCAGCTCGCTGCCTTCGTCGAAGTCCGCGTCGAGGTCGTCGCAGACCGCGAGCAGGCCACCCGGCTCAACATCGCCGAGTGTCCCCAAGCGCAGGTGCTCCTCTGCCGGCAGCGCAGCGATGTGCCGCTGAATGTACGGGTTGATGCCTCGGTGGATCAGTGGAACCCGGGCAGCGTGCCCCACGAGCCGGAACGCGGGACGGTCGAGGATGCGGGTTTCCATACGTTCGCTCCCTTCGACAGTTGGGCGGAACCTGAGCTGCAGTGCTGTGTGACAGGGCCTCCGTATCGTGACCAGCGCTGTTGCGGCAGACCCGACGGAAGCGGAGCGGAAAGTGTCGGGTGATCGGGATCGGTGCCACCACACGATGGGTGTATGGACGACACGACACTGGTATCCCGGTTCCTTCGCGACGGCTTCGTGAAGTTGGCGGGTGCCGTCGCACCGCGCGTGGCCGCGGACTGCGCGCGGCTGCTGTGGCGGGAAACCGGCTGCGACCCGGACGACCCGGCCACCTGGACGCAGCCCGTGCACTGGGTGCCCGGCATGGCGCAGGGTCCGTTCGCCGCCGCACCCAATTCTCCGTTCCTCCATCACGCGTACGACCTGCTCGTCGGCGCGGGACGCTGGGAGCCGCGCTACTCACTGGGCACCTTCCCGTTGCGCTTCCCGCACAAGGACGAGCCGAACGATGCGGGCTGGCACATCGAGGGCAGCTATCTGCCGGAGGGGGCGAACTGGTACTTCACGAATCTTCGCTCCCAGGGCCGGGCGCTGCTGATGCTGTTCCTGTTCAGCGAGGTCGGTGCAGAGGACGCCCCGACCCGGATCCGGGTCGGCTCACACCTCGACGTGCCGAAGGTGCTGGAGAAGTACGGGGAGGACGGGGCGAGCGGGCTGGACATCGCGCCCGAGCTGGTGGCGGCGTCCGACCACCGGCCACTCGCCCTGGCCACCGGATCCCCGGGTGATGTCTTCCTCTGCCATCCGTTCCTGGTGCACTCGGCGCAACCGCACCACGGGACGCGGCCGCGCTTCATGGCCCAGCCGCCGCTGATGCCGGCCGCGCCGTACGAACTGGAACGGGCCGACGGTGCGTACTCGCCCGTGGAGATCGCGATTCGCCGAGGACTCGGGCAGGACACCCCCGCGCTTGAGGTACGGGGGAGGCGGGGACAACGGTGAGGGTGCGGGTGAGTGGCCGCAACGCGCGATTCCAGCAGTGGGAGGCTCTGCTCCGCAATCGGACCAAGCGGCAGCGTCGCGGCGAATTCCTCGTGCAGGGCGTGCGCCCGATCGCCATGGCCATCGAACACGGCTGGCAGGTCCGAGAGCTGCTCTACGACGCCGACGTCCAGCTGTCCGGCTGGGCACGCGAAGCCCTGGACACCGTCCGGGCCGAGAGGTACGCCGTCTCCCGTGAACTGATGTATGAGCTGGGCGGCAAGGCGGACACGGTGCCGGAGCTGCTGGCCGTGGTCGCGCTACCGGAGGACGACCTGTGCCGCATCCCGGCCGGGCCGACCATGCTCACCGTCGTGTTCGACCGGCCCACCAGCCCTGGCAACATCGGGACGCTCATCCGGTCCGCAGACGCCTTCGGCGCGTCCGGCGTCATCGTCACCGGCCATGCTGCCGATGTGTACGACCCGAAGGCGGTGCGGGCGAGCACCGGCTCGCTATTCGCTCTGCCCGTGGTCCGGGCGCCCGCACACCAGGCCGTGCTGTCCTGGGTCGCCGACGTGCGTGCCGACGGCGTCGGCGTCGTCATCGCGGGTGCCGATGAGCACGGCGCACTGGATGCCGCCGAGTACGACTTCACGCAACCCACGCTGACCCTGATCGGCAACGAGACCACCGGTCTCAGCGTCGGCTGGCGTGAGGCCTGCGACCAGCTCGTCCGGGTTCCGATGTCCGGGGCGGCCAGCTCCCTGAACGCGGCGGCCGCCGCGACCGTCGTACTCTACGAATCGGCACGCCAACGCAGCGCTGCCGCCCGCCGGTAGCGCGCTGATCACACTGGTCGGGCTGATCACCTGACGGCTCGGCACGAATCGTGCCGATGAGCTGGCGATACTCCAGATCACAGAGCTACGGCTGGAGTATCAGCCCCGGTTTCCCAGCAGCCCGATCAGGGTGTCGACCAGTTCCTCCGCCGAGATCCGCCATTTCTCCACGGTGAGGTGACCACTCAGCTCCATCCCGATGATCCCGTGCACCCCGGTCATCAGCAGCGCCCCGAACCGGTACGCGTCCGCCGCCCCGGTCAGCTCCGTGACGATCGCCAGGAACTCGTCCTGGCTGCGTTCCGCCGCCCGGATCAGCACGGACGGATCACCGGCCGGGGTGGTGAACATCAGCCGGTACAGGTGCGGTTGCCGCCGCCCGACCGCGATCAGTCCGGTCAGCGCCTCCCGCAGCTTGTCCTCGGCCGGGCGTTCCGGGTCGACGCGCAGGCCGCGCACGGCGTCACCGATGCGGTCCCAGGCTGCGGCGGCGATCTCGGTGAGCAGGCTCTCCTTGTCCGCGAAGTGCCGGTAGGGCGCACCGCGGCTCAGCCCGGCCCGCGCGCCCACCTCGCGCAGCGTCACCGCCTCGGGCCCGCCCTGGTCGAGCAGTTCGGCGGCGGCGGCGAGGAGGTCGCGGCGGGTGGCGGCGGCGGAATCCACGCGGCTGATCATGTCCGCCATTCTACGGTTGACGTTGTCATCCGAATCGCCTACCGTCGTTCAGGTGACAACGTCAACCGAAAAGCCGCAGACCATCCTCGTGACCGGGGCTTCCACCGGCATGGGTGCCGCCACCGCCCGCGCACTCGCCCACCGAGGCTTCCACGTCCTGGCCGGTGTCCGGCGGGAGGGTGACGCTCCCCGGGCGCCCGGCATCGAGCCGGTGCTGCTCGACATCACCCGCCCCGCGCAGATCGAGGCCGTCGCCGCCCGGGTGACCACCCTGCACGCGCTGGTCAACAACGCCGGCATCGCGGTGAACGCGCCGGTCGAGACGCTGCCGATGGACGAGTGGCGGTGGCAGTTCGAGGTCAACCTGTTCGGCCACATCGCCGTCACCCAGGCACTTCTTCCCGCGCTGCGCCGTGGGTCCGGCCGGGTGGTCAACATCAGCTCGGTGGGCGGTCGGGTCGCACTTCCGGCGTACGGCGCCTACGCCGGCACCAAGTTCGCCCTGGAGGCCGTCAGCGATGCGCTGCGCCGGGAACTGGCCCCGCAGGGCGTCCAGGTGGTCGTGGTCGAGCCCGGCGGCGTCCGTACGGCGATGGCCGATCGCGGCACCGCCACGGCGACCCGGCTCGCCGAGGGCCTGTCCCCGGAGCAGACCGACCGCTACGGTCCGTTGCTGCAGGCGGTCATGGCGCACGCTGCGGCGTTCACCAGGAACGGCCAGTCCGCCGAGGACGCCGCCGAGGTGATCGTGAAGGCGGTGACCGCTCGCCGGCCGCGAACCCGGTACACGATCGGGCGCGACGCCGCCCTGATGACCAGGGTGTCCCGGATCGTGCCGGACCGGCTGCTCGACCGGATCCTGGCCGCCGACCTGCGGCCACACTTCCCCCCGGTCCCGCAGACGCACTGACGACCCGCAGGGCGCGGCCACGTCCCGTGCCGGCGACGAACCGGCAGGGCGGTCCGCCGGTCCGTACGGGAGTGGAGCCGTTGCGTCGACGCCGCCGGTACTGCCGGCGGCGTTCCCTCCGACGGAGGTGTCGGTGGCGGCCCCGGTGGGATGAGTCGGCTGCGGCCGGGACGGCCACCAGGTGCAGTGGCCGAGCAGGCTCAGTGCGGCGGGGAGCACCGGCGCGCGGCTGACCAGAGCGTCGATCAGGACCGCGGTGGAGAGGCCGACGCCGAGCTGTTTGAACTCCACTCCGTGGCCCAGGATGAAGATGCTGAACACGGAGACCATGATCACGGCTGCGCTGGTGACGGTTCCGGCGGATTCGGTGATGCCGCGGGCGACGGCGGCGCGGGTCGGCAGCCCGTCGGCGACCAGTTTCCCGGATCCGGGTGAGCACGAAGACGTGGTAGTCCATCGCTGACGGCCGTCCACGGACGAGAAATGCTCCACCGGGCCACGGCCTGATTCAGGGACTCCTTGGGATTCACCGCCTCAGCCTGTCGATGTCGCGGCCGGGAATCCTCACGCCAAAGGGGGTCTGCGTCTCACCCGTCGGAGGGAGGAGAGCTCCCGCCGTCGATGGAAGACGCGGCCGCCGGGCACGCCGAGGATGGATCTCGTCAGCCCGACAGGTCACGGACGCAGAGGAACCTCATGAAGAAGACACGATTCGCCGAAGCCCTGCTGGCGGTGACCGCGGTCGCCACCGGATGCGCCACCGCACCCGTGGCCGGGGTCGACGCCCGGACCACGCTGACGGCCTCCACCGAAACCGTGCAGGCCCTGGCCGAGTGCCCGGAGTTGCCCAGCCTGCCGACCGCGGGTTGCGGGCAGATCACTGTGCCCCGGGACCGCGCCGACCCCGGCAAGGGCACGATCGACATCGGGTTCGCGCTGGTGCCGCACACCGACACGTCGCAACCGGGACTGGGCACCATCGTGCCGAACCCGGGCGGTCCCGGCTCGTCCACCATCGACCTGGCCGGCCAGCAGTTCGCCGAGTCCCTCGAACCACTGCTCGACCGTCGTGACCTGCTGCTGATCGACACCCGCGGGGTCGGCCGCTCGACCCCGCTGACCTGCGCGGCGCTCGATGGTCCGACCCGGGTGTTCGTTTCCTTGCCCGAACAGCGTCAGTTGATCGGTGAGTGCGGTGAACAGCTCGGCGATGCCGTGTCCGACTACACAAGCATCGCGGTCGCCGACGACGTCGACGCCGTGCGGGCGACACTGGGTCTGAGCCGCCTCGACCTGCTCGGCATCTCGTACGGCACCTATCTGATGGCTACCTACGCTCAGCGGTACCCGCAGCACGTGCGCACTGTCAGCATGGCCGGCGCGTACGCGATCAATGTCGACTCCGTCGGCGAGGTCAACGCTGTCGCGTTTCGGCGAGCAGTCCGGCTGGTCTGCGAGCGGACCGGCGAATGCAACGGCGACCGTGTGATCTCCGATCTGGCCGCACTGATGAAGCGGCTGCGCAAAAGCCCGGAAAAGCTCGACATCACCTACGACGGCGTCAAGCACCGGGTCACCCTGGACGAGTGGCAGATGACGTCGGTGGCCGGCAGGGTCTACTCCAGCCGCCCGGACACCAAGGTCGAACTCGCCCTGGCGAACGCCGCCGCCGCCGCGCGCCGCGGCAATCTCACCCCGGTACGCGCTCTGGTGCGGGACAGTCTGATCGCGCTGGCCGACAACTACTCCTACGGCGCCGCCATCCTGTCGGACGCGCAGTCCTGGGCCGTCACCTGCCACGACTACCTGCGTGACTTCGATTACGCCGACCCGGTCGCGAAGCGCACCCGACAGTACGCTGCGGTCCAGGCGAAGCTGATTAGCGCCGACTTCGCGCCGTTCTCCGCTGTAGCGTGGGTCACTCGGGCGGACTACGACACCGGTGCCTGCCTGCGCTGGCCGAACGACGAAACCGCGCAGCCCCCGTTCGCGCCCGGCGCCACGATGCCCGACGTGCCGGTCCTGGTACTCAGTGGTGACCTCGACGCGAACACCCCGATCGAATCCGGTGACGCCGCCGCCGCGCAGTTCCCGCACGCGACGCACAAGGTAATCGCCGGCGCGGGACACACCCCGGCCTGTACCACGGAAGGGGTGAACGAGATCATCAAGTTCATCCGCGACGCGAAAGGCTGACCGACCGATACGGAAAGGGGGCGTCATGCGTGACGAAGGCGACGAAAACGCCGCGCTGCGCCGGCAATCGCTGCTGATCGCGATCGGCTGCGTGATCTGCGATGGCGCCCCATTCCTGCTCAAGCTGTCGCAGAGCCCGCCCCACCCGGCCAGCTGGATCGCCGGCCTGGCAATCCTGCTGGCCGACCTGGCACTTGCGCTGCCGGCCCGGACCGCCGGGCCGGTGGCGGTCGTGCACGCCGTCGTCCGGGTCGGGGTCGCCGCCCTGCTGTTCGACGCCACGGGCGACCGCGACGGCATCGGCAACGCGACCGGGCTGGCCGTCGCCGGGTACCGGGCCGGAGCCTGGGTCCAGGGCCGGCGCTCCTGGGCGACGCTGGCCGCCCTCATCGCGGGCATGACCGTCACCCAGGCGATCC
Organism: Micromonospora sp. NPDC051925; assembly: GCF_044548625.1. Taxonomy (NCBI): domain Bacteria; kingdom Bacillati; phylum Actinomycetota; class Actinomycetes; order Micromonosporales; family Micromonosporaceae; genus Micromonospora; species Micromonospora sp. NPDC051925. The sequence continues at coordinate 296,598 of NZ_JBIUCH010000006.1, read as the reverse complement.
AGGGCTTCGACGCGACCGCCGAGAACCTCCTGCTCACCCTCTCCAACACGGTCCTGCCCTGGTTGCTCGGCCGGCACACCACCGGTCGCAGCGGTTACATCGCGGAAGTCCGCCGCCGGGCCGAGCACATCCAGCGGGAAGCAGAAGAGCAGCGACGTGACGCGGACCTCGCACTTACCCGGGCGGTCGAAACCGAACGTGCGACGATCGCCCGGGACCTGCACGACACGATCTCCCACCACGTGAGCGCGGTGGGTGTGCACGCAGCCGCCGCCCGCCTCGGCATGACGTCGGGTCTACCGGCCGTCAAGGACCGGACGGTGACATCGCTGGAACAGGTCGAGACGTCGAGCCGGGCCGCGCTCGGCGACCTGCGCCGCATGCTCGACCTGTTGCACGGTAACGACTCCGACGGGGTACTGCAGCCGGGTCTCGACGGTCTCGACGATCTCATCGACGGCAGCCGCCGCGCCGGTCTCATCGTGAACCTGGCCATGGACGATGTCACACCTCGAGCCCTGCCGAAGTCGCTGGACCTCGCGGCCTACCGCATCGTCCAGGAAATTCTCACCAACGCCCTGCGCCACGGCGACGGCACCCTCGATCTCGCCCTCACCCAGACCGGTGGCGAATTCCGGATCACCGGAAGCAACACCACCAACCCCCGATCCGGCACGGACTCCGGCACCGGACGAGGACTGGACGGCGTCCGCCACCGGGTCGGCATCTTCGGTGGAGCCGTCACGATCGGCCCGCTACCGGACGCGCCAGGCACCTGGCGCACCGGCATAGCCATTCCGCTCCAGGAGTCCCGTTGACCGCGATCCGCGTCCTGCTCGCCGACGACCACGAGTTCTTCCGCTCCGGGTTCCGCAATGCCCTGGAGACCCAGCCCGACCTCGAATGCGTGAGCGACGTCGGCGACGGGCAGGCCGCCGTGACCGAGATCGAACGGCTACGCCCGGACGTCGCCGTCCTGGACGTACGCATGCCCCGGATGGACGGCCTCACGGCAGCCGAAACCGTCCTGTCACGCGGCACCGACACCCGCATCATGCTGCTCACCACCTACGACGACGACAGCTACGTCTACCGGGGCCTGCGCGCCGGGACCAGCGGGTTCTGCCTCAAGAGCATGCCCGTCGAGGAGTTGCTCGGCGCCATCCGGGTCGTGGCCCGCGGCGACGCACTCATCGACCCGTCAGTGACGCGCCGCCTGGTGACCCGGTTCGCCAACGGCCTCGCCCCGGCAACCGTGGACAAGCCCCCGGCGCTCGACCGGCTGACCACCCGCGAGCGCGAAATTCTCCTCGAGGTGGCCCGCGGCTACTCCAACACCGAGATAGCGAAACGTCTGTACGTGGGGGAACAGACGGTCAAGACGCATGTGTCACACCTGCTGACGAAGCTAGGGCTGCGCGACCGGGTCCAGGCCGTCATCTACGCCTACGAGAACGCGCTGCTCTGATCCAGGGGCGGTTGTCCCGCCGGCTCTGTTGTGTTGGCGCATCGGTGGACACGCCGAGTCGCGGCTGCCCCGAACTGGGCATCCACCTGCGAGGGGGTCTACGCCTGGTCGGCGTTCTGGCCGGTGGTGGCTTCGGCGGCAGCGAGTTGACGGACCCGGGCCACCTCCGCCGAGCTGGCGAACTGCCGGGCCACCCGGGCCAGCCAGGCGCTCTCCGAGGCCAGCGAGGCGTCCACGTCCTGGAACGGGTGCTCGGCACGGTAGTCCCGGCCGTGCGCGTGACCGACGAGGGCGGCGGCGATCACCGCCGCCTCCACGGTGGCCGGGTCCGCCGCCGGGCCGACCCAGCGGAACACGTCCGGATGGGCGTACGGGCGCAGCGTCAACTGCGCGTCACGGATCTCGATCACCCGCCGGTAGAGCGCGAACTCCGCGCCGGGCAACGGCCAGCCGCCACTGGTGTTGAGGGCGATCTGCGGCAGCGCGGCCCGCAGCGCCCGCCAGAGCGGGTCGATCCGGCGCAGCCGGCGTAGCGCACGCAGCCAACGCAGTGGCGCGGTGATCCGGTCGCCCCAGGCGGTCAGGGTCGCCCCGATCAGCCAGAGCAGCATGCAGACCGAGCCGAGGGTGGCGCCGACGGGCAGCGTGGTGGCCAGGGACCGGCCGGTGACGAGGGTGACCACCGGCCGGACCCCGGACCAGGCCGCCCAGACGATGCCGAGCGCGGCACCGGTGACCACGAAGCTCAGCCCGGTCCGCAGGACGCCGGCCGCCACGTGCCGCAGGTAGCCGCCCACGCTGGTGATGAAGGTGACCAGGCAGACCGCGATGTAGCTGAAGAAGACCACGAGGTAGCCGACGACCACCGGGTCCCGCGAGTACACGTTGACGAAGTTCAACGTGAAGGTGGTGTCGGCGCTGGCCAGCAGCACCGCCATCACCAGGACCGCGCCGACCAGCAGGAGACCGTGCCGGCGCAGCCAGCGCCGGGTGCCGGCCGGGCGGGCGATGCTCTGACCGAGCGCGCCGAGGAAGTACGCGGCGAGCATCTCCAGGCCGTTGCCGAACAGTCGGCCGAGGTTCGGCACCGGCTCGACGTGGCTGATCGCGATCAGGACCGGGTGGGCCATCACCGCCAGGCCGAGGCCGATGCAGAGGAAGAAGGCGGAGAGGTACCGGGTGCCGGCGGCACGCCGCCGGCCGCGTACCGGGATGAGTTTGTAGGCGGCGACCACGACGGCGAGCGCCAGGGCGGTGAAGTTGAGCCAGGTCAGCAAGGCACCCCGCCCCGGTCAGCCGGTGTCGAAGATCGAGCCGAGCCGGGCCAGCCCGTCGGCGACCTCGGGGGTGACCGGGCCGACGCCGCCGGTCGGGCCCCGACGGGCGCGTTGGGCGATCATCGAGGCGACCAGCTCGGCCTCCTGCTCCTGGCCGGCCGAGTAGTCGGAACGGCCGAGCACCCGGCGGACCAGGTCGGTGGAGAGGTTCGGCAGCAGCAGGGTGGGCAGGGCGGCCAGCGAGCGGTCGTCGACGTGGCCGCAGAGCAGGTGCCCGACCTCGTGCAACAGGATGTGCTCCTGGTGCAGCCGGGTGGTGCTGGTGGCATAGAAGAGGTAGTCGGCCTGGTCGGTGGCGACCAGTGCGCCGCACTGGCTGGCCCCACCGGGCATCGGCACCAGCTCGACCGGCCGGCCCCGCTGGTGGGCCAGCGCGTCGACGAACCGGGTCGGCTCGAACGGCGTCGGGATCGACAGCGCGTCGACGATCCGTTGGCACCGACGCCACATGTCCCGATCAACTGCCATCGCGCTCCGCCGGCCCGCCTGTACCGGACCCGGGCAGCTCCACGCCGGCCGGCCCGGCCCGGCGTGCCTCCCGCCGCCCGATAGCTTCGATCATGTCGCTGATGGTGTCCAGCCCTTCCGGGGAGAGGGTGACCGCACGCAGCGCGATCTGCCGGACGGCGCTGTCGCGCAGCGCGCCGAGCAGCTCCAACTCCTCGACGATCCGCGCGCTCTGCTCGTCGTCGAAAAAGTACGCCGCCGGCACCTGGAAGAACTGGGCGAGGGCCTCCAGGTGCCGCTTGGTGGGGTTGGTCCGCCGGCCGTTGCGCAACTGCCAGAGGTACGTGGTGGAGAAGCTCTCCCCGGTGGCCTCGCGGCAGGCGGTGGCCACCTCCTCGTTGCGGTACTGCTCCCGGTCGGGGCGGCGGACCACCTCGAAGAGTCTGTTGATCTTCTCGGCGAGGGTGCCCGTGGTCGGGTGGTCCATCTGGTGCCCTCCCCTCGCCGGATCGGGTGGACCCCGTTTCCCGTGGTTGACGGCGGCGACCCCCTCGGACATCCTAGCGATTCAGGAATTTTAGCTGAGATGAATGGCCTGCACGCCGCCCTTCACACTGGCTGAGAGCTTTCGGAGGAGGTGAACCAGATGACCGCACTTGTCGACCACACCAACGACATCTCCCTGGAGGTGTTCGGTGAGCTCACCGAGGCCGACCGGACCGCCCAGGGGCTGGCCGGGCTCACCCCGGTGCTCGCCACCCCGACGGCGGTGGCGCTCGGCGTCGCCGTCGGCGCCGTGGCGTTCCACGCCGGCTACATGGTGGGCATCGCCCGCAACATGGCCGAGGGCACCAGGCCACAGCCGAACTAGTCGCCCGACAACCTGTGTACCCCCCAGTCAGGAGGTGATCCATGTCCGTTCTCGCCAACAGGGTGAACGCGGACCCCGCCCTCGCCACGATCCCGATCCACAGCGACAAGGCGCGCAACCAGGTCGGCGGGATGCCGGTGCTGGCCACTCCGGCGACCGTCGTCGGCGTGGCGGCCGGGGTCGGCCTGGTCGGCTCGGTGGCGGCGCTCTTCGCCGCCGGCTACGTCGCCGGGCGCAACCTCGGCGGGCCGAATCCCCCACCGAAGGGATGACGCGATCGCCCTAGCAGGTCCGGGCCGGTGGGCCGTCGCGGCGGTCCACCGGCCACCCGTCCCGCCCCGGTCCTCCCGCACCCTCAGGAAGCGCTGAACCATGAAGAGAGCACCCTGGCACCGTCGACTCCGGCCGCCCGCCACGTTCGACCGCTCCGCCGTGCTGAACTGGACCGAGCGGATCAGCTCGGTGACCCACCTCTTCGCCAGCCTGGAGTACCTCACCCGGGGCCGGGACCGGCAGCGGGGCGGGGCGAACAACTGGGCGGTGAACCGGCGTACCTTCCACGAGCACGCCCCCCGCCTGACCCGGGCGCTGGACCTGGCCGCCAACGACCGGGTGGCCACCGCGCTGCACGTCAGCCGGGCCGTCGCGGCGGCCGCGCTCTGGCTGCCGCTGGGCCGCCGGCAGCGGGTCGCCGCGAACGCGGTGCTCACCGGCAGCCAGGCCGCGCTGCACGCCCAGCACCTGTACGGCAGCGACGGCGCCGACCAGGTCTCCTTCCTGGTCCAGGCGCTCACCACCGCCGCCCGCGCCGGCCAGCGCCGGCCCGCCGTGGTCGACGCCTGCCTCTGGTTCGTCGCCCTGCAGTCGGTGCTGTCGTACACGGTCTCCGGCTGGGCCAAGTTGCCCAGCGAGACCTGGCGCACCGGACGCGCCCTGCCCGGCATCACCCGGACCCTCACCTACGGCGACCCGCAGGTCTGGCAGCTGATGCGCCGCTACCCCCGGCTGACCAAACTCGCCGCCCACGGGGTGCTGGCGATGGAGTGCGCCTTCCCGCTGGCCTACGCCGCGAAGGGTCGCCCCGCGCCGTACCTGCTCGCCACCGCCGGGGCGTTTCACCTGGTCAACGCGCGGGTGATGGGGCTCGGCCGGTTCTTCTGGGCGTTCACCTCCACCTATCCGGCGGTCGCCTACACCACCCGGCCCCGGGAACGCACCGGCGACGCGGCCGGCGTCCGGCGCGACGACACCCTGCCCGCCATGGCGACGGCCGCCGGGCTGGTGCTCTTCGCCGCCGGCCAGGTCGCCCGGATCCGGCGGCGTCGGCTGATCGAGCGGGGGCGCGGCGACGAGCGCACCTTCACCACCGCCGCCGGCAACGTCCTGTCCTACCGGTACGCCGGCGACCCGCTGCCCGACCGGACCGCCGGTGCCGGGGCGCGGTCCGGCGGGGCCGCCGGCGACGGGCCGCTGGTGTTGCTGGAGAGCGGGATGGCCGCCACCGCCGAGCACTGGGAGCGGATCGCCGCTCCGCTCGGTGACCGCTTCACCACGGTCACCTACCAGCGGGCCGGCTACGGTGCCAGCCGCTACCGGGGCACCGGGGAGTACCGGTTCGAGACCATGGTGGACGACCTGGTCGAGCTGACCCGGCACGTGGCCGGCGAGCGCCCGGTGATCCTGGTCGGCCACTCACTCGGCGGCTACCTGGCCCTGCTCGCCGCCGAACAGCTCGGCGGGCAGGTACGCGGAGTGGCCCTGGTCGACTCCAGCCACCCCGCCGAACTGCGCCGTTCCCTGCGGCAGGCCGAGGGTGGCCGGGCGCTGACCAGCACCCTGGCCATCATGCCCGGTTCACTGCGGGCCGGGTTCGGTTCGCTGCTGCCCCGGGCCCCCTGGATCGACCGGCTGCCCGAGTCCGTCCGCCCGCTCGCCCTGGCCCAGTACCGCGACCCGGAACTCTGGGCCGCCGCCCGGCGGGAGTGGCGGGTGGTGCAGGAACGCTTCTCCGACGAGGCCACCGGGCTGCCCCGGATCGACGTACCGCTGGTGGTGGTGACGGCCGGGCGGACCGCACGTACCGACTCCGTCCAGGCCGACCTGCACGACGAGTTCGCCGCCGCGGCACCCCGGGCCGAGCGGCACCTGATCGCCGACGCCGACCACGACGAGATCCTCACCGACGCCGACCGGTCCGCGGAGGTCGTCAAGATCCTCACCGCGTTCGTCGACGACGTCACCGAGTCGGGCCCGCAGGTGCGGCGATGAGCCGCCGGGTCGGCTCCGACCTGCGCCCACTGACCACGGCGATCACCGCCGGCCTGGTCGGCTGGTTCGGGGTGACCGTGCTCAGCCAGCACCCGCAGCAGGTCTTCGACCGGTTCCGCCGCTACGACGTACCCGGGTTGTTCATCGGCAACTGGCGCTTCTTCGCCCCCGAACCGGCGCAGCACGACTTCCACGTCCTGCACCGGGTGCTCACCGCCGACGGCGGGCAGACCCGGTGGGTGGAGACCACCCACATCCCGCGCCGGCACTGGCGGCAGGTGGTCTGGTTCCCGGAACGCCGGCAGGACAAGGCGATCTTCGACATCTGCGCCGACCTGATCGTGCACCTGGGCACCCCCGGCGTCGAGGTCACCGCCACCCCGCCGTACGAGGTGCTGCGGGACTTCGTCGAGCACGCCGTACGCCGGCAGTACGCCGGGGCGGACGTACCCCGGGGGTTCCAGTTCGTGATCGCCCGCAGCGCCGGCTACGACGAGTCCCACAAGCCGGACTACCTGCTGGTCTCCCCGTTCGAACCGTTGCCGGAGGGCACCCGAGATGACTGAGATCGCCGACAGCGGCTACGGACGGCAGTTCGTCGACTTCTACGACCGGCTCTTCCCCGGCGGGGCGGCGGTGGAGCCGACCGTCGCCTACCTCGCCGGCCTGCACCCGGGCGGCGGAGCACCCACCCTGGAGCTCGGCGTCGGCACCGGCCGGATCGCCCTGCCGCTGGCCGACCGGGTCGGCGAGATCGTCGGGGTGGACTCGTCGCCGGAGATGCTCGACGCGCTGCGGGCCGCCCTGGCCGACCAGCCCCGCCCGGTCACGCCGGTGCACGGCGACATCCGCGACTGGTCCGACGACCGCCGGTACGGGCTGGTCTACTGCGTCTGCGGCACCCTGTCGATGTTGCTGGACCCGCAGGAGCAGCAACGGGTCGTGAAGGCCGCCGCCACCCGGCTGGCCCCCGGCGGGATCCTCGTGGTGGAGACCCACAACCCGGAGTTCGCGCTGGCCGTGCTCAACCAGGGCCGGGCCCGGGACTCCTTCTTCGTGCCCTACCCGGGCCGGGACACCGGGCTGCTGTCGTACTCCACCATCGACGTGGCGAACGGGATCTGGCACCTGGCGCACATCTGGATCTCCGAGGGTCGGTCCCGGATCGCCTCGGAACTGAGCCGGCTCACCACCCCCGACGAGGTCGACGGGTACGCCGAGCAGGCCGGACTGGTCCGGCTGGCCCGGCACAGCGACTGGGCCGGCACCGAGTTCACCGGCGTGGAACCGATGTACGTCAACGTCTACCGCGCCCCGGGTGACCGGTGAGTGCCCCGGCCGCCGGTGAGCGGCACTGGCTGCGCATGATCGCCGGGTACGTCCGACCACACCGGGGTCCGTTCGTGGCCGCCGCCGTACTGCTGCTCGTCTCCAGCCTGCTCGGGCTGGCCCAGCCGCTGGCCGCCAAGGCATTGATCGACGGCCTCACCGCCGGTCAGGGGGTGGGTCGGGCGCTGGTCGTGCTCACCGGGCTGGTGATCGTCGCCGCCGTACTGCTCGGGGTCGGCAACTACCTGATCCTGCGGACCGCCGAGGCGGTCGCCCTGGACGGGCGGCGCGGCCTGGTCCGGCACCTGCTGCGGCTCACCGTGCCGGCGTTGCAGCGGCAGGCCCCCGGTGACCTGCTAGCCCGGGTCGCCGGGGACACCATGCTGCTGCGGCAGGTCGCCAGCCAGTCCCTGATCGACCTGTTCACCGGCGTTGTCATGCTGCTCGGCGCGGTACTGCTGATGGCGGTGGTCGACCTGGCCCTGCTCGGGGTGACCGCGGTCGTGGTGGTACTGCTGGTGATCATCATGGGGTTGTTGATGCCCCGCATCCGCGCCGCCGCGCTGCGTTCCCAGGAGTCGGTGGGCGACATGGGCGCCGCCCTGGAGCGGGCGCTGGGCGCGTTCACCACCATGAAGGCTTCCGGCACCGAGGCCACCGAGGCGGCCCGGATCGACGCGGCGGCGCTGACCGCGTACCGCCAGGGGGTGAGCCTGGCCCGCTGGGGCTCGGTCGCCGGCACCAGCGCCGGCCTGGCCATCCAGGTCGCGTTCCTGGTGGTGCTCGGGGTCGGCGGCGCGCGGGTGGCCAGCGGCGCGATGCCGGTCTCGGCGCTGGTGGCCTTCCTGCTCTACGTGGCCTACCTGAGCCACCCGGTGATGCAGCTCGTCGGCGCCGGCACCTACCTGCAGATCGGGCGGGCGGCGCTGACCCGGATCGCCGAGATCGACGCGCTGCCCACCGAGCCGATCGACCTGCCCCCCGCGCCACCGGTCAGGGCCGGCACCCCGGCGACGGCCGGAGCCGGTGCGCCGGCGGGGCCGGTCGACGTCGGCGGGCCGACGACCACGCCGGTCGGGGCGGGGTCGGCCCGTGGGCCGGCGGAGGTGGTGTTCGAAGGGGTCTGCTTCCGGTACCCGGACCGGGACGAACCGGCCCTGCGCGACCTCACCCTGACCGTGCCGGCGGGCGGGCTGACCGCCCTGGTCGGGCCCTCCGGCTCCGGCAAGACCACGGTGCTCGCCCTGATCGAGCGCTTCACCGAGCCGCAGCAGGGCCGGATCCTCTTCGACGGCCGGCCGCTGGCCGACTGGCCGCTGGCCGAGCTGCGCGCCGCCATCGGGTACGTCGAGCAGGACGTCGCGGTGCTCGCCGGGACGCTGCGGGAGAACGTCGCGTACGCCACCCCCGGCGCCACCGACGAGGAGATCCGGGCGGTGCTGCGGACCACCCGACTCAGCACCCTGCTGGACCGGCTCGGCGGTGACCTGGACGCCCCGATCCGGCACCGGGGGCTCTCCCTGTCCGGCGGCGAGCGGCAGCGGATCGCGGTGGCCCGCGCGCTGCTGCGCCGTCCCCGGCTGCTGCTGCTCGACGAGGTGACCTCGCAACTGGACGCCGCCAACGAAGCCGCCCTGCGCGAGGTGATCCAGGAGGTCTCCCGCCGGACCACCGTGGTCGTGGTCGCGCACCGGCTCTCCACGGTCCTCGCTGCCGAAAAGATCGTTCTGCTGGAGAATGGCACGGCCCGTTCCGTTGGTTCGCATTCGGAGCTGGTCCGCACCGATGCGCTCTACGCCAGCCTGGCTGCGGAACAGGCGTTGGTCTGAGGCGGAAGGGCGAGTCATGGGGTCGCAGACGGAAGCCGGGGCGGCAGCCGGCGGGTTGGACGCGGTGGTGGTCGGCTCCGGCCCGAACGGGCTGGCCGCCGCGCTGGTGCTCGCCTCGGCAGGGCTGAGCGTCCAGGTTCACGAGGCCGCCGGGACCACCGGCGGTGGCACCCGGACCGAGGAGCTGACCCTGCCCGGGTTCCGGCACGACGTCTGCTCGGCGGTGCACCCGATGGCGCTCGGCTCGCCCTTCTTCCGCGCCTTCGACCTGGCCGCGCACGGCGTACGGCTGTTGCAGCCGGAGATCCCGTACGCCCATCCGCTGGACGGGGGGCGGGCGGCGCTGGCCTGGCGGGACCTGGACCGTACCGCCGAGGGGCTGGGTGCCGACGGGGCGGCCTGGCGGTCCCTGCTCGGGCCGCTGGTCCGACGCTGGTCGGGAGTGGTCGACACGGCCATGTCCGACCTGCGCGGGGTGCCCCGCGACCCGCTCGCCGCACTGCTGCTCGGGCTCCGCACCCTGGAGCAGGGCACCCCGGCCGCGGCGGCCCGGTTCCGTACCGAGGAGGCCGCCGCGCTGCTGGCCGGGGTGGCGGCGCACGCGATCGCCCCACCGCGCCGGCTCGCCCCGGCCGGGGCCGGCCTGCTGCTGGCCACCCTCGGACACGCGGTCGGCTGGCCGGTCCCCTCCGGTGGCAGCCGGGTGATCACCGACGCGATGGTGACCCGGCTACGGCAACTCGGCGGCCGGGTGGTCACCGGCGACCGGATCGACGACCTGGCCCAACTGCCGCCGGCCCGCGCGGTCCTGCTCGACGTCTCCCCCGCCGGCCTGCTGCGCATCGCCGGCGACCGGCTCCCCGCCGGCTACGTGCGCAGTCTGCGTTCCTTCCGGTACGGCGGGGCCGCCTGCAAGGTCGACTTCGCGCTCTCCGGGCCGGTGCCGTGGGCGGATCCGGAGTGCGCCCGCGCCGGCACCCTGCACCTGGTCGGCTCGGCCACCGAGGCCCGGATCGCCGAAACCTCGGTGGTACGCGGCCGGCACCCGGAACGCCCGTACGTGCTCGCGGTGCAGCCCGGCGTGGTCGACCCGACCCGCGCACCCGCCGGCAAGCAGGTGCTCTGGACGTACGCGCACGTGCCGAACGGCTCCCCGCGCGACGTCAGCGACCAGATCGTCGCCCAGGTGGAACGCTTCGCGCCCGGCTTCCGCGACCTGATCCTGGCCACCCACGTGGTGCCGGCGGCGCAGGCCAGCACGCACAACCCGAACTACGTCGGCGGGGACATCTCCGGCGGGGCGGTCACCCCGTGGCAGCTGGTGATGCGGCCGGCGGCCCGCTGGGATCCGTACCGGACCCCGCTGCCCGGCGTGTACCTCTGCTCGGCCTCCACCCCACCCGGCCCGGCCGTGCACGGCATGTCCGGGCTGCACGCCGCCGGCCGCGCCCTGCGGCAGCACTTCGGCATCCGCACCGCCCCCCTCGACCTGATCCGCGGCGGACGCTGACCACAAGGCACTCAAGGCGTACCCGGAGAAGAAGGACCACATTGATCAGGTGGAGGGCGCGGACGAACCTCCTGGACCGGCATTGCGACCCGCAGCCGTCAACCAGTCCCGAGTCCGGTTGATCTGGGCTTGAGCGCCGTTGCGAGGCTGTGCTCAACCATCGCGGCGGCGTTCCTGGTCCGCCGACCCAGGTGCTCATCCGCGCGGAGGTTCGGTGGCTGCAGACCCGACCGGCTTCGAGGCGCTGCTCCAGGAAGGAGCGGCCATCACGTATGGCGACGACCCACATACGATCAGCCGCCACGACGTCGGTGTGTTGGTCATGCCCACCGGGAGCGTGTGGGCCGGCGATCCGCTGACGGCAGCCACCTACCGGACAAGGCCGTTCACTGTGGGCGTCGACCCCGGTCGCTACCGAATCGTTGCTGTCATGGCCGACAACGCTGCTCGTGGCCCATCGTGGCAGGTACCCGCCGCACTTCAACTCGTCGTCCGCGACGAGGCAGTGGCTACCTGGGAACCCGCGCAGTGGCCGGGCCTCAAGCCCACCAACGTCGAGGACGTGCTCAACGGCTACCCGGTCGACAGCGGTACCGGCTGCTTCGCAGATGTGACCGCTGGCTTCGACCTCGCCACCACCGAGGACGACACGGTCGGCGAGACCATCCAGATACAACTCCACGGGAAGTCGTGGACGATGTTCGAACTGGATACCGAGACGAAGGCGAACGTCGCAGTGATGACCACCGGCGGCGACGGCGTCTTCGGCACATGGGTCGGCCGGACGACAACCGGCGAGGTCGCGTGTTTCCTCACCTCATTCGGCGTCGTCGGAACCCGCGAAGGGTGAGCCGCCGCCGGTCCTCGACCCGCGGCGAACGAGCGGGTGGGTAGGGGGCTGTATGTCCGGACCCGACATCATCAGTCGATGTCCATGACCGCCTTTCCGGCTACCTGCCTGCCGAGCAGCGCCTGGATCGCGTCTCCTACGCGTTTCCACGAGTCGCGCCAGCCGACCTCCACCGAGATGACACCGCGAGCGGCGAGGTCCACGAGCGTGGCCAGATCGGCGCCGGGGCTGGCCGCGTCACCGAAGGACTGCAGCGTCTTCGCCGCCCCGTGCGCGAAGATCGAGTTGGGCGGAAACACCGCAGGTTCACCCGATGCCCAGCCGATGCTCTGCAGCACGCCGCCGGGTTTGAGCAGACTCCATGCCCTGACCAGGTGTGCTCCACCGACATTCTCCAGGATCACGTCGACCGGCCCGTCGATGTCGTCGAGGCCGACCACCACCTCATCCGCCCCGAGTTCGGTCAGCCCCGCACCGCGCTGCACAGCACCGACCGACGCGATGACGTGCGCACCGCCCAGCCGGGCCAGTTGCACCGCGAGGCGACCGACACCGCCCGACGCGCCGGTGATCAGCACCCTGCGGCCCAGCACCGGGCCGGCTGCGCGCAGTGTCCGCAGTGACGTGATGCCGACCAGCGGCAGCGCGGCGGCCTCGCCGAGGTCGAGGCCCTCGGGAACGACGGCGACGCTGTCGGTGCCGAAGACGGCCCGCTCGGCCCAGGCGCCCGGACCGAAGGCGGCCACCCGCTCGCCGACGGCCGGCCCGGTGCCGTCCTCGGCCGCTCGAGTGACGTAGCCGGCCGCGTCGTAGCCAAGCACCACACCGGCCGGAAAGGCGCCCATATGACGGACCTCGCCGTAGTTGAGCGAGACCTGCCCCACGTCGACCAGCACCTGCCCGGGTTGCGGCACCGGTTCGGGAACGTCGGCATGCCGGAAGCCCTCGACGGTTTCGGGGGCGGCGATCAGTGCTTGCACAGGACACCTCCGCGCGATGAAACGGACCAGCGGTCCGGTTAACGTCTGCGATAATATACGGACTACCAGTCCGTTTTCTAGGAGGGGTGTCATGGTCGCCGAGCGGGCGGACGCCGCACGCAACCGTCACGCGATCCTGCGGGCGACCGAGGAACTACTGACCCAGCACGGGCCGGAACACGTCTCGCTCGACGTCGTCGCCGCCCGGGCCGGCGTGGGCAAGGGCACCGTGTTCCGGCGATTCGGCAGCCGCACCGGCCTGTTCCAGGAGTTGCTCGCCGAGCGCGCGTCCCGCATCCGTGACGCGATCGACAACGGCCCGCCACCGCTGGGCCCGGGCGCCCCGCCCGGCGACCGGCTGATCGAGTTCCTCGACGAGTTGGCAACGCTCGCCGCGAAGAACATCACGCTCATCGCCGCGCACGAGCAGGCCTGCGCGGCCGACAAGCACCAGGACCCCACCTACCGCCGCTGGCACGAACACGTCGCCGGCCTCATCCACGAGATCCGCCCGGACGCCGACGCCGAGTTCCTGGCCCATATGCTGCTGGGCTCGTTCGACGGCGAACTCGTCCGGCAGATCACCAACCGCGGCGGCGTCGACCGGCTACGAACAGCCGTCCGCGACCTGGCCGGCACGGTCGTGCCCACCGTGAACACCCACCTCACCGCTTCGCGGACCGGCCGCCCCTGAACAGACACGGGTCGTGGTAGATCGTGGAGTCGCTGCAGCGGTTGGACGCCGGCCGGCGTTGGCGGGTGTCGGACTCATCGACGACCTGGACGAGGGTCACCACTTCAGTCGCTGAGCCGCAACGGCACCGTCGCGCCGGGTGTCCCACCGGCAGGACACCTGCGCGGGCCCCAGCTCGTTCCGGCCCGCTGCCAAGACGCAGTCAGACCCCTCGCCTTGCGTCCCTTGCGGTTGGTCGGGTGCCCCGACGCGCACCCTCACGTCCGGCCCCGTCCGGTGGGCGGCTGCCCCGTCCGGATGGGTCTTGATCATGGTTCGGCGTGCCGCCCCTGACGTCCGGCTCCTCGGACGACAACCTGCTCGAGTCCCGGTGTCTGCACGGTGTGGACGGATGGTGGACGGAGCCGGCGTCCGCCGTCGACCTGCGGGCCGGCGTCGTGATCTCGGTGCGCTGCAGCGGTGGGAAACTTCCGATTATAGTGGCGGCGGTCACGTCACTGTGGTGGTGGGGAAGGGCGGCAATGGAACGGCCGGAGTGGGCGCCAGCAGATGTTGATCTCAGCCGGCCGAGCGTGGCGCGAGCCTACGACTACTGGCTCGGCGGCTCGCACAACTTCGAGGTCGACCGGGAGTTCGCCCGCCAGGCAATGGCGGCCGTGCCGGATCTTCGCCTGGTCGCGCGGGCGAACCGCGAGTTCCTGCATCGCGCGGTGCGGTTCATGCTCGCCGAGGGGATTCGGCAGTTCCTGGACATCGGGTCCGGCATTCCGACGGTGGGCAACGTGCACGAGATCGCCCGGCAGGTGGATCCGGACACCCGTGTGGTCTATGTGGACATCGATCCGGTGGCGGTGACGCACAGCACGCACATCCTCGCCGGCCAGCCGAACGCGGTCGCACTGCTCGAAGACCTGCGCCATCCGGAGGCCATCCTGGACCACCCGGAGACCCGCCGACTGCTGGACCTCGACCAACCGGTCGGCCTCCTGCTCGTCTCGGTCGTGCACGCGGTCCCCGACCACGACGACCCGTACGGGCTGATCAAGCGACTGTGGACGGCGCTGTCCCCGGGCAGCTGCGTGGCGATCAGCCACGTCACCACCGACAGTCGGCCGGACGAGATGGGCGAGGGCACCCGGCTCAGTGGCCGGACGAACACGCCGGTCACCGCCCGTACCCGCGCCCAGGTGGAGGACTTCTTCGCCGGCCTCGACCTGGTGGAACCCGGCGTGGTGTGGTCACCGCTGTGGCGTCCCGAGTCACCGGCCGATGTCGGGGAGCACCCGGAGCGGATGAGCTTCTACGTCGGAGTCGGACGCCGCAGGTGAGCGATCGGCCCGACGCCGACGGGGTCGACGACCGGAGCTGTCCGGACGTCGAAGAGTTCGTCACGGCGTGGGCTGCGGCCCTGCACCGGGCCCACTACGTGCCGATCAGCGGCGAGCAGCGGCATCGCATCGTGGCCGGACTGGCGGACCGCCTGGTCACCGCGGTCCTCGCCGAACCGGCCGAGCCCGGCACCGGCCAGCGGATCGGCGCCGATCTGGTGGCGGCCGGCTTCGGGTCGCCGGAGGCGCTCGGTGGGACGATCGCGGTCATCGGCTCGCGGTTCCTCGGCGAGCCGGGCATCCCCGCCGACCCCACCCGTACCGCTCGGCTGAACGGCCTACTGGCTGAACTCGCGTCGGGCTTCGCGTCGGCGGCGCACGACCGCAGCCTGAGAGCCCAGGACACGGTCCGGCTGGCCGCGCTGGCCGCCCGCACCCAGGCCGAGGAGGCGTTACGGGTCAGCGAGGCCAGGTTCCGCCACTTCGCCACCCACGACCAGTTGACCGGGTTGCCCAACCTGACAATGCTCACCGAGAAGTTGGGACGGTTGTCCGCCGCCGATGTGCCGCTCGACCGGGTCGGCGTCTGCTGCCTCGACGTCGACGACTTCGCGGCGGTCAACGACGTGCTCGGGCACCAGGTGGGTGACCTGCTGCTCCGCGAGATCGCCGACCGGCTCGGCGCGCTCACCGACCGGCGGATCGACCTGGTGGCGCGGCTGGACAGCGACCGGTTCGCGATCCTGGTCCGCGACACCACCTGCGCCGAGGACACCATCAAGATCGCCGATCAGGCGCTCGCCGCGCTCGCCGCCCCGTTCCGCGTCAACGGCACCGAGGTGCCCTTGACGGCGAGCGCGGGAGTGGCCGAGGGCACCGTCGCCGACGGTGGCGCCGCGACCCTGATGCGCGCCAGCGAGATCGCGCTGCACTGGGCCAAGGCGGACGGGAAGGCCACCCTGCGCCAGTTCGATCAGGACCGCAGCAACGCCGACGCCACGCGCTACCGGCTGTCGGCGGCCATGCCGGCGGCGCTGCGGCGGGGCGAGTTCACCGCCGCCTACCAGCCCATCGCCGCGCTCCGGTCCGGGCGGCTGGCTGGGGTGGAAGCCCTGGCCCGCTGGCGGCATCCTCAGCTTGGCCTGCTGAGCGCCGCCCGGTTCATCGAGCTCGCCGAACGCACCGGCCTCGTGGTGGCGCTCGGCGGCCAACTGCTGGAGCAGGCGTGCCGGCAGGCCAGCCGTTGGCAGCGGGTCCAACCCGGCCTGTACGTGAGTGTGAACGTGTCGGTGCGCCAGCTCCGCCAGAACGGCCTGGCCGGGGCGGTGGCGCAGGTCCTCGACCGGACGGGTCTGCCGCCGCACCTGCTTCAGCTGGAAGTCACCGAGCAGGCCGTGATCGATCTGACCGGCGTGGTGACGGAGACCCTGGCGGCGCTGATGAAACTCGGCGTCCGGATCGTCATCGACGACTTCGGCGTCGGCTATGCGAACCTGGCCAATCTCCGTTCCCTCCCGCTGCACGGCCTCAAACTCGACGCCAGCCTGACCCGTCCGTCGGCGCACCCGGCCACGCGACCGGGGGCCTACCACCCCGGCACGGACGACGACTTCCTCAGCACCGTCGTGTCGCTCGGGCACAAGCTCGGCCTCGTCGTGACCGCCGAGGGCATTGAAACCGCAGAGCAGGCCCACCGGCTGACCGCGACCGGTTGCGACAACGGGCAGGGTTGGCACTTCGGCCGTCCGGTGCCGCCCCACGAGATCACTGCCAGCATCGTCGCGCAGCAGCACCGCGACGCCGTGCCACGGAGCACCGAGCTGCCGGCGCTTCCGGTCCAGCGGCGGCTGCGGCCCGGTGGCTCTTCCACCGGGCGCTGGCCACGCTGAAGGTCACGCCCGGCGAGGTGGGGCCAGGCCGCGAAGAGCCCTCCCCGAGTGCGACGGAGCCACTCGGGGAGGGCCTGGTCGGTGATGGGCCTGGCTGGCGCTTCGGCTGAGCCGTTCCCGGTGGCCTCGGCGGGCCACCGTGGTCAGCCCGTGGTGCAGGAACGGATCTGTGGTCTGGCGCTGCTGTTGCCGTTCATCATCGTGGTGAAGCCGAAGGTGTTGCCGCTGCCGTTGGACCGCATCGTCATCACGTAGCCGGTGCCGTCCCAACTGGGAGTGCCGTTCCAGGTGGTGGAGATCTGCTGTGGCGCGGTCACCGCCACGACCACGGTCCAGTTGCTGGCCCCCTGGACCGTCACGGACGTGTTGTACCGGTCGCCCCACACGTTGGGGTAGGTCGCCGTCGCGGTGCAACCCCCGCCGGCCGGCGGAGTGGTCGGGGTGCCGGTGGGTGGCGTGGTCGGGGTGCCGGTCGGCGGGGTGCCGTCCGGGGCGACCGCCCGGCCGGTGCTCGGTGAGATCATGCCCGGACAGAGGCTGCGGCTGTTCAGGTTGGCCATGATCTGCGGGATCGCGTCGCGGGTGTTCTGGATGCCGTCGTGCATCAGGATCACCTGGCCGGCCTGGAGACGGCTGGCGTTGGAGACGATCTGGCTGACGCTGGCGCCGTTCCAGTCCTGGGAATCGACGTCCCAGATCACCTGGCGCAGGCCGAGCGACGAGGCGACCGACTGGAGGGTCGAGTTGGTCTCCCCGTAGGGCGGGCGGAACAACTGCGGCCGGACTCCGGTCGCCGACTGGATCGCCGTGTTGGTCTGGGAGAGGTCCGACTGCATCTGACTCTGGCTCATCGAGGTCATGTGCGCGTGGTTCCAACTGTGGTTGGCGACCCACATGCCGGCGTCGACCTGGGCCCGCGCCGCGGACTGGTTGCCCTGCACGTTCTGCCCGACGTTGAACATGGTGGCCCGTACGTTGTTGGCGCGCAGCACGGACAGCAGCGCGCCGGTGTTGCCGGTCGGCCCGTCGTCGAAGGTGAGGCCGACGTAGCCGTTGCAGGCGGCGGCGCTGGACGGGGTGGCGGCGACCGCGAGACCGGTGGCACCCAGCGCCACGGTGGTGGCGAGCACGGCCAACCGGACGGTGAGCCGCGTTGCTCGGGAGGCGGACGGGCGGCGGGGAACATCGATACTGGCGTACATGCGCAGGTCCTCCTTGGGGCGGTGACGCCTGACGACGCTCGACATCAATCGACGTTTATTGATTTCGACGTGGATCGGAGTATTGCAGCGGCGTTTCGAAAACGTCAACAACTTTCGGAAACTTTCGGGAAAGCACACATTCAGGGCATCAGCCTCACCCCCTGACCAGCCGACTGATCAGAAGGTGTGGGCCGAGGCCCGTACCACCTGCGGACGGCATCGACGACGCCGGGTGGGCGGGCGATAGGCTGCGGATGGTCTCGGCACTAACTGAGGGGTACGCGTGATTGGCGGAACGGTTCGCGGGCTGGTCGTGGTCTGCGGGCAGCCGACGTGAGCGACGGCCTGCGTCCCGGTGACCCTGCCCAGCTCGGCGGGTACGACCTGCTCAACCGGCTCGGCGAGGGTGGCATGGGAAGTGTCTTCCTGGCCCGCTCACCGCAGGGACGACAGGTGGCGGTGAAGGTCGTCCGCCCGGAACTGGCGGACGACGACGAGTTCCGTGGTCGGTTCCGCAGCGAGGTGAACCGGGCTCGCCAGGTTCCGCCGTTCTGTCCGGCTACAGCAAGGCCGAGGTCGAACGGATCTGGTTGCCCTTCACCGGCTGGCTCATGGCCGGTGCCGCCCTGATCGAGGCCCACGACCGCCGCACCTGGCTGGCCGTGCAGGCCATCGTCGCGCTGCTGATCAATCACCTGCTCCTGACCACCTGGTAGCGGCTCCACTCGGTAGACGCTTCGCGGTGCAGATCGTGCGGATGGCGCGGGTTCTTACCGACTGGTTACGCGATCCCCTCGGACCCGTCTGCGTCGAGGTGCCTGGTCAGGCGCTCCCAGTTGCCGGAGCCGATGGCGACTTTCTCCTGGTGGGTGAACGGCGCGTCCACCAGGAAGGAGCGCGCGACCCCGTTGCTGGTGTCGAGGAACGGGAACCCGCCGGGCCGGGTGCCGAAGGTGTAGGGGTAGTCGGTGGAGTAGACCATGCGTTCGGTGCCGACGATCTCCGCCGTCCAGCGCAGGTACCGCTCGCTGACGGTGCCGCTGCCGGCGATCCAGAAGTTGTGCCTGAAGTAGTCGAGCAGGGGCCGTTGGAGCTTGGCGTTGTGGGCGAGGATTCCGGTGTGGTCGAGGTAGAAGAGCACGAGCTCACCCCAGTGACCGGCCACGATCTGCAGGTCGGGGTGGCGGTCGAACACCCCTGAGAAGATCATGCGCAGGTACTGCACGCCCAGGTCGTAGTACCAGCCGAGTCCGGCTGTCGCCAGCCCCATGCCGGTCGCCCCGAGGCCGGAGTAGTAGGCGGCGACGACGGGTTGGGTGGGCGTCTGCGGGTGGAAGTGCAGCGGCACGCGTAGGCGCTCCGCCGTCGCGTAGAGGTCGTCGAAGGCCGGGTGGTCGGCCAGGTCCTCGCCGGTGCGTCCGTACAGCATCGCGCCCCGCAGACCCAGCTTGGTGACCGCGTACTCCAACTCGTGGACGGCCGCGACGGGGTCCGGGGTGGGGATGGCCGCCCACGCCTGGAAGCGGTCCGGGTGCTCTGCCACCGCGGCGGCCAGTTGCTCGTTGGCCTCGCGCGCGACCGCGACGGAGTCCGCGGGCCTGAGGTTCTGCACGCCGGGTGAGTTGAGGGACAGCACGGCGACGTCGACGCCCTGGTTGTCCATGTCGGCGATGCGTTCCTCGCCGAGGCTGCGCAGCCGGCGGGCGAACGGGTCGTCTCCGTAGCCCATGTGCGGGTTCGTCGGGATGCCGCCCCTGACCCATCCCTCCAGGTTGGCGGGGAGTGCGACGTGCTCTTCGAGAGCGACGATCCTGATCCGGCCTGACATGTGGTGCCGTCCTTCCCGGCGGGCGGCACCACCGCCCGGCCCGTCACGTTGTTACCGTTGAAAACAACGTGACCGTATCAGTGATGCTAACGCTGAATCAACCCACCTGTTATCGTTGCTTACATGAGGAAGGTCGACACCAGCTCCGAGCGCGACGCGGTCCGCGCCAAGATCGTCGAAGCCGCTGCGCAGCTGCTCCGCGAGGGCGGCGCACGTGCCGTCACGACCCGGGGCGTCGCGGAGCGGGCACACGTCCAGGCGCCCACGATCTATCGCCTCTTCGGTGACAAGGACGGCCTGGTCGAAGCGGTCGCCGAGACGGTCATGCGGAACTACACCTCCGCGAAGGCCACCGACCTCGACGACGACCTGGACCCCGTCGGCGCGCTCCGCGCGGCCTGGCAGCGGCACATCGACTTCGGGCTGTCGAACCCCGAGCTGTACGTGATGCTGAGCGTCCACCCGAACACGGACCCCTCCCCGGCGACCATCGACGGCATCCGGGTCCTCCGTCGACACGTCGGCCGGATGGCCTCCGCGGGGCTCCTCGTCGTCAGCGAACGGCGGGCGGTCGACATGATCCACGCGACCGGCAGCGGGACGGTCCTCGCGCTCCTCGCCCAACCCTCCGACGTTCGCGACCGTGGCCTGGCCGATGTCGTCTTCGACGCCGTACTCGCGGCGATCAGCGACCTCCGCCCCGCCGGCGGTGACCCGCGGCAGGACACGCTGGCGGCCCTGGTCCGGATCGGTGCGGTCGTCGACGACCTCACCCCGCTCACCGCCCAGGAACGCGGGCTGCTGACCGAGTGGATCGAACGCTGCATACGGGCGTTCGAAGCGTCCACCGCGACGTGAGCCCGCGACGGGGCCTCGCGTAGCGCCCCACGGGTGCCGCAGCCGAGGTCGACTGTGAACTGACGACAGCCGGCAGCGGTGAAGGCGGGACCGCTGGCTGACGTCTTGTGGGATTCGCCTTGCTCAGTCGAGGCCGGCGCGACCCTCGGCCCAGTAAGCCTTGCCTTTCACCTGCACGGGCGCGGGTGCCCAGTTCCGGCTGTCGCGTCGTACGGCATGAACTGTCGCCGCGTCGCCGGTCACGACAAGGGCGCATGGTCCGACGGCGGCGACTTCGCGCGCCTGCCGGAGCAGGTCGGTGCGATCCGCGGCCTTGGTGACGACCGCTACCCTCTCGGCGATTCCCAGGCCGGCCAGGAGCTGACTCAGTCCGGCCGGATCACGCGCTTCGAAGACGTACGACGCGTTGCTGGTCACGCTCTGCAGGGCGCAGGCGAGCGCCACGCTGGACTCGTCACCGACGAAGAGCACGGCGCCCGCGAGATCGCGCAGGGCGATCGAGCGGCGTGGCCCGAAGACCTGGCAGGCATCGCCGACTGCCGCCCGGCGGAACCACTCCGCCCCCGGGCCGCCGGCATGGGTGAACCCGATCAGGTCCACGGCACCCCGCGTAGCGTCCCAGTCGACGGGTGTGTAGGTGCGCAGCGCCATCCTGCCCCGCTGTGGGCGAAGCTGCAGCTTGACGCCCGGCGCCCAGGCCGCCTTCTGGAACGCCTCGGCGGTGAGTTTCACCCGCACGAACCCGGCCGACAGGCGACTGACGCCGGTGATCTGGGCGGTGCCCAGCAGTGCACCGCTGGCGAGATCGGCCAGCCGACCGGTGAGCGTGGTCATCTGCTCTCGTCCCATCTGCGGTACTTCGACACGAAGGGCGTTCCGTTCTCAGAGCACGAGCATAGGAGGAGTGCGCTCCGCCTGTGCGCGCACCGCACTCACCGCCAGGAGCGAGGACTTCGCCCACCTACCGATCCGCAGCCGTCGTGACCTTGAGCTGCGTGACGAGCAGCAGGGTGTCGGCGTTGAGCCAGTAGTCGGTGATCAGGCCACGCTTGACGCGCAGCGTGTCGGTGCCGGTGAAGCGGACAGCGGTGCCGGGCGCGGCGGTCGCACCGGGGAAGCCTCCGCCGTACGTGCCGTTGGCGACCCACCGCACGACCACGTGGTCACCGTCGACGATCGGGCCGACCTCGACGTCGAAGCGCAGGTCGGGGAAGGCCGACCGGATCTGGCCGACCAGGTCGACCATGCCGCCCGGACCCTTCACGGCGCTGCCGTCACCGCCGTCGAGCAGCGCGGCCCGGACCCGGACGTCCGGGGAGATGATGCGCTCGGCCAGCGTGTAGTCGCCGTTCCAGAGCTGAACCCAGGCGCGGGTCAGCTGTTGCGCCTGACCGGTGCCGCCGTGCCTGTCGGGCTGCGGGTGGGCGAAGAACGTGCCGCCGGGCACGGCGGGTACGGCACTGCCGACGAGCACGGAGCCGCCGATCAGGAAGGAGGTGAGGGTGGTGGCGACGAGGTGCTGCACGGTGACTCCTCAGTCAAGTAATACTGGATCGCTTTCGTTACACCATATAACTGAAGTAATCTGATGTCAACGTCAGGGGAGGGGTGGCATGGGGAACGAGACCCGTACGGCCGAAGAGCATTCGGCGGAAACGCCGATCGGGCCGCGCGAGCGCTACCGGCGGCAGGTCCGGGCCGAGGTGCGGGAACACGCCTGGAAGCAGCTCGCCGAGGCCGGCGCGGCAGGGCTGTCGCTCAAGGCCATCGCCAAGCAGATGGGGATCACCGCACCGGCGCTGTACCGGTACTTCGCCAGCCGCGACGACCTGCTCACCGAGCTGATCCTCGCCGCCTACCGCGACCTGGCACACGTGGTCGAGGCCGCGGCCGGCACCGGTGGGAGCCCACGCGACCGGCTGACCGCGATCGCCACGGCGATCCGCGACTGGGCCCGGCGCGACCCACACCGCTACCTACTGCTGTACGGGACGCCGGTACCCGGCTACGCCGCCCCGGCCGAGGCCACCGACCTGGCCCGCCGCATCTTCGCCCCCGTGCAGGATGCCTTCTCGTACGATCATGATCAGTCGATGCGCCGGTCGTTGACCTTCTGGACCCGGGTGCACGGCGTGATCAGCCTGGAGGTCGCCGGGCACTTCACCGGCATGCCGTTCGACCCGGCAGACCTCTTCGCCGCCGAGGTCCGGTCGACACTCACCGACCAGCCCTGATCGTGAGCGAAGGCGGGCCGGCCTCCGCCCGACCGGGGGCACCGACGCGGGTGGGCGCGTTGACCATCGTCCGTCACGGGCAGAGCGTCGCCGACGTCACCTTCGCCGGGGCCCATGCGCGGGGTGTCGCCGCGCATGGGCTCACCGGTCGTGACGCCGATGTCGAGCTGTCGCCGCTAGGCTGGCAGCAGGCCGACCCGGGCCGTACCCGTTGACGGTCGGCCTCACCGTGGCCCGCGCGCCGCGCCCTTGCCGACCGGCATGGTGGCCTTCGACGTCGCCTGCGCCGACGAGTAGCCGGGACTGGTCGCGGTGACCGTCACGGTCAGCCGCCTGCCCACCCGGGACGCCGGGACCAGGTACGTCGGGCCGGTCGCCCCGCTGATCGCGGTGCCGTCGGCCGCCCACTGGTAGGTGTACGCCGTGGCGGCCGGACTCCACTGTCCGGCCGAGGCGCGGACCCTCACCCCCACGGCCACCATGCCGATGATGGCCGGTGCGGTCACCGCCCGGATGGCCGGTGAACCGGTGATCGAGAAGGCGTCGGCGAGCGACACCGCGTCGCTCCAGGAGTCGGGCCGCACCGAGACGGACGCCCTGCCCACGGCGGCGGACGTCAGGTCCACCTCGGCGGTGAGGGTCCGGTGGTCGGCGGAGACGCTCCGCACCGTCGCGGTCAGCGCCGCGCCGCCCGTCGGGGTGACCGTGACCTGGTCCTCCTGGTGGAATCCGGTGCCGGTGACGGTGATCGTGCGCACACCGCCGGCCGCGACCGACGCCGGCGACACCGACGTCACGGTGAGCGGATCGGGTGCCACATAGAAGGAGTAGGAGGTCTGCATCGACTCGACGCCGTCCGCCGTCCGGCTCTTCACGTAGAGCGTGTGGTAGCCGGAGTCCGGCGGCGTCCAGGTGATCGTCGCTGTGCCGTCCGCCGCCGCCGCGACGGTCTCCTCGACGCCAGCGACCTGGTACGCGTACTTCACTGCGCCGGGCTGCCGCGGCGTGAAGGTGAAGGTGCCCGGCGCGATCCTGCCGGAGCCCGACGAGGGGAAGTCGGTGGAGACGACCACCGGGGAGTCGGTGACCGACCAGGAGGTGCCGCCCTCGCCCGTCCGCACGCCGGCCGCGTTCCGGGCGACCACTGTGACGTAGGTGTAGCCGCGCTTGGTGAGCGTGTACCGGAACGACACCGTGCCGTCGGCGGCGGCCGGCAGCACCTGCCGGGTGGCGGGGTCGCGGTTGAGGAGCACCTCGTACTCCGCGACGTTCGCCATCTCGGTGCGTGCCGTGAAGGTGGCCGTCGACCCCAGCGCGTCGCCGCCGCTGCGGGTCACGTACGGGCTGGCGTCCCAGACAGAGATGGAGATGAACCGGGGCTCCGACAGGGTGCCGTCGGCGCTGCGGCTCTGCACCAGAAGCGCCTGCGTGTTCATGTTCTCGTTGGTGGCGGTCCAGGTCAGGTCCGCGGTGCCGTCCGCGCCGGCCGGCAGCGCGGTCTTCTGGTCGGGCTCGTTCCCGTTGTGGTCGCGTCGCCAGTAGAGGTAGGACTCGACGTCGGGCATGCGCGGGGCCAGGTGGAACCGGAGGGACGACCCGATGACGACGCTCCGGTCGACGTCGCCGGTGACCCTGGGCGCGTTGTCGACGACGAACGTGTAGGCCCGCTCCGGGTGCGTCGTGCCGTCGCTGGTGATGCTGCGCACGTACATGGTCTGCCGGCCGACCCGGGTCGGGGCGATCATCGCGGTGGCCTTGCCGTCGGCGTCGGCCGCGACCGAGCCGGACGGGCCACCGCCGTCGATGCGCCAGGCGAACGACCTCGTGCCCGGGACGTTGGCGGTGAACTCGAAGGCTCCGGGTACGCCGACGCCGTAGTCCAGGTTGGTGCTCCAGTCCGGATACGCGCTGGAGAAGACGGAGGGCCGCGTCTCCCGTACCCAGAACTCGTAGACCGTCCGGTCGGACCAGTTCCCGGCGCGGTCGAGGGCGTAGACGGTCACCGAGTGGTGGCTCGCGCCCTCCGGCGTCCAGGCGACGGTCGCCGGGCCACCGAGGCTCGTCGCCGGCACCGTCGAGTAGTCGTCGTCGCCACCGGTCTCCCCGGAGTAGAACCGGTAGCGGTAGCTCACGGTGTCGTCGGAGGCCGAGGTGAAGACGAAGTCCCCGGCGACGCCGACCTCACCGCCGGCGTTCTCCCAGTTCCCGGACGGGTACTTCGTCGAGGCGACGGCCGGTGCCGGACCGCCGGTGCGGTCGAGCGTGAAGTAGCAGGTGTCGCTCCACGGCGACGTGGCCGCACCGTCGAGGACGCGGACCCGCCACGCGTACGTGACACCGTCGAGCTGGCGGGCGGGGTCCTCGAGCTGGATGTAGACCCGGTTGTTGCGCTGGTCGACCCCGTCGCGCCACTGCTGCGGCTCGTCCGGCCTGGTGACGTCCCATACCTGGAAGTCGGCCTGCGGGTCGGCGCTCTGGGACGCATCGGTCCAGGAGCCCTGGAGCACCACGGCGTGGGCGTCGTTGAGGCGGTCCGGGCTGAGGTAGGGCCCGGGGGCCTGCGTGGCGCACGCCTGGCCGGCGGTGGTCAGTGCGGTCGGCCCGCCGACATCGGCGGCGGCCGGGGTGACGTTCGCGCCGACCACCGTCCCGCAGCCGATCGCGAGGGCCATGGCAGCTGACAACAAGCGCCGAGAAGCGCGCGCGTGGGCACGCATGTCGGTCCTCCCCGTGATGATGGCGGGCAACATGACGAGCGCCCGCGGGGGAAGGATCGCACGGGTGGCCGACATCGACGAGGCTAATTTCTCCAATCAGGACGATCGGACGGCACTGGTGGCCGATCCGCCCAGCCGCCGACCGTCGAGGGTCAGCGGCCGATGATGCGGGAGCTCGGGCCAGGACGGTCGCCCTGGCAGCCGTGGCGGTGCAGACCGGATCCGGGCGCTGGTCAGGAGGTGGTGATCGTCCATTGGTTGTTGGCGCTGCCGTTCGGCGACCACAGGCCCGCAGTGGAGCCGGCAGCGCTGCTGCCCATGCCGTCCAACGCGGTGCCGGTACCTCGGTTGACGATCTGGTAGCGGCCGTTGCCCACGCTGTTCAACCGCCACTGCTGGTTGTTGCCGCCGTTCCAGGTCGTCTGCCTGGCCGGGGCCCCGTTGGCCGTGTTGCCCCAGCTGTCGGCCACCATGCCGTTGGTGCGGTTGACGATCCGGTAGTAGCCGCCGCCGAGGTCCACCAGCTGCCACTGCAGGTTGGTGCTGCCGTCCCAGTTCCACTGCTTGAGGTTCGACCCCGCCGCGACGTTCCCGCCGCTGTCGAGGGCCAGCCCGGTGGCGGCGTTGACGATCCGCACGTAGCCGGTGGTGGGCCCACCGCCGCCCAGGGTGGGGATCTGGCCGGAGAAGGTCAGCTTCACCACGTACGCCGAGGCGTTGAACGGTGCGGTGGCCGAGGGCATCGCCACGTGCAGGGCGGCGGCGTCCTGGACGGGCCGGGACAGGTCGAGGTACGCGCCCGCCGTGGGGCCCAGCAGTTGCGCCGAGGTCAGCGTGCCGACGTTGATCCGGTTCGCGTTCAGGGTGGTGATGTCCAACGTGCTGCCCGGCCAGCCGAGGACCGTGGCGTACAGCACGGTGTCGTCCTTGTTGCGGGTGAACCGGATGTCCCGGTTGGTCCCCGCCTGCGGGCCGGTGAAGGACCCGCCACCCATCTTGGTCGGCCCCTCGCCGTAGACGGTCCAGGCGCGGGTGGCGTAGATCGACTCGCCGAAGCGCCTGAGGTAGTCGCCCATGGCCAGCAGGATGGCGCGTTGCCCGTCCGGGATGGTGCCGTCGGCCATGGGGGCGATGTTGAGCAGCACGTTGCCGTTCTTGCTGACCCGGTCGACCAGGGAGTGCACCATCTGGTTGAGCGTGTAGTACCCGATGCCCACCGTGTAGCACCAGCTTGAGCTGGAGATGCTGTCGTCGGTCAACCAGTACGGGGTCAGCATGTCCGCCGGCCCACCCCGCTCGATGTCGAAGACCTCGCCCCTGGTGTTGAAGCCGTCCTTGTACGTGGCGACGACGTCCCGGTTCCAGGCCACCGCCTTGTTGTAGTAGTACGACAGGAACTCCAGCCGTCGTGACTCCGGGAGCGCGACCAGGCCGCCGTCCTGCCAGATGAGGTCGGGCTGGTAGCCGTCGATGACCTCCCGCAGCTTGTCGAACCACAGTTGTTGTTCGGCGGCGGCACCGAGTTGCCCGTAGAGCTTGCGCAGGCTGGGGTCGGACTGGTACGGAACATTGTCGTAGTAGCCGCCGAAGTTGAACTCGTGGTGCATCGACACCATGAACTTCAGGCCCTTGGCCCGGATCGCGGTGGCGTGCAGCCCGACCAGGTCGAGTTTCGGCCCCTTCGCCACCGAGTTCCACTCGTTCACGCTGCTGTTCCACATCGAGAACCCGTCGTGGTGCTCGGCCACCGGCCCGGCGAACTTCGCCCCCGCGTCGACGAACAACTGCGCCCACGCATCCGGGTCGAAGTTGCCGCCGGCCGAGGTCAACTTCGGCGCGAACTGCACGAAGGTCCCCGCCTTGTCCCGCGCTCCGTTGATGAAGTTGTGGAACGGCCACACCGACGGGTCGCCGTAGGTGGCGATGTGGTGCCTGTTCGCCGACGAGCCACCGAGGTACATGTTGCGCGGATACCACTCGTTCTCGAACGCGGGGACGCTGAACGCCCCCCAGTGGTAGTAGATGCCGAGCTTCGCGTCCTGGAACCACTCCGGCGCCGCCGGATGCTGGTCCACCGACGACCACGACGGGGTGTAGCTGCTCGGGCCGCTGATGGCAGCCGCGATGCCGGACCGCGACATGCCGGTGAGCACGGCGACCCCGGTGAGCCCGGCCGTCGTGAGGAGCCGGCGGCGCGACATCGGGAAGGAAGCTGGGGACATGACCGGGGCCTCTCGTGACGAGCCTGGTGGGCGAAGGGAAATGGCTGGGGTGGCAGCCCGGTCGATGCGTCAGCGAACCGATTCGACAGCCTGATGCCAGGATGCGCGCCGGACTACCAGACGTCAAGCTTCATCGATCTACATGATCATTTTCGGGGCGGTCGACACCCATCGCCACTTCGCTACTCGCCGCGCCGTGTCGGGCCGGTGGCGGTCGCCGTGCCACGGCCGGTACGCGAGGTCAGCGGGTCGCGTCGACGTCGGTCAGGTCGACGAGGGGGTGGACAGCAGGCTGAAGAGGCGGTGGCACTCCTGCGCGCTGAGGGTGACCTGCGGGCCGAGCCGGTCCCCCGCGGCGGCGAGCGTCGCCCGGAACCGGTCGGAGTCCCCTGCCGTCACGGTGTCGTCGAGCTCGTCGAGCGCCCGGCGCAACGCCTGCCGGCGCTGGGCGCCTGCGGCGTTCGCGTGCTGGATGTCCCAGTAGATCTCCGGGGGCGCGCTGAGGATCCGGCAGGCCAGGGCCAACAGCGTCCGCGCCGGCGGCGGAGCCAGCCGCAGCAGGACGGCCGGTTCGACCGGCGACTCCACCAACGCCTGAAGGTACGCCAGCAGCACCGCGTGCGGCAGCGCCTGGAGATACGACATCGCCTCGTCGTGCGCGTCCGGGGTGAGTTCGGTGACGAGCATGCCGCCGGCGCTCAGCCGTCGGCGCAGCAGGTCCGTCACCGCGTCCGACGCGGTACGGACCAGCGCCACCGGTCGGCCTGCGGAGTCCAGCGTCGGGGAGAACATCGGGTTGACGCCGACCAGGCGCGGGGCGTGGTCCGCCGTGGCCAGAGCGGCGAACAGTGGCTGCTGCACCGAGCAGGTCGACACGAGGACGGCGTCCGTACCGACGACCGTTGCCAGCCAGTCGGCACAGCCCAGCGCGACGTCCTCGGGCAGCGCGAGCACGATCATCCCGGCGGCGTCGGCCGCCGTACGCAGGGCCGGCTCCGGTCGCAGCACGTCGGCGTGCAGGTCGACCTCGCCCCGGCGGTCCACCGTGACCACCCGGTCACCGGGACCGGTGAGATACTTCGCGGCCCAGCGCCCGACCGTCCCGGTGCCACCGAGGATCAGCACCCGGCGGGCGTCGTCGGGGACGTCACCGGACACCGGCACCGCCCCGGACCGCGTCGGACCAACCGTGCAGCCCGTAGTGCGGCACGCTCGCCTTGACCAGGGTCTCCTCGAACTCCTCCGCAGGGTCGGACTTGGCGGTGATGGCCCCGCCGATCCCGAACGTCGCCACGCCGTCGCGGATCACCGCGGTACGGATGACGATGCTCAGGTCCAGCGCGCCCGAGAAGCCCAACCACCCCAGCGCCCCGGAGTAGATGCCCCGCGGCGCACCTTCGAGGTCGTCGATGAGCTGCATGGTCCGCTTCTTGGGCGCACCGGTCATCGAGCCGCCCGGGAAGGCCGCGCGGACCGCGGACATCGCCGAGCGGCCCCAGCGCAGCCGCCCCCGGATGGTCGAGACGAGCTGGTGCACCGAGGAGTAGCTCTCCACCACGAACGCCTCGGACACGTGCACGCTGCCCGGCTCGCAGACCGTGTTCAGGTCGTGGCGCAGCAGGTCCACGATCATCAGGTTCTCGGCCCGGTCCTTGGGGGACCGCAGCAGGTCGGTGCGCAGCGCCTCGTCCTCCTCCGGGGTCCGCCCCCGCGGCCGGGTGCCCTTGATCGGCCGGGACTCGATGATCCGGTCCTCCCCGATGCGCAGGAAGGTCTCCGGCGAGGAGCTGAGCACCTCCAGGTCACCGCAGCGCAGGTACGCGCCGTACGGCACCGGGCTGACCCGGCGCATCCGCTCGTACGCGGCCAGCCCGTCGGCCGGTGTCGGAACCGTGGCCCGGTTGGTCAGGCACAGCTCGTAGGTCTCGCCGTCCACGATGAGTTCCTGGGCCCGCCGGATCATGTCCAGGTACTGCTCACGCGAGGCGCGCAGGCCGAGCCGCTCCTCCGGTACCGGACCCGGCACGAAGCGCGCGGCCACCGGTGCGGCCATCGTGGGCGGGGTGGGCGGCGGCTGCGGCCACTGCCGGGCCGCCGGCCCGGCGGCGGGCTCGTCCACCGCCTCCAGGTGGCAGTCGAGCACCTGACCGGTGGCGTGGTCGACGACGGTGAAGTGCCGGGCGAGCACGAACCACGACGCCGGCTCCGGTGACCGGTGGCGCTCCTCGCCGATGGTCAGCGCCTTGAGTTCGTAGCCGAACCAGCCGACCAGACCGCCCTTGAACGGAAGCTGCCAGTCGTCCGGGACGTCGACGTCGACCGTGCCCCCGATCTCCTCCAGCAGGGTGAACAGGTCCCCGGGGACGTGTGCCGTGTGCGTCCGGCCGGTCAGCGTCAGGATGCGCCCGGCGAGGTCGTAGGTGAGGACCACGTCGCCCTCGCCGCCGGCCGCGCCCATCAAGGAGTACCGCGAGCCCGGCCGGTCGCTGCCCTCGGAGTCGAGCCAGAACGCGTGCTCACGGTCCGCGTAGCGGCTGCGGAACAGCGCCGCAGGGCTGACCCCTTCGCTCACGTCGCCCGCGCGCCGGGTGTGCAGACGGTAACGGCCCGCGCCGCCGACCCCGTGGAAGGCGCTGACGGCGATGGTCTGCTTGTCGTCGTCGGGCACCGCCCCGGTCGTGGCCGCCGGGCCGGTCGTGGCCGCCGGGCCGGTCGTGGCCGCCGGGCCGGTCGTGGCCGCCGGGCCGGAGAGCCGCCGGTGTTCGGCCGCCAGGGTCAGGAAGTTGCTCAGGATCTGGTGCCCGCCGCGCGTCTCGATGGACTCCGGGTGGAACTGCACACCCCAGACCGGACGGGAACGGTGGGCCAGCGCCATGACCAGCCCGTCGGCGGTCCAGGCGGTGCATTCCAGCTCGGCAGGCAGTTCGGTGCTGACCAGCGAGTGGTAGCGCACCACCGGGATGTCCTGGGGCAGTCCCTGGAACAAGCCGGTGCCGCTGTGCTTGATCGTGTCGACGATGCCGTGCATCGGCGCCGGCGCGTGCACCGTACGGGCGCCGAACAGCTCACCGATGCCCTGATGGCCCAGGCACACACCGAGGATCGGCAGGTCGCACCGCAGGATCAGGTCCCGGCAGACGCCGAAGTCGCCGGCGCGCGAGGGGCGGCCCGGACCGGGTGAGAGCACCACCGCCGTCGCTTCGTGCAGCGGCAGGTCGTCGTAGCTGACGTTGTTGGGCACCACGCGCGGGTGCACACCGCTCACCTCGTACAGGTACTGGGCGATGTTGAGGGTGAAGGAGTCGAAGTTGTCGACCAGGATGATCGTCACGGCCGTGCCTCCCGGGTCAGCTCGCTGATGAGCCTGTCCTCCTCGGCGCAGGTCTCGGCAATGATGCGGGTGTACAGGTCGCCGAGGTAGTCCTCGGACAGGCCGTGCTCGGCGGCGTACGCGCGGGCCCGGCCGACGACCTGGCTCACCCGCGACTGCTGCATCATCGGGATGGTGTGCTCGGACTTGAGCCGGGCGACGTCCAGGCACACGCGCATCCGGCGGACGATCAGCGCGAGGATCTCCCGGTCGATCTCGTCGAGCTGCCCGCGCAGCGGGGCCAGGACGGCGCCGGCGTCGACGGCGGTGGTCGCCCCGGTCGCGGTGTCAGGACTGTCCATCGTGGTCTCCCCCGATCGCGAAGAATGGCACCTTGCCCCGGGCCGTGGTGCGCGGCAGCGACCCGGAGGGGTCGACCGTCAGACCGCGGAACCGGGGCGACTCCGCGACCTTGCGCAGGGTCGGGTGGCTACGCAGGGCGGCCAGGGCGGCGTCGGCGGGCAGCGCGGCGACCGCCGTGCCGGCCAGCGCCAGGCGGAACAGACCCTCCTCGACGGACACCCCCACCTGGTACGCGGAGCTGCCGGTGACGCCGTGCGCCGCCAGCGCGTTGTCGAACATGTCCCGGGTGACAAGCGTCCCGTCGATGTTGGCCGAGGTGTCGTCGCGGCCACCGAGACGCAGCACGCGGGCGGGCGATCCGCACGGGCACCCGTGGGCGAGCAGGGTGACCCGGTCACCGACGAGATAGCGGACCAGTGCGGCACCCGTCTCGGTCAGCACGGTCACGGCGAGGGCACCCGGCACGCCGTCGGGCAGCCGCCGACCGTCCTCGTCGACCACCTCGGCGATCACCAGGTCCTCGTGCAGGTGGTGGTCGCCGCCGTCGAGGTGGGCGCACTGGTAGCCGATGGGTCCGGTCTCGGTGGTGCTGTACGCGAACGAGCGGACCGCGGTGCCCCCGGCCCGCAGCTCCGCGGCGAACGCCCCGTCCATCCGGTCGCCGAGGAAGTAGACGCACCGTAGCCGGGCCAGCTCCGCCGGCATGGCAGCGCGCAGCCGGTGCAGCAGGGCGGGCAGGGCGACGATCGCCGCCACGTCGAGGTCGGTGATCAGCTCGGCGAGGTGCTCCGGCGGCAGGGTCGTCCCGGTGGGCAGCACCGCCGCGCCACGCCGGGCCAGCACCGCCTCGGCGAAGCCGAAGCCGCCGAACAGGTCACCGGGCGTCAGAGCGTTGACGACGAACGGGTTCGGGCCGAGCCCGTCCAGGCACAGCCCCCGCGCGCCCAGGGCTTCGACCCGCTCGTTGAAGGCGCGGTCGTGCAGCAGGGTGCGGACCCGGCCGGACGAGCCGCTGGAGCGCAGCACCAGGCGGACGTCGCCGGTGGTGATCCGGTTCGGCGCAGCGGGCTGCGAGCCCCATGCGGCGAGCTGGTCCCGGGTCATCAGCGGCGCCTCGGCGAGGCGCTGCGGGGTCAGCAGGCCGGCGTACGGCTGCACCGCCGTACAGGTCCGCGAGCGTTGCACGGCGGCCCGCATCAGGTCGAGGTTGCTGGCCTGGGCGGCCAGCAGCCCGGTACGGTCGACGGCGAGGTCGATCGCTCTCATGCCTCCTCCAGGTGGATCTTGATGAGGCTCGCGGCGTGCTGGGCGATGCCCCAGGCCTGCGCCACGGTCTCGGCGGTGGCCACCAGCGCGCCGAGGCGGTCCCAGCTCGCGGTCAGCGGGCCGGCCTGGTCGCCCGGCCCCGCGTACAGCTCGACGGCGTGCACCCCCGGCACGGCGCGGGCCTCGGCCTCGCCGTCGACCGCGCGGATGCGCCCGGTGCCGGCTGCGGTCAGGTAGACCTTGGCGGTGGCGCGTGCGACCGCCGGCACCGGTGCCGGCGGTCGCACGCCGGCGAAGTGGGCGAGCATCTCGGCCTCCGGGTCACGCCCGCTGACGAGCTGGACGAGTTCCGGAATCCCGTCGCCACCGGTACGCGCGTGCGACTCGATGACGTGCGGCCCGGCGTCACCGGTGATCACTTCGGTGTGGGCCGGCCCCTCCCGTAGCCCCACCCGGTCGAGGAACGCCCGGACGCGGTCCCCGACCGCCGTGCGCAGGGCCGGGTCCAGCTCCGCAGGCGTCAGGTGACCCAGCTCCACGAACGACACCGACGAGGTGATCTTGCGGACCACCGCCTGGATCTCGTGCCGCCCGGCGCGGCTGAAGGTCTCGACGCTGTACTCGTCACCGGCCACCAGCGGCTCGGCGAGGAACCGGGTCACCGGCAGCAGTTCGTGGTAGCGGTGCTCGTTGCGTGCCATCCGGCGGACCTGCCGGGCGGCCTCGTCCAGGTCGTCGGGGCCGTCGACCCGGATGATGCCGAGGCTGGCCGAACCGCTGCCGGGCTTGATGATCATCGGATAGCCGACGACCCGGGCAGCGGCCGGGACGTCGCCGGCGTCGCGGATCTCGGCCCAGGGGCTGTCCAGGTCGGGATCCCCGGCGAGGCGGGCACGCGTGGCGATCTTGTCGCGCAGCAGTGTCGTCACCCCGGTGCCGGCGGCCAGCAGGCCCAGGTCACGGGCGACCGCCTCGGCGGCGGGACAGGCCGGTTCGTGGTTGCTGGTGACGCCGGCGAAGCCGTACCGGCGGTGCAGCGAGCGGGCCAGCTCGACGATGCCGGGGACGTCCAGCAGGTCGGCCACCAGCGATTCCCGGCACAGCTCACGCAGCCCGGGGTCACTCATCGTGGGTGCCTCGACGTGCACGACGTCGAGCCCGAGCGCACGGGCCTTGACGATGACCCGCCGGCTGGCGCTGAGCAACAGCAGGATGGGACGGTCGCCGCTCATGCCGCGTTCTCCCGCAACAGCGGGGAGCGGCGCGCGAGGTCGACGCCGAACCGGACGGCGAAGCTCGCCACCAGGAACACCACCCCCAGCGCCAGCCAGCCCCAGGCACCCTGGCTGATCACCAGCCAGGTCACCACCAGCGGACCGGCCGCCTCGGCCGCGGTGGAGCCCATCCCGAAGAAGCCCTGGTACTGCCCGTAGCGGCCGTCCGGGACGAGCCGGAAGCTGATCTCGGTCATGCTGGCGGTCTGCCGCATCTCCCCGAAGGTCAGCACGGCGGAACCGGCCAGCAGCAGCGCGGCGGACACCCAGCCGTGTGACGGCACGGCCGAGGCCGCGTACAGCGCCATGCCGCCGAACAGCAGCACGCCGGCCCAGCGCAGGGTCCGTACGCCGTGGTCGATGCTGCGGATGCGCCTGGCCATCCGGTACTGCAACAGGACCACCAGCAGGGTGTTCACCACGAAGACGCCCGCGATGATCCACTCCGGGGCAGCGGTGCGCTGCACGACCCACAGCGGGATGGCCACGTCGATGAGCGGGATGTGCAGGCACAGCAGCATGTTCGCCAGCCCGACCGCCACGTACCCGCGATCGGCGAAGACGTTCCGGATGCGCTGCCGGGTGGCCGGCGACTCGTCGACGTCGCTCGCGACAGGCGTCCGCAGGGCCCTCGGCACCAGCAGGAGCAGCGCGGCGGCGACCAGGAACATCAGGGCGTCGGCCGCGAACGCCGTCCGGTACGCCGACGCGCTGTCGGCCGCGATGACCAGACCGCCGAGCAGCGCCCCGACGGCCAGCCCGGCGTTCGCGGTGGCGATCAGCAGCGCCCGTACCCGGGTGACGCGCTCCACCGGGAAGACCCGGGCGATCAGCGCCGAGCGGGCCGAGTGGGTGCCCTGGGTGCAGATCGAGAACACGCAGGCCGCGACGACGAAGACCGGCAGGTTCGGGGTGATCAGGAAGACGCCGACGACCAGCCCCGAGACGGTGAGCATGGCTATCGACACCGCGCGGGCCTCGTACCGGTCGGCCAGCTGCCCCACCGGTACGCCGAGCAGGAGCGCGACCAGCCAGGACGCGGTCAGGGCCGCGCCGTAGGTGACCGGGTCGAGGCCGACGATCCGGGTGAAGTAGAGCGCGGCGCACACGTAGAACAGACCGTCGCCGAGATAGGTGACGAAGTACGACCCGACCAGCGGGTGCCAGGGCCCACCGAGCCGCTCGTCCGGTGCCGTCAGGACGCTGCCGTCAGCCACGTTCGGCCTCCGCGGCGGCCACCGGCAGGCCGTACCCGCCCACCTTCTCCAGGGTGGCGGCCAGCAGCCGGATCTCCTCCTCGGTGTGCAGGCTCGACATCGCGAAGCGCAGCAGCGAGGTGCCCTGCGCCACCGTCGGGTAGAACGCCGGGAGCATGACCACACCGCGGTCACGCAGCAGCCGGGCGGCTCGCAGTCCGTCCTCCTCGGTGCCGAACAGCGCGCCGCGGATCGGCGACCGCAGGCCCGCGTTGGACAGTTTGCCGCCGGTCAGCTCGTCGAGGCATGCGGCGTTGGCCCACAGCCGGTCCTGCAGCTGCCGCACCTCCGGGGTGCGGTGCAGCTGGGCCGAGGCGACGTTGGCGGCCATCATCGGCACCATCACCGAGTGCCCGAAGACCAGCGGGTTCGCCAGTTTGCGGACCACCGCGACGTCGTCGGGTGAGGCCACCAGCAGGAAGCCGCCCGAGCCGCCGAAGCCCTTGGACAGCGAACCGGCCAGCACGACGTTGGCCGGCAGTCGGCCGCCCATGTCGTCGAAGGCGTAGCCGCAGCCGTCGGTGCCGACGATGGAGACACCGTGCGCGTCGTCGACGTACAGGTATCCGCCGGCCCGCCGCAGCCGGGCCGCGAGCTCACCCACCTCGGTCAGGCCGGTCATCGACTGCACCCCGTCGGAGAGCACGATCGGGGTCCGGTCGCCGGCCGCACGCTGCCAGGTCCGCTCGGCCTCGTCCGGGTCGGCCGAGGGCAGCCGGCTCACCGGGCCGAACTGCTCGTAGATGCCGCGCAGCACCTGCATCGAGGCGTGCGCGTTGCGGTCGACGAAGAAGTGCGGCTCGCGGGTCATCGGGTAGCTGGGCAGCGAACCGGAGGCCAGCAGCGGCAGCACGCCCAGGTGCACGTTGCTGGTGGAGGTGAACACGCACGGCGCGGTGCCCGGGTAGATCTCACCCAGCAGCTCCTCCAGCTGCGGCAGGTAGACCGGGCGCATCCGGTTGCGCGACGACGACAGGTGCACCCCGAAGGTCGCGGTGGCGGCGACCGCCGCCTCGGCCAGGGCCGGATGCGACTCCAGCCCGAGGTACGAACAGGAGACGAACTCGGTGACCACCGAGCCGTCGGTCAGCTCGATGCGCTTGCCCTCGCGCTTGACGACGGTGTGCCCGGTGAGCCCTTCGGCGAAGCAGCGGTCCAGAGCCGAGGAGGTCCGGTCGCGGCGGGTCGCGACCCAGTTCGCCGGGGTGGTGGAGGGGCTCATCAGCGGGGCTCCTTGGTGGCGGTGCGGGCCACGCTCAGCCGGGTCTCGCCGGCGGAGTCGGTCAGGGTCACGATGTCGGTGAAGCCGTGTTCGGTGAGGATCTGCCGGACCGCCCCCGGCTGGGCCCGGTCGTGCTCCACGCCGAGCCACCCGCCGGGGCGCAGCGTGGTGGCGCTCAGGGCGGCGATCCGGCGGATCAGGTCCAGGCCGTCCGGGCCGCTGTAGATCGCGTCCCGGGGGTGGTGGTCGGCCCATTCCGGCAGCAGCCGCAGGCTCGGCGGCACGTACGGCGGGTTGGCCACGATCAGGTCGGTGGCTGCCTCGTACGCGTCGAGGCAGCCGGGCTCGGTCAGGTCGACCGTCAGGACGCCGACCGCCCCGGTGACGTCAGCGAGCCGGGTGGCGTTGCGCCGCAGGTACTGCAGGGCGGTGTCGTCGCGCTCGACGCAGCACACGGTGGCGTCCGGGCGACGCCGGGCCAGGGCCAGGCCGATGGCCCCGACACCGGAGCACAGATCCAGCACCGTGCCGGCGGTCGGCAGCACGTCCGGCTGCGCGGCCCACTCGACCAGCGCGACGCTCTCCGTACGCGGGATGAACGCCCCACTGCCCACCACCAGGCGCAGCCCGTCGAAGGTCGTGGTGCCGGTGAGATGCCCGAGCGGGATGCGCGCCCGCCGCTCGGCCACCGCCGCCGTGAACTCGGCGACCCGGACGGGGCGCGGAGCGTGCCCGAGGAAGCGCTCGGCCAGCGCGGCCACGTCGCCGTCCACGTCCCACAGCCCGGCCTCGGTGAGCTCCCGGCGGGCCTGATCCAGCAGCTCGTCGTCGGACGGGCCGGTCATGACCACGCGGCGTAGTAGCGGGTCAGGGCCACGCGCAGGTCGTCGGTCATCGCCGCGACCAGTTCCGCCGGTGGGGTGAAGGTGGGGTGCAGCTCGTCCACCATGGCGGCGTAGTGCCGGCCGAGGTGCCGCTCGATGCGCGGCGGCCACTCCGGGATGACGTTCCAGCGGTACTCCCAGCCGGTGGCCATCATGTGCTCGACGGTGGTCGCGACGACCTGCTCGCGGGTGGCGCCGGCGAGCGGGCTGCGGACCGGCCCGAACGCGGTGAGGAAGTCGAACTCGCTGACCTTGCCCTCGACCAGGGCGGCGACGTGCTGGGCGAGCAGCGGCGACTGGTGCAGACCGTCCCGGTAGGTGCCCGTCGCCAGCCACAACCCCTGCACCCCGGCCGAGCCGACCAGCGGGAAGCCGTCGGCGGGCACCGGCCGGTTGCCCACCTGCACCGAGCGCAGCGACGCCTCCGACAGGTTGGTGTGCAGCTGGTCGACCGCGCAGCCGAGCAGGAACTGCAGGTCACCGATGGCGGCGTGCTGCCGCGGCCGGACGCTGATGATGTTGGTGGCACCCAGGTAGACCACGCCGTCGGCGCGCGGCACGCAGTGCAGACCGCAGGCGAACGCCCGGTTGGGTGTGCGTACGACCGAGGACGGCACCCGGCCGTCCTCGGTCTCGGCCAGGACGGAGACGCCGTACCCGCTGACCATCGGCGGGATCCGGCGCAGCACCTCGGGCAGGTTCTCCAGCAGGGTCAGCGACCGGGCGCCGGCGGCCACCACCACCTGGTCGGCGGCCAGGACGTCGCCGGAGGCGAGCTGCACACCGGTGGCCCGGTCCCCGTCCACCTGTACGGCGGTGACCTCGTCGTCGAGCAGCCGCCCGCCGCGGCGCACGAACGCCTCATCGAGCTTGGTCAGCAGCCGGTGCGAGTCCACCGCGTGCTCGCCGGGCAGGAACAGGCCCCGCAGCGACCGGGTCAGGTCGTTGGGGGTGAGCCAGTCCATCGCCTCCGGGTCGACCGTCTCGTACGGTTCGTCGTACTCGCGCAGGGTGCGCTCGATGGCGTGGAAGTTGCCCGAGTCGACGGCGCGGGAGCCGGCCGAGTTGAGGATCACGAAGGTGCCGTGCGCGGTGAACAGCGACGTCTCGTCGCCGGAGTCCTCCGACAGCTGCTGGTCCCATTCCGGCCAGAAGGTGCGGGCCCGGTGGTCCATGTCGAGCTTGGCCCGCCCGTGGTCGCTGGCCAGCAGCGACTCGGTCACCTCACCGAAGCAGCCCAGCATCGCGCCGGCAGCCAGCGACGCGGCGTACGGGCGGGTACGCCGGCCGATCCGCGTGACGGCGAATCCGCGACGCTGCAGTTCGAAGCTGATCGAGGCACCGACGGCCCCGTTACCCACGACGATGACGTCCTGGCGGCGTGCTGACATGTGTGATTCTCCCCGCTGACCTGGGCGTGTTGGGTGGTGCTCGCGGTGTGCGGGCGTGCGCCGGTGCACGCCGCCACGGCGGTCGTCCGCCGGGCAGAGCATGGTTGTTCACAAGGCCGGGAGAGCGGCGGAACCCGCCCCTCGGCGGCCGGGTCGGCCCGGCCGGGAGTGGTCGCCAGCTGCGGTCGTGCCGGTCACGCATGCGTCACGCGCCGGCGTACCTCCTCTCCCGATCAGGTACGGGAGCAAGCGTATCCGTAGACATCGATGACCATCGAGACATTTAGCGTCGGCTAAAGTGTCGACGCTCAGACCAGGACCGCGTCGCCGCCGTACCGGGCGCCGTGCACCAGGCTCTCCCCGCTCGGCGTCCGGGTGTAGAGCACCCGCCGCCCGGCCCGCCTGTTGTTCACCAGCCCGGCCCGCCGCAGCACGGTCAGGTGCTGGCTGACCGCCCCCGGGGTGACGCCGATCTCGGCAGCCAGGTCCGAGGTCGACCGGGGCTGGTGCAGCGTCTCGAGGATCTCGGCGCGGACCGAGCCGATCAGGGCGGCGAGCGGGTTGGCGTCGGCACCCTCGGAGGCGGCCCACAGCCGGGACGCGTCGGGCTGTGGGTAGACCACCATGGACTGGTCCGGCGGCAGCATGGTCAGCACCTCGGGGCCACAGAAGATGCTGGGGACCAGCACCATCCCGCGACCGTCCAGCCGGGCCTCGAAGTCGTAGTTGCTGCGGACCGTGAGGTGTTCGTTCCGCCAGACGATGTGCCGGCTCAGCGACGAGAGCACCGCGTCGGCACCCGACTTCTCCATGACCCGCATCCGGTGGTGCACGTCGGCCCGCATGCTGGCGTGCATCCGCTTCCAGTACGGCCGCAGCGCGAGGCCGCAGTACGTCGCCAACTGGTCGGCGACCACCTGGAGGGCCCGCTCCGGGTGCTCGACCATCCAGCGGTGCACCGGGCCGGTGGCCCGGTGCCATCCCGGTGGCACACCGGGGTCGCTCATCATCCAGGTGACCTCGGCGACCAGCCGCTCCGGCGGGGTCTCGCGCACCGCCTCCAGGTCCGTGTCGAGGTCCCCGTAGCCGAGGCTGTCGCCCGGGGTGAGGAAGTCGGGCACGTACCCGGTCGGCGGCACCAGGGCCCGCAACGGCCGCAGGTCGGCGTGACGCACCTTCGGCCCGACCTGGCGCAGCCACGGCAGGTGGGCACGCCGACGCACGTCGGAGCGCATCATCCGCAGGCTGGCGACCGCCTCGCCCAGCGGAGCGAAGGCGAAACGCAGCCGGCTGACATCGGTGGGTGTGGTCGCGTACGAGATCATTTGAACTCGTCCTGCCGGATCGCGTACACATACTCGCTGCCCCAGCGGCCGTCGGGGTGCACGTCGTTGTCGATCAGGTGCGCCTCGCGGCGCATGCCCAGGCGCTCGCAGAGCCGGACCGAGCCGGTGTTCTCCACGTCGAGCCGGGCGTACAGCCGGTGGGTGCCGAGCCGGTCGAAGGCCAGGGCGGCGACGGCGTGGGCCGCCTCGGTGGCGTAGCCGTTTCCCTCGTGGGCGGGGTGCAGCACCCAGCCGATCTCGGTCTGCCGGGCGGCGACGCTCTCCAGCCGCAGGACGATCTCGCCGACCACCTCGCCGCCGGTGCGCCGACGGATCGCCAGGACCAGGGAGTCGCCGTCGGCCTGCCAGTCGGTGCCGGCCGAGATACGGGCGACGACATCGGCGCACTGCGCACGCGTACGGGCTGGCCGGTAGAGGTACCGGGCGACCTCTTCGCGCCCCTGGTAGGCGAACATGTCCTCCACATCGTCCGGACCGAACAACCGCAGGGTGAGCCGTTCGGTGGTCAGCGGCAACGTGAGGTCGATCATGGGGCTCCAGTCGTCAGGGGCGCGAAGCCCACCTCAGCAGGACGGTGTGTGCCCGGCCGGGCACACGCCGTCAACCATAGTGATCGATCCCTCGGCACTCGACAATCGGGGCCAGAGAAGGTCACAGATCAATGTCCCGGCCGACGCAGAGGCCGCCGTCAGCCGCGCTTCGCGACCTGCCGTGCGGCCGGCGGGAGGGCACCGCAGGCGTCCACCATCGGGTTCGTCGCCAGGTCGTCGCGGCCGGTGAGCGACGCGGCGGCCTCGCGCCAGCGTCGCGTCCACTGCCCGACGTCCCCGTGGCAGACGGCGACCAGCGCCTGGGTCACCCGTAGGGACGGCAGGCGGAAGCCGCTGGTCGCCCCGGACAACACCGACGGCGAGAAGCCGCAGCGCAGCGCCAGCTCCCGGTAGCTGAGGCCGGCCTCGGCACGCAGCCGGCGCAGCTCGGACGCGAAGGCCGCCACCGGCCCGGCGGCGGGATCGAGCGGTCGTTCAGGTCGGCCCATGGTCACTGTCTCCCCGTACGCGGTGCGGGCGGGTGGTGCGGACCGCCGGTCCGCCACCGACGCCGCAGGCAGGCCAACGGGGACGGGCGTCGAAAGGGATCGGTCATCCGCGATGGCGACAGTAACCGCCGCAGCGCCATCCGACGATCCCCGGTAGAGCTTCAGTCCGGTCGATTTAGCCAGGGCTGAATCCATCGACGACAGCGGCCGGGCCACGATAGGCACGCCGCAGCAGCACGACCCGCTGCCGTCCGCACCGACCGGCGGGCCCACGCGACGCGCCACCCGGGAGTGGGACGGGTGGGCCGGCACCCACCCGTCCGCTCTCAGCGGTTGCCGGCCGTCACCGCGCCCGGCAGCATCCGTGCACGTCGCTCTCGGAATGGTGCCAGTAGTGCTGCTCGTCCGCGCGGGCGGAACGGGCCGCCGGGCCGACCCGGTTGGCCCGGACGGCGGCCGGGGCGGTCGCGGCGCGGAACGGCGCCATCAGCTCCGGGACCGTGTGCAGCACGCCACCGGTCATGACCTGGCGTACCGCCGCAGCCGCCGCGATGTCGCGCAGCGGGTCGCCGGCGACGAACGACAGGTCGGCGAGGTGCCCGGGAGCGATGACGCCGAGCCGGCCGGCCATGCCGATGCCCCGGGCGGCGTTCACGGTCGCGGTGGTCAGCGCCTCGGCCGGGGTGAAGCCGTACTTGACCATCGCGCGCAGGTTCTGGTGCATGCTGATGCCGATGTCGTCGAGCGCGGCGTCGGTGCCGGCCACCACCAGCCCGCCGGCTCGGTGCACCCGCAGCAGCATGTCCACGTCACCCTTGGTCCACGCCTGGTTGAGCTCCGCCGACGGGCCCGACGCGGCGTCGTCGGCCTTGGCCTGCAGCCGTCGGTAGTCCCACTCCGGGAACAGCACCCGGGTCCGTTCGTCCTCGACCAACGAACGGTCGTCGGCGTAGAGCTCGGTGGCGAACAGGGTGGTCGACGAGATCCACATCCCGCTGGCGGCCAGCAGCGCGACCGAGTCCTCGGACGTGAGGCCGGCTCCGTAGGACAGCGTGCGCGAGTAGCCGAGCCGGCTCCCGCCGCCGGTGTGCTCCATACCGGACAGCCCGGTGTGCGCCGCCGGATAAAGGTAGTGCGACGTGACCGGCCGCCCCTCGGCCTGCGCCCGGCGTACCGCGTGCCGCTCGAAGGACTGGGGGAGCGTCATGTACGACTTGAGGATGTCGTACTCCAGGGCGCTCACCCGGTCCAGCTCCCGGTCGAGCTGCTCGACGGTGAAGGTGGGCCGCATGACGTAGTGGTACGTGCGGGAGCCGTCCAACGCCTCGCCGGTGCCGAAGTAGCGCGGGCCCACCCGCAGCCCCGCGGCGATGGCCTCCCGGTTCTCCACCATCTGGTACGCCGGGTCGCCGGGCGAGCGGCTGGTGGTGACCCCGTACGCGAGCCAGGCCCGGCCCTGCCGGTCGCCCCACTGCTTGCCCCGCCAGTGCCAGTGGCAGTGGGTGTCGATCAGGCCCGGCATGACGGTCAGGTGCCGCGCGTCCACCACCCGGTCGCCGGAGCCGCTGCCGCCGGGGCGGACCCGCACGATCCGGTCGCCCGCCACCTCGATGTCCACGTCGTGACGCAGGTGCCCGCTCGTGCCGTCCCAGATGGCACCCGCACGGACCACGAGGCGACCGGCGGGCCGGCGCGGACGCCAGGTCAGGCCGGTCGGCACGGTACGGACGCCGCCCCCGGCCAGGTCGACGGTGCGCAGCCGACCGTTGTTGAGGTACAGCAGGGTGCGCGAGTCGGCGCTCACCGACAGCGAGTCGGTCACCTCCGAGCTGACCTGCACCGGCGCACCGGTGACGGTGCCGTCGGGCGCGACCGGGATCCGCCAGGCCAGGCTCTCCATCGACACCAGCAGGTGCCGGCCGTCCCGCGTCCACACCGGCCCGTCCTCACCGCGGGTGGACAGCGACCGCTCCGGCGCGGGCGCCTGGTAGCGGATGGTCCCCGTCCGCAGGTCGACCGTGACGATGTGGTTGTGCCCGAACCGCCCGCGCCGCGAGTAAGGCCGGGACGCCGCGAGCGCGATCACGGTGCCGTCCGGCGACCAGGTCGGCCGTCCCGGCTGGTACAGCGCGGGCAGGACCTGGCGGACCACCCCGGTGTCGACGTCCAGGACCCAGGTGGCGTCCTTCTCGTCCTGGTAGGCGATGCGGGTGCCGTCCGGCGACCAGCGCGGGCGCAGCTGGCCGTCCGGCAGATCGGTCACCCGGGTGGAGAGCCCGGTGGCGAGGTCGAAACGCCACAGGTTGGCGGTCCCGGCGCGGTCGCTGACGTAGACCAGCGACCGCCCGTCCGGCGCCCAGTCCGGATCGGTGGTGAAGTACCCGTCGTCCACGATGCGCCGGGGCGTACCCCCGACCGGGAGCAGCCACAACGCGTTCAGGGCGCGGAAGGCCACCCGACGTCCGTCCGGGGAGAGCACCGGGCCGCAGATCCCCTTGACCGCGCGGTCCCCGCCGGCGGTGTGGTCACGCGCGACGAAGGCACGCGTACGTCGTGCGACCGGCACGGTGACGGCGAACGGCACCGTGACCACGTCGCCGCCCAGCTCGCGGCGCTGGATGCGCCCGTCCGCGTGGTAGAGGATCGTGTTCTCGTCGGCCCAGGCGGCGGTCGTCGGCGAGACGTCCGCACCGTCGCTGACCACCCTGCCGTCGACGATCAGCGTCGCCTTCGGACCGTCGACGCTGACATAGCTCAGGTGCCGCCCGCCGGGGCTGACCGACGGCCCGTACAGTGCCGCGAAGCCGGTGGCGGCGGCGAGCTGCTCGACCGTCCCGGTGCCGATGTCGTGCGACTGGATGCTGGTGTCGTCACGGACGTAGACGACCCTGGTCCCGTCCGCCGACCAGGTGGGCATGCTGTGCCGGTGGTCGCCGGAGGTCAGCACACGCACGGTCCCGTCGGCCGGTCGCAGCAGCCAGATGTGGCTGGCGTTGCCGCGGTCGGAGGAGAACGCGACGTACTGGCCGTCCGGCGACCAGCGCGGGCTCTCGTCGTACCCGGGTCCGCTGGTCAGCCGCCGCAG
Organism: Micromonospora sp. NPDC051925; assembly: GCF_044548625.1. NCBI lineage: Bacteria > Bacillati > Actinomycetota > Actinomycetes > Micromonosporales > Micromonosporaceae > Micromonospora > Micromonospora sp. NPDC051925. The sequence continues at coordinate 252,301 of NZ_JBIUCH010000006.1, read as the reverse complement.
CCCGGTCCCGTCGGCATTGATCGTCCACAGGTCGTACGTGCCCTCGCGGTACGACTGGAAGACCACCCGACGTCCGTCCGGCGAGAAGTGCGGCTGGGCCGCCTCCTGGATGTCCTCGGTGAGACGTCGGCCCGGCCCGCCGGCCGCCGGGACCGCCCAGAGGACGTTGAGCGCATCCATGACCAGGGTACGGCCGTCCGGGGAGAGGGTGACCGCCAGGCCGCTCGCCTCGTGCAGTGTCACCTGGGTGCCGGCCGGGGTGGCGGCTCGGGCGGGGGTGCCGCCGGCTGCCGGACCGCCCGCCAGCAGGGCCGCTCCCCCGCCGAGCAGGACCTGACTGCTGCGTCGGATCACGCTCCGCCGGGATATCCCCGGCAGCTGTTCCGGACTGCCGACGTTCTCCGTCTGCGACATGAGCGATCCGCCTTTCGTGACGCTGGGGTGGTCACACGGTCCCGTGTGATCACCCCAGCTACGCACGCCCACGAATTGATCGCCAGCACTGTGGGCGCGGCCGGGACGGCATCGCCCCGGCTGCACTGACGGATCAGGTGGTGGTGACGGAGACCCTGCCGAAGGGCGGCACGACCGTCCGGGCCGGCCGAGGTAGCTTCACGACAGGACCGTGCGGGTGGGCACGTCACGGGCCGGTGCGGACCTGACGGCACGGAGGGGACATGTACGAGTTCCACGGTTGGTTCAGCCTCTCGCAGACCACCGAGGAGTCGGACGCCGGCCAACTCGACTCCATCGTCGGTGAGCTGAACGAACTGGTGGCCGGGTTGGACTTCCCGACGAACGTCTCCGCGGAGGTGACCGTGCTCAACGGGGAGTACTACCTGCTCCTGCACGGGGTGGCCAACCGACGCCGGGACGAGGCGACGGGGATGCGCCAGGTGCTCCGGTTCGTCGTACGACGGTTGCCGGGTTCCTACGGCCTCCTCTACGAGAGGGACGAGGAGATGCCCGTCCCTCCCGGCCCGAACGCGTTCCGGGTGCACGTCATGGCCCGGGGTGAGGTCACCGAACGCCCCGATCCGTTCCTGTCACCCATCCGCCCCGTCATAGAGGACTGAACCGGCGTGGACCGGCAGGACACCCGTCAACGTGGTGCGCTGCCGAACGCGCTGGAGAGGTAGGCCCGGGAATCGGCGATGGCGCCCTCGATGATCCGGGCCGCCTCGCGGGCCTCCTCGGGCCGGTGCCCGGCCTGCACCTGGAGCCGGAACCGGGACGAGCCGGTCGGGGTCACCGGGAACTCGACCATGAACGCCAGCACCCCCCGGTCGAAGAGCAGCCGGTTCGCCGTCCGGGCCAGCTTCTCGTTGCCGATCAGCAGCGGCACGATCGGCGACGGCTCGCCCATGCAGGTCAGGCCCCGGCCGGTCAGCTCGTCGCGCAGGGCGTGGATCGCGGTGAAGAGCCGGGCCCGCAGCGCGTCGCCCTCGGCCGACCGGATGATCCTGGTGGCCTCCCGCACCACCGCGGTCTGCACCGGTGACAACGCGTTGGAGAAGAAGTGCGAGCCGCCGAACATCTTGACGTACTGCTTCAACGCCGGCGAGCGGGACGCCACGAAGCCGCCGTTGGAGCAGAACGTCTTGGAGAAGGCACCCATCACGATGTCGACGTCGCCGAGCAGGCCCTGCATCCCCAGCACACCCGTGCCGCCCGGCCCCATCGAGCCCAGGTCGTGCGCCACGTCGACCAGCAGCGTGGCGTCGTGTTCCCGGCAGACCTGTTGCAGGGTGACGAGATCCGGCCAGTCCGCGTCCACCGAGAAGAGCCCGTCGGTGACCACCAGGATGCCGTTGCGGGTGTCGGTGGCCCGGATCTCGGCCAGGTGCCGGCGTACCGCCTCGACGTTGAGATGCTCGTAGCGGACCACGTTGCGGGTGGCCGCCCGCGCACCCTGCTGGAGGCAGGAGTGGGCCAACCGGTCGATCAGGATGTGGTCGGACTGCCGGACCAGACCGACGACCGCGCCGAAGCCGGCCGCCCAGCCGGTCGGGAAGAGCGTCACGTGGTCGAGCCCGACCAGGTCACCGAGGGCCGCCTCCAGGTCGTCGGAGATGCGGGTGTTGCCGAGCACCATCGGCGAGCCGGCGCTGTGCGGCCCGTAGTCGTGCATCGCCCGAGCCGCCGCCTCCCGGATTCCCGGGTGGGTGTTGAACGACAGGTAGTCCTGCGAGTTGAAGTTGATGCCCCGGGCCCGCTTGCCCAGGTCGTTGGTGATCTGGGCGACGCTGTCCGGGGCCGCCTCCAGCACCCGGGAGTACTGCCAGGTCTCGGTGCGACGACGGGCCTGCACCCAGTCGTAGAAGTCCTCGGTGCGGGTCAGCAGGTTGCGGCCGGCGGGCCGGTAGAAGTCGTAGGCGTTCTTGTCCAGCGCGTACTCCTCGTCGGGGTCGACGGGGTTGCGCAGGTGCGCCGGCTCCCACATCTCGGTGAGGTCGGCGACCACCTGGGCCAGCTCGTCCTCGGCGCCGTCGAGCGACGCGAGGCCGTCCCACGGGATGTGGGTGGCCCAGTTGCGGGTCATCTCGGAGACCTCGGGTGCGGTACGCGCCATGGTCTCGAAGTCCCCGCGCTGTGCCGCCTGGAGGATGATCCCGATCAGTTCGCCGTCTTCACGCTGGTCCAGCTCGATGGTCACGGTGTCGTCTCCCGGGTGCGGCATCAGGCGAACAGGTTCTGCTGGTACGTGCGGGACGTCTCCGCGAAGTCGGCGAAGACCGCATGGTCGGCCGAGGACTCCTTGGCGGCGTCGTTGAGCAGGAAGAGATTGGACGCCTGGAAGAACTCCGACACCGGCGCGACGTCGGCGTGCGTGGCGATGAACCGGTCGGTCTCCTGCTGGTTGCCCCGCAGCGCGACGAACAACTGCAACTCGTCGTGCCGGTACGGCCGCATCTCGGCGAGCGTGCAGACGTAGTCGTGATAGGCGGCGGCGTTCTGGCTCCGGCGACGGCCCTCGTAGGCGGTCATCGCCTCGTCGATCGACGCGTCGCCACGGAGCCACTGGTCCAGTGCGGCGCTGACCAGCTCGGCGTCGCGGAAGGCATGGGTCATGCCGATCGCGGTGCACTGGTCCTTGGCCGACTCGGCGTCACCGACGAGCACCCAGCCGGGCCCGTGCAGTGGCCGCAGGAAGGCCGACTGGTCCAGGGTGCCGTAGATGCGCTCCTGCCTGATCCCCTTGACCCGCACCATCTCGCCCAGCTCCGGGCTGACGAAGTCCAACGCCTTCTGGTAGTTGCCCGGCACGTCACTGCGGAACTCCCGCGACCACTCGCTCGGCCCCCAGACCAGGACCATGTTCTGCGCGAAGTTGGTCGGCACCACCGCGCAGGCCAACCGGCCGCGCCGGTGCAGCTGCGCGGGGCCGAGGTCGAAACCCGACCAGTAGCTCCAGTAGGCGAACGTGCAGCGGGGCCGCTCGTCGTACTTGGGCAACCCGAGGGTACGGGCGACGAACGAGTTCCGACCGTCGGCGCCGACCACGATCCGGGCCCGCTCCTCGACCGGCTCGCCGTCGGCCGCCCGCCCCCGGATGCCGACGACCTGCCCGTCCTCGACGATCAGCTCACGGACGGTAAAGTTGGTGCGTACCTCGGCACCGGCCCTGGCCGCCGCGTCGACCAGGATCTGGTCGAGCACCCGACGCCGCACCGAGGCGTAGCTCTGCACCACCCCCGAGTCGTCGCCGTGCAGGTCCCGAAAGTACTCCCGCAGCAGCTCCGGGGGCACCGAGCCAGTGAGCCGGATGCCGTCGTTGACCACCTCCACGGTGGTGTGTGCCGGGGTGACCGCCAGGACCTCCTCCAGCAGCCCCCACCGGTTCAGGTAGGACATCCCGTGCGGCCACAGGAAGTGCGTCGAGATGACGTCGCTGGGAAACGAGGAGCGGTCCACCACCAGCACCCGGTGTCCGCGCCGGGCGAGCAGCAGGGCGGTGGACGCACCCGAACAGCGGGCACCGATCACGATCGCGTCGTACATCTGTCGGTCCTTCGTCGGCGGTGGTGGCGGGGAAGCCACCGGGATCGGCGCCGGGTGGACGGAGATATCCGCAGGTCAACCCGGGTTTATGGTTGGTGTCGGCCACCGTTGCCGGCGGCTGCCTCCGTCGTACGCGCCGGGCGGGCCGGCCAGCCCGGCGAAGAGCATAGCTCACGTCCACTGTGGATCAACGCGGTTCGGACGGTCACCCGGAGGCTCCGCCGGACGGACCCGCAATGCGGTGTGGACACCGTGGCGATCCGCCACCGTGCCCACCCTCGCGCGCCTCGGAGAGGCTCAGCCGGTCGGCAGCGACGACCAGACTTCGTTGGGATTGTTGTCACAGCCACCCCAGGTGAGCCACTCCGTGCGATAGTCCTCGATGCAACCGATGCCCCAGTCGAGCTGGTGGATACGCCCGTCAATGGTGAATCCCCAGCGCACCAGCGCACCACCGGCACAGTCCACGACGAAGATCCCGGAAGTGCTTCCGGTACCCAGGCACCGACCGTCCGGGGTACGGATGGTCTGGTCGGACGCCGAGTAGACCCAGCGCTGCGTGTCCACGCCGGTGCACTCCGTCGTGAATGCCGACACCGGCCACTCGGGGCGTTCCCGGCGGTCGACACACAGCCCGGTGTCCTTGTTACGCAGCTCCCCGCCAACCACGGCGGCCCGCGCCGGCTGCGCCGCGCCGAACAGGCTCACGGCCAGCAAGACGGACGCCGCCAGGGCCGAGATGACCTTCCGTGTGATCATCAGGCTCCCTCTCGCGGGACGGGTTCGGGCCGTCGCGCATCGACCAGAACCCGACATCGACGTCAATATCAAGGTCAATATTGCCGTCAGTTCTGATCAATGGATTTCGTCAAACTCTAAACCGCTTCGGAAGTGCCCACAAGCCCGGCAGGGACACCGTTCAGCCGTTGTCGTAGGCGGCGATGGCCTCACTGAATGCCTCACGTTCACACTTGGCCTGGTCCGCGTCGGCGCGGGCGAACTCCGCGGTGCTGGAATAGGCGATCCGCGGACCACCCGGGTCGACGCGCGCCTTATAGCCCTTCTCCTTCAGGCAGTCGACAGCCTCGCGCAGCCGTCCGGCCCCCCTGAGCGTGGCGAGCTGCAGCCCGGGTTCCGGTCAGCTGACATGCTCGTCGAAGCTGCGCAGCCAGCGCGCCACCGGTCCCAGGGTCAGCACGCCGCTGTCCGCGCCGGCGAGTTGCCCGGCGGCGGGTGTCAGCGCGGTCCGGGCCCGCGCGACGATCTCCCGGTCGCCGGCCAGCACGCCCGCGTGCCCGAGCAGGCACCAGACGGCCTCCAGCAGGTGGTCGGGCGGCGGATCGGGAATGTGTCGGAGCAGGCGTCGGGCCCGCGCCCGGTCACCCTGGGCGAGGAGCAGGAGCGGACGAGCCCATCTCTCGTACGGCCCGAAATCGCCGTCGGCCTCGGGTGAGGGTGCCAACCGTCCGTGCTGGAGATGGGCGCTCAGAAGAGCCAGCGGGAGCAGCCCCCGGGCCAACCCGGGCATGCCGGACTCCGGCAGGTCACGAGCCGCAGCGCGGTAGCCGTCGGACGCGGTTCGGGGATCGACGCCGGACGCCGCCGCACGCATGGCGCGGTACCACCCGGTGAAGACGGTCACGAGCGGGGATTCGTACTGGTCGGCCAGGTGTTCCGCGGCGGCGGCATGGGCGTCGGCGGCGGTGAAGTCGCCGTGTGCGGAGCGGGACTGCACCAGGATCAGCCGGCCCAGGATCTCGTACGTGGTGAGGCCGTGCCGGGCCGCCACCTCGATGATCTCCGTACCGAGGGTGTCCCGTTCGGCGGCGGCACCGCAGCGGACGAAGGTGTGCAGGAAGACACCGTTGAGGGCGAAGAGGAGCAGGCCCGGGTCCGCCAACCGGCGGGCGATGCGCTCGGCCTCGGTGGCCGCCGCACGCCCGCGCGGCTGCCCCGTCCCCCGGGTCTCGATCGCGATGGTGGTCAGCAGTCGCGCCCGGATCGCGTCGGCGGCTTCCGGGCCGAGCCTGCCCAGGGTGCGCTCGGCGGCGTCCGTCACCTGGCGGGCCTGCTCGGGATCGTCGGACCGGCTCCAGACCGCCGGTACGTCGTAGGCGCCGATGATCCGGGCGGTCAGCTCGGCGTCGCCGGTCCGTTCCGCGGCCAGGATCGCGGCCAGTCGCTGCTGTCGTGCCGCGATCAGGCCCTCGCCGCCGGTGACCGCGAGCGTCCGGAGCAGGTCGACCGTCGAGCGCAGCCCGGTGCGGGAGTCGGGTGCGATGGTGCGCTGGTACAGCGCGGTGGTCCGTCCCCAGACCGGCCCGTTCCCGTGCACCGGCGCGGTGCGCAGCCCCCGGGCGTGGTGCAGCATGTCGACCTCGAGTTTGCGCAGGTCCTCGCCCGGGTCCACGCCGAGTTGACCGGTCAGGACCGCCCGGGAGTCGCGCAGCACGCGTAGCGCCTCGCCCTGCCGCTCGTCGCGGTAGAGCGCGAGGGCCAGCAGCCACCAGGCGCGCTCCCGCCAGGGCCGTTCCGCCACCTGTGCCTTGAGGTCACCGATGACCTCGGCGGCCCTGCCCAGGTCGAGGTGCGCCGCCGCCCGCAGTTCGACCGCCTCCAGGCGTACCTCGTCCAGGCGGGCACGTTCGGCCTCGGCCCAGCGGGCCTCGGGGAACTCCGCGTACGGGGATCCGGTCCACCGGCCCAGGGCCCGGGTCAGGGTGTCGACGACCTGGTGGGCCGGCGCGTCACGTGCGGCGGCGACCGCATCCTCGAACCGCCGGGCATCCACCGTGTCGCGGTCCGTCTCGAGCGCGTAGCCGGTGCCGTTGCCGTTCGAGGTCAGCAGCCGGGACGGGCTACGGGCGGGCCGCTCGGGTTCCAGGCCCCGGCGCAGCGCCGCCACGAAGGTCCGGACGGCACCGAGCGCGTTCGCGGGTGGCCGCTCCCACAGATCGTCGATCAGATCACCGACGGTAACGACGCGGCCGTTCGCGACGAGCAGCCGGCCCAGCACCTCCCGGTGGCGCGGGCCCTTCAGATCCAGCGGACGCCCGGCTCGGTCGTACGCTCGGACCGCACCCAGCACCGCAAAGACGACCACCGGGACATTATGTCCCGGTGCCGGTGGGGCGTTTGCTGATTGGCTGCTGATCGGCCGGTGCCACGATGACGCCCATGACCACCATCATTGACAACTTCCGGTACGAGCAGGTGCGGGTGGCCGACGGCGTCGACCTCAATGTCGCCGTCGGCGGGACCGGCAGCCCGATCGTGCTGCTGCACGGCTTCCCGCAGACGCACCTCATGTGGCGGCACGTGGCCGCCGACCTTGCCGCGGACCACACGGTGATCTGTCCCGACCTGCGCGGCTACGGCGACAGCTCCAAGCCGTCCGCGGACGACCCGGCGGTGTACTCGAAGCGGACGATGGCCGCCGACATCGTCACGCTCGCCGGGGAGCTCGGACACGACCGGTTCGCGCTCGCGGGCCATGACCGGGGTGCCCTGGTCGCGTTCCGGGCCGGCCTGGACCACCCGGACGTGATCACCCACCTGGCGTGTCTCGACATCGTTCCCACCCTGGACACCTGGAAGGTGCTCAACGGCGTGACCGCCGCCGTCGCGTTCCACATCTTCCTCATGGCACAGCCGCCGCGGCTGCCCGAGATCATGATCAGCAACAGTGCGGACGCGTTCTTCGGTCACTTCCTCGACGCCTGGGGCGCCGACCCCGCCGCCATCCCCGCCGACGTCCGGGCGGAGTACCTGCGGGCCTGCGCCGCAGCCGTGCCGTCGATCGTGGCGGACTTCCGGGCCACCGCCGGCATCGACATCGAGCAGGACCAGGCGGACCTGGACGCGGGCAACAAGCTGCGGATGCCGGTCACCGTGATCCAGCAGGACTGGGGTGCCCAGCTCGGGTACGACGCGTCGGCCGTCTGGCGGGCCTGGGCGCCGGACCTGAGCCACCACCTCGTCACCGCAGGTCACTACATGGCCGAGTCCGCGCCCGCCGACATCACCGCGTTCCTGCACGAGATGCTCGCGCGCTGACCCTGGTCACTTCCGGTCAGGCGGTGCTTCCGGCCCGGACCAGTTGATCGTGGTGCACGGCCATGACGGGAACGAGGTCCCGGCCACCCCTCGGGCAGGACGCCTGCGTCGACGAGCGCCTGCTGGTCGGTGCGGGGCTCACGCGGTGACGGCGGGTGGGGCGGTGGCCGGGCCGCTCCGGGGCGGCCCGGAGCTGCTGATCCATTTATGATCTTACTTGCGACCAGCGAGAGCGCCGTAGTAGCGTGGCCAGGCCAGTGACAGGGGGGTGACGAGCATCGGTAGCCAGAGCCGTAATGCGTGGCCATGCCCTCGATACTCATGTTCCCGGCACGTTGACGAACGGGCAGGACGGCGACTCGAGGCCGACCTGTCATGTTGACCCGAGTCGACGGTTGATCACGGAGCGATTGATCCGAGGAAACCCCTTAACGCCATGATTGATGCTGCTTTTTCGACGTCACCTGTCGTGTCGGCGAAGGCTCTGGAGAAGCGCTTCGGGGACTTCGAGGCCGTACGTGGTATCGATTTCGAGGTCCAGCGCGGTGAGGTGTTCGGATTCCTCGGACCCAACGGCGCAGGCAAGTCCTCGACGATGCGCATGATCTCCTGTGTCTCCCCCCGCTCCGGGGGTGAGCTGCGGATACTCGGCATGGACCCGCAGGCCCAGGGGCCGCACATCCGGGCCCGGATCGGCGTCGTCCCGCAACAGGACAACCTCGACAACGAACTCACCGTCCGGGAGAACCTGGTCGTCTACGGGCGCTACTTCGGCCTGTCCCGGGCGCACGTGGCGGAGAAGGCCACCGAGCTCATGGCGTTCGCCCGGCTCTCCGACCGCGCCAACGACCACGTGGAGCCGCTGTCCGGCGGCATGAAGCGCCGGCTCACGATCGCCCGCGCGCTGGTCAACGACCCCGAACTGGTCCTGCTGGACGAACCCACCACCGGGCTCGACCCGCAGGCCCGACACCTGCTCTGGGAGCGGCTCTACCAGCTCAAGCAGGCCGGCGTCACCCTCATCATCACCACCCACTACATGGACGAGGCGGAGCAGCTCTGCGACCGTCTGGTGGTCATGGACGGTGGCCGCATCGTGGCGGAGGGGTCTCCCGCAGACCTCATCGCCCACTACTCCAGCCGCGAGGTGCTCGAACTCCGCTTCCCCGCCGACCGTCCGATGGAGCGCACGGCGCTCGAGGGTCTCGCGGAGCGCGTGGAGGCGCTGCCCGACCGGTTCCTGTTGTATTCCGACAGCGGTGAACGCCTCCTCGAACGGGTTTCCGCCGCCGGTATGCATCCCGTCTCCAGCCTCGTCCGCCGCAGTTCCCTGGAGGACGTCTTCCTCAGGCTGACCGGCCGGAAGCTGGTGGACTGACGATGGCGGAGACCACGGTGGCCGCCGCGCCGAAGGCGACCGGCCAGGTCGTCGGCGTGTGGCGCGCGGCAGCTCTTCGGGTCGAGGCCTGTTGGCGGTGGTACCGGCGCAGCTGGCGTACCACGTTGCAGGCCTCCGCGCTCCAGCCGTTGCTGTTCCTCGGCGCGATGGGCCTCTGCTTCGGCTCGCAGGTGCAGCCCGGCCCGGCGACCGGCGGCCACCCCTACCTGCAGTACATCGCGCCGGCGCTGATGGTGAGCACCGTCCTGACCACGGCCGTCGCCGAGGCCGGCAAGCCGGTCCTGTCGAGCTTCCAGTGGCAACGGGACTTCATCGCGGTGACCGCCACCCCGGTGACCCCGGGCCAGCTCTTCGCCGGGCAGCTGCTGTGGATCACGCTACGGCTCTTCATCGGGGCCGTCATCTTCCTGCTGATCGGCGTCCTCCTCGGCGGCTGGGCCAGCGCGTGGGCCATCCTCGCGGTGCCGGTCGCCGTCCTCGCCGGCGCGGCGTGCGCGGCGCCGGTCGCGGCCTTCGCGGCGACGATTCGCGGGGACGGGCACGGCCTGGTCGCCATCAACCGGTTCGTCGTGCTGCCGATGACCCTGTTCGCCGGGACGTTCTTCCCCGTCTCGGCGCTTCCCCTCGCGGTACGACCGATCGCCTGGATCTCCCCGCTGTGGCACGGCACCGAACTGGCCCGGGGCCTGACGCTCGGCGGCCTGTCGGCACCGAGTGCCGTCCTGCACACCGCCTTCCTCGTCGCGCTCCTGACGGTCGGCGTCGTGGTGGCCCGACGCCAGTTCTACCGGCGGCTGGTCGTATGACGACGACCCAGACCCGGCCGGCGGTCCAGCGCCACACGCGCAGGGCGCTGCGGCGGATACTGCCCGTCGACGAGTACGCGGGCCTCGCCCGGGTCATCGTCGAGCGCTCCGCCCGCCTGTACCTGCGAGCCTGGGCCGTGCTGATCTCCGGCGTCTTCGAGCCGCTGTTCTACCTGCTCGCGGTCGCGGTGGGCTTCCGCTCGCTGGTGCCGACCGTGACGTTGGCCGACGGCACCGTGCTGCCCTACGTGGACTTCGTCGCGCCCGCGCTGCTGGCGGCCTCCGCCATGAACGGGGCGATCTCGGAGACGCTGAGCATCTACTTCAAGCTGCGCTACGACAAGCTGTACGAGGCGATGCTCACCACCCCCGTCGGCCCGCTGGACATCGTCCTCGGGGAAGTCGGCTGGGCGGTCCTGCGCGGCGGTTTCTACGGCACCGTCTTCCTCGGGGTGCTGACCGCCATGGGCCTGGTCTCGACGCCCTGGGCCCTCGCGTTGGTCCCGGTGGGGTTGCTGGTCTCCTTCGCCTTCGCCGCGCTGGGCATGGCCTGGGCCACCATGTTGCGCTCCAACGCCCAACTGGACTACGTGACCCTGGCCTCGACCGCGATGTTCCTGTTCTCGGCCACCTTCTTCCCGCTGTCCAGCTACCCGGCACCGCTGCAGTTCCTGGTGCAGCTGTCACCGCTGTACCACGGTGTCGAGCTGGCACGCACGTTCTTCCTCGGTGCGCCCGGCCCGAGCGCGCTGCTGCACACGGCGTATCTCGCCGTCCTGGCCCTGGGCGGGCTGTACGTGGCCCGTACGCGCCTGCGGAGCATGTTCCTGGGCTGACGGCGCGGGCACCGGATCGGCGCGCTCCCCGCCGAGACCTTCCAGCGAAGGGACAACCGATGAAGTTGCACGTCCAGCGACTCCAGGACGCCTTCCGCCGCATGGTCGTCGACACCGGCGAGTGCTGGGCGCCCGACCCGCCCGGCGACTACCTGACCTCGCAGGTGCAGGCGTGTTCCGCCGCTACGGATGCCCAGACCCGGCGGGACTCCCTCGTCGAGATCATGACCATCGCCCTCTGCCTGGCGAACCAGTACGGCTGTGTGCTCCAGCACGCGCTCACCGGCGCGTCGAGGAGCGCGGACCTGGCGGATGCGGTGGCCACGGCGACCGACCCGAACCCGCCCGCCGATCTTTCCGACCGGCTCCGGCACACGGCGCAGGAGGTCGTACGGGCGGTGGCGTACTACCGCTCCGACGTTCCGCCCGGCAGGGAACCGGACATCACCGGGCTGCACGCGGTCCTGCCGGAACTGATCCTCCTGGCCTGCGCCGGTTTCGACTCCGCGGACGACCTGGCCGACCGCCTCACGGCCCGGCTGGGGAGAGCGAAGCGGCCAGCCGAGGACGTCGGCGTGGAGTTCGACCCGTCCTGCGCCGACTCGGTACGGCTCATCCGTCCCGTCCAGGAGCAGACGTACTGCCCTTTCGCCCAGAAGTCGTTCCTGTGGGGGCCGCCGGCGTACGACCGGACGCTGTCGTTCGCGCAGAACATGGACGCCGCCGTGCCCTGGGTACGCCGCTTCGTCCGGGTGCTCGACGGTGACGTCCTCGACGGCTTCGTCTTCGCCTTCCCGACCGACGTCTTCGGCGAGTCGATCGACGACCTCGGCCGGCTGTTCCGATCCTTCGTCGACCACCTCATCCGCACCCTGACCAGCGCGGCACCGGCGGGCCTCGACGTCGCCACCGTCACCGATCCGAAGTGGTATCTCGTGCTGGAGGGTGAGGAGTGCTTCGTCAGCGTCTTCGCGCCCTGCTACCCGCACGACCACTCCCGCTACCTGCACGGCGTGCAAGGATGGATGCTGTTCATGTTGCAGCCGGAGAAGGCCATCCTGCGGCAGCTCACCGTGGCCGACTACGGGGCGCGTTCCACCGCGATCCGTGAACGTTTCCGAGACGCGTTCCAGGAGTACCAGTTGGCCGACCGGGAGATCGACCGTTTCCTGCTTCCGATGCGTGCCGGGGATCCGCCGGTGCGATGGTACGAGGCACCCACAGACATCCCATGAGCGATCGGTGAGCGCTCGGTACGAACGGGGGTAGAAGCATGAGCGGTGCCATGAACCGGACGTTCGCCGCTGGCGGCTCCGTGGGGGAGAGGGGCGTCCTGGGTGGACCGCCGGTCCCCCGCACCGGGGAGACCGTGCACGGGATGTTCGCCGACGTCGCCGAGCGGTACGCCCAGGGTGTCGCGGTCGTCGACACCACCGGCGAGACCAGCTATGCGGAGCTCCGCCGGCTCGCCGTCGGGATCACCGACCGGCTGCGGCGGCGGAACGTGGGCCCCGGCGACGTCGTCGCCGTCCGGATGCCACGCGGGGCCGTGCTGTTCGCGGCCGAGCTGGGCATCATGGCCACGGGCGCCTGCTACCTGCCGCTCGACCCGGCCGACCCGGTGGAACGCCATCGTCAGCTGCTCACCGACGCCGACCCGGCGGTCCTGCTCGTCCCGGACGACGACGCCGGAGCAGAGCCCGAGGGCCTGGCGTCCGCCCTGGGCAGCGACCGCGTGCACCGCCTCGACGCCTCGTGGCGGACGCCGGACGACACCGGACGGGCACCCGACCACGACGATCCCGACGTGGCCGCCTACCTGCTGTACACGTCGGGATCGACGGGCCGCCCCAAGGGCGTGGCGATGACGCACCGCGCGCTGGTCAACATGCTCCGCTGGCACGAGCACGCCCGCCCCGGGGTGCACCGGTCGCGGACCCTGCAGGCGTGCGCCGTCAGCTTCGACTTCTCCTTCCACGAGATCTACTCCGCGCTCTGTCTCGGCGGCACGCTCGTCGTCGCCGAGGACGGCCACCGGCGGGATCCGTACGCCCTGGCCACCTTCGCCGTGCAGCAGCGGGTGGAACGGGTGTTCCTCCCCGTACCGGCGCTGGCGCAGTTCGCGGAGGCCGCCGTGCAGCTGCCCGAGCCGCCGGCGCTGCAGCACGTCGTCACCACCGGCGAGCAGCTGCGGCTCACCGAACCGATGCGCGTCCTCGCCGAACGCACCGGCGTGCGGCTGCACAACCACTACGGCGCCACCGAGTTCCAGGACGCGACGGTGGCGACGCTGCCCGACGACGTGACGCGGTGGCCGCTGATCGCTCCGATCGGCTGGCCCATCGACAACGTCGAGGTCGCGCTCCTCGACGAGCAGGGCCGGCCGGTCCCCGCCGGAGAACCGGGTGAGCTGTACGTCGGCGGGGCCGGCGTCGCACCCGGGTACCGCAACCAGCCCGCGCTCACCGCCGAGCGGTTCACCACCCCCGCCGGGCTGTCCGGACGGTGGTACCGCACCGGTGACCTGGCCCGCCTCACCGACGCGGGGCTGGAGCACCAGGGCCGCGTCGACGCCCAGCTCAAGGTCAACGGCGTCCGGATCGAGCCGGCCGAGATCGAGGCCGCCACCTGCGCCCACCCCGGCGTCCACCAGGCCGCCGCCGCGCTGCACGAGATCGACGGCCGATCGCGGCTTGTCGTACACGTCGTCCTGCGTGACGGCGTGGTCGCCGAGGACGTCCTGCGTGAGGTGCCCGCAACGGTCGCCGAACGGCTGCCCGGGGCGGTGCGCCCGTACGGGTTCGCGGTGCTGACCGAGCTCCCGCTCACCTCGAGCGGCAAGACGGCACGGGCCCGGCTACGGCCACCGGAACGACTGATCCGCGCGACGCCGACGGCCACGGCCCTGCCGCGCAGCGAGTTGGAGCGCCGGATCGCCGCGATCTGGCGGGAGGAACTGGGTCTCGACGACGTCGGGGTCCGGGACAACTTCTTCGACCTCGGCGGTGTGTCGGCGCAGCTGATCACCGTCCGCCGCCGGCTCACCACCGAACTGGGGCTGCGCGTCGGTGCGGCCGACCTGGTCGAGTACCCGACCATCCGGGCGCTGGCCCAGCGGCTCGGCGCGGACGGCTCGGCGGTCGCCGACGCCGCGCCGGTCGCCGTTCCGCGTGCCGGCGACCCGGACGACCGGGTGGCGATCGTCGGCATGGCCGGCCGCTTCCCGGCCGCTCCCGATCTGGAGACGTTCTGGCGCAACCTGTGCGACGGCGTCGACGCGATCGTGGAGTGCACCGCCGAGGACGTCCGCTCCCAGGACCCGGCGCTGCTGACCGACCCGGACTTCGTCCGGATGGCGGGCCCGATCGCGGACCCCGAGTACTTCGACGCGGCGTACTTCGGCATCAACGCCAAGGAAGCCGCGCTGATGGACCCGCAGCACAGGATCTTCCTTGAGTGCGCGGTCGACGCGTTCGAGGACGCCGGTGAGGTGCCGGCCGGCTCGCGTACCGGGGTGTACGCCTCCAGCAGCATCAGCACCTACCTGGTGAACAACCTGGTGCCGCACTTCGGCTACACCGAGGGCCGGCCGCTGACCGAGGCCGACACCCAGCAGTTCATGGTGAAGCTGGGCAACGACCGGAACTACCTGCCGACCCGGGTCTCCTACCGGCTCGACCTCGGTGGTCCGAGCATCAGCGTGCAGTCGGCCTGTTCCAGCTCGCTGGTCGCGGTGCACCTGGCCCGTCGAGCCCTGCTGGCGGGCGAGTGCGACCTCGCTCTCGCCGGTGGCGTGTCGGTGGTGGTGCCGCAGTCCGCCGGCTACCTGTACGAGGACGGCCTGATCCGCTCGCGCGACGGCCGGAGCCGGGTCTTCGACGCCGACGCATCCGGCACGATCTTCAGCAACGGCTGCGGCGTCGTACTGCTCAAACGGCTCTCGGCGGCGATCGCCGACGGCAACCGCGTCTACGCCGTGGTGGCCGGTTCCGCCGTCAACAACGACGGCGTCGACAAGCTCGGTTTCACCGCGCCGAGCGCCGCCCGGCAGGCCGAGGTGGTGGCCGCCGCCCTGGCGGACGCCGGGGTCCGCGCGTCCGAACTCGGTTACATCGAGGCACACGGCACCGGCACGCCGCTCGGCGATCCGATCGAGGTGGCCGGTCTGGACCAGGCCCTGCGGGCGGTGGGCGGCACCGCGCCCGCCAGCGTCGCGGTCGGCTCGGTCAAGAGCAACATCGGGCACCTCGACGAGGCCGCCGGCATCGCCGGACTGATCAAGACCGCGCTCGCCGTCCACCACGGGGTGATCCCGGCGAGCCTGCACTTCCGTACCCCCAACCCGGAGATCGACTTCGCGTCCAGCGCGCTGCGGGTGCCGACCACCACCGAGACGTGGCCGGCGGGACGGCCCCGGGTGGCGGCGGTCAGCTCGCACGGCATGGGTGGCACCAACAGCCACCTCGTCCTCACCCAGGCGCCGGAGCGTGCGTCGGCGTCCCTCGCGACCACCGCGCCGGCCGGCCCGGTGCTGCTGCCGGTGAGCGCCCGCGCCCCGGAGGCGGCCCACGCGTTGGTCACCCGGTACCAGGCCCTGCTCACCACGGACGGGGCCGACCTCGCCGACGTCGCCCGGTCGGCGGCGCTCGGGCGTACCCAGCACCCGTACCGGGTCGCCGTGCTCGCCACCGACGCCAGGGAGGCGGCGGAGCTCCTGGGACGTGCGACCGTGCACGGGCCACGCGCCGAGAGGGCTGTCGCCTTCGTCTTCGCGGGCCAGGGCGCCCAGTGGGTCGGCATGGGCGCTGACCTCTACGCCACCTACCCGGTGTTCCGGTCGGTCCTCGACGACTGCGCCGCGGAGGTCCGCCGGGCAACCGGCACCGACCTGCGCGAACTCGTCTTCGACGGCGTCGGCGGCGACCTGGACCGGACGGCCTGGGCCCAGCCCGCCCTCTTCGCGGTGCAGTACGCGCTCGCCCGGCTCTGGCAGTCCTGGGGCGTGCAGCCGGACGTCGTGACGGGGCACAGTGTGGGCGAGTTCGTGGCGGCCTGCCTCGCCGACGTCCTGTCCCTCCCGGACGCGCTGCGCCTCGTGGTGGCCCGGGGTCGCCTGATGGACGCGCTGCCCGACGGCGGGGCGATGCTGTCGCTGCTCGCCCCACCCGACGCCGTCGCCGATCTGCTCGACGGGATCGGCGACGACGTGAGCGTGGCGGCGGTCAACGGCCACGACTCGGTGGTGCTGTCCGGTGCCGCCGAGCTGATCGACCGGGTCCGCGCCGAGGCGGACCGTCGCGGCTGGCGGCACAACAGGTTGCGCGTCTCGCATGCCTTCCACTCCGCGCTGATGGACCCGATGCTCGACGAGTTCCGCGTGCTGGCCGAGCGGGTGAGCTACCGCGCGCCCCGCATTCCCGTGCTCGCCAACCGCACCGGGGCGGCCGTGTGGGCCTTCGACGCCGAGCACTGGGTACGGCACGCCCGGGAGACCGTCCACTTCGCCCGCTGCGTGGACAGCGCCGTCGAGGACCACGGAGTCACCACGATCGTCGAGGTGTCGCCGAAGCCGACCCTGGTCCGGTTCGCCGCCCGCGAGGGTGTGCTGGTCGTACCGACCCTGCGCGAAGGCGCCGGACGCGAACAGCTGCTCGACTCGCTGCGCCGGCTGTACCTGGACGGTCGGGACGTGGCCTGGTCCGGCGTCCACGGGCACGGTGAGCGGGTCGGGCTGCCCGCCTACCCGTGGCAGCGCACCCGGCACTGGATCGAACCCGTCCGCCGGGTGACGCGCACCGGGCCGGGCCGGGCCGCCGGTGTCTTCCTCGGGGACCGCGTGGACCAGCCGGGCAGCAGTGAGATCCGGTTCGTCTCCCAGGTCGACCCGGACCACCCACGGTGGCTGACCCAGCACCGCATCTTCCGGCGCGTGGTGCTGCCCGGGGTCGCGTACCAGGACCTCGCGTTCGCCGCCGCCGGGGAGCTCGGCCTGCTCCGGCCCGCCCTCGACGACTTCCTCATCCACCAGGCGATGCGTTTCGCCGACGACACCGAGGCCCGCGACCTGCACGTGGTGCTGAAGCCGGTCGCGGACGGCCACGCGGTGGAGATCCACTCCCGGTCCACCGTCGGGGCGGGGCCGTGGGCGCGGCACGCCACCGGCACCCTCACGGCCGGTGCGGCGTCGCCCGTCGCCGAGCTGGCGTCGCTGCGCCGGAGATTCGTCACACCGGTCTCTCCCGAGGAGATCTACCGCGGCGAGCGCGGTCGACTCATCGATCTTGGCGAGTGGTTCCAGGTCACCCGGGCGCTGTGGCGTGACGGCTCGGGATGCCTGTCCCGCATCGAACTGCCGTCCCGGGTGACCTCGGCGGCCCATCTGCACGCGGTGCATCCGATCCTGCTGGAGGCGTGTCTGCTCGCGCTCACGGTGACGTACCCCCGGCCGTTCGCCGAACGCACGTACATTCCGGTCGGGGCCCAGCGGGTCACCCTGCACCAGGCCGGGACGCCGGGGAGCGCCTGGTGTCACGCCGAGCTGCGGCCGACCGACGACCCGGATCCCCGCTCGCTGGTCGGGGACATCACCCTCTACGACGACGACGGGCGGGTCCTGGTCGTCATGTCGGGCGTGCTGCTGCGGCAGGCGACCGCCGAGGCGATGGCCGGGGACGCGGACGCCGGCCGGTGGCGACGCCGGCGGTACCGGCCGGTGTGGGTGGAGCAGTCGCTGCCCCCGGTCGCGCCGCCGGCAGGCTCGTGGATCGCCGTCGGCGCCGAGCTGGCGCACTCCGTCGCGGGCGCGGCCGAACGCCAGGGTGTCCGGTGCCGGGTCGTCGCCGACGCCACCGGCCTGGCCGAGGCCGTCTCCCGGGAGCAGCCGGACGCCGTGCTGCTCGCCTGGCCTGCGGAGAGTCCCGACCCGGGCCCCGACGCCGGCCCGGCCCGGGATCTGACCCTGTCGCTGCTGGGCTGCTTCCGGGGCCTGCTGGACCTGCCGTCCCCACCGTCGGTGACGGTCCTCACCCGCCAGGCGTGGGGCAGTTCCCCCCGGCCCGCGCAGACCGCGCTCTGGGGACTCACCCGGGTCCTCGGTCAGGAGCGTCCCGACAGCCTGCCGTCCCTCGTCGACCTGCCCGCGCACGGCGCGGACCCGGATGCGATCGTCGCGGAGACGGCCGCCCGGGTCGCCGACGAGGTGACGCTGTACGACGGGCGACGCCGGGTCCTGCGGCTGCGGCCGGACACCGACCAGCCGGACGACCTGACGATCAGCCCCGACGGCACCCACCTCGTCACGGGCGGCCTGGGCGGCCTGGGCCTCGAGGTCGCCGCGACGCTGGCCGCCATGGGTGTGCGCCACCTCGCCCTCGTCGGCCGCCAGCAGCCCGGCGAGCACGCACGGGAGCGGATCGGCGCCCTCGCCGTCTCCGGCGTCGAGGTGCGTACGTTCACCGCCGACGTCAGCGACGGGGAGCAGGTCGCCGCGCTCGTGGCCGCGGTCGAGCGGGAGATGCCCCCGCTGGTCGGCGTGCACCACCTCGCCGGCACGCTCGCCGACGGTCTCCTGGAGTCGCAGACCCCCGAGCGCTTCGACGAGGCGTGGGCCGCCAAGGCGGGCGGCGCGTTCGCCCTCCACCGCGCCACCGCCCACCTCCGCCTCGCCCACTTCGTCCTGTTCTCCTCTTCGTCCGGCCTGCTCGGCACCGCCGGGCAGGGCAACTACGCGGCGGCCAACACGTACCTCGACGGCCTCGCGGCGGCCCGACGCGCCGCCGGACTCCCCGCGGTGTCCATCCAGTGGGGATCGTGGGCGGAGACGGGCATGACGGCCCGAGCCGGCCTCGAGGAGCGCCTCGACCGGCTCGGTGAGGGCGTGCTGCCGCTGCGGGAGGCCACCGGGGCATTCCGGGCGATCCTGGCGGCGCCACCGGACGACGGTGTGGTGGCTGTCCTGGCGCACACCTGGCCGCGATACGCCGCGCACCACGCCACACCTCCGGGTCCGGTGCGTGATCTGCTGCCGGCCGAGCCGGTGGGACGGCCCGACGCCGGTGGGTTGCCGGACCGGCTGCGCGAGGCGACGCCCGACCACCGGCGCAAGCTCGCCGAGGAGTACGTCCACGACATCGTCGCGGAGGTGCTCGGCGTGCCGCGCCTGGACACCGACGCCGGGCTCTTCTCGCTCGGCCTGGACTCGCTGGCCTCGCTGGAGCTGCGCAACCGGCTGCAGAGCGCGTTCGCCGTCCGGCTCGGTCAGACGGCGGTGTTCGACCATCCGACGGTGGCGGGGCTCGCCGAGCACCTGCTCGTCGTCCTTGATCTGCCGACCGACGAGCCGTCCGACGAGGCGTCGGCGGAGGAACAGTCGATCGACGAGGTGGCCGCATTGCTGGCGAAGAGGCTCGGGATCCGATGAGTGTCGACTACGGTCCGCTGCTGCGCAGGGCGCTCGCCCGCATCGACGAGTTGGAGACCGCGGCGGCCCGCCGGCACGAGCCGATCGCCGTGGTGGGGATGGCCTGCCGGCTGCCGGGCGCACCGGACCCGGCGGCGTACTGGGACCTGCTGTCCGGTGGGAAGTCCGCCCTGGGGCCCGTGCCGGACGACCGCTGGCCGGTGGACGGGAGTTTCGTCGACGCCGGTGGCTTCGTCGGCGCCCTCCGCGACTTCGACGCCCGGTTCTTCGGAATCTCCGGTCGGGAGGCCGTCACTCTCGACCCCCAGCAACGTCTGCTGCTGGAGCTGGCCTGGGAGGCGTTCGAGGACGCCGGCATTCCCGGCCGGTCGGTTCCGGAGCCGACAGGTGTCTTCGTCGGCATCAGCAACATCGACTACCGCGAGGGCATGACCCACGAGGACGACCTCGACGGGTACTTCTCCTCCGGCGCCACGCCCAGCACGGCGAGCGGGCGGCTCGCGTACGTCTTCGGCACCCGGGGGCCGGCCCTGTCGATCGACACGGCGTGCTCGTCCTCGCTGGTCTCGGTGGACCTCGCCGTCCGGCACCTCCGGGACGGCACGTGTGACCTGGCCCTGGCCGGCGGGGTCAACAGGATGGTCACGCCACACGAGAGCCGCAGCCTCACCCGGGCCGGCATGCTGTCGCCCACCGGACGCTGCCTTCCGTTCGACGCCGCCGCCGACGGCTACGTACGCGCCGAGGGCGGCGGTCTCGTGGTGCTCAAGCGGGCGTCGGACGTCGGCCCGCACGACCGGGTCCTCGGCCTGATCCTCGGCAGCGCCGTGAACCAGGACGGCCGGAGCAGCGGTCTGACCGTGCCGCACGGTCCCGCCCAGCAGGAGGTGATCCGCGCGGCGCTGCGCGACGCCGGGGTGGAGCCGGACGCCGTGGGATACGTGGAGGCGCACGGCACCGGCACCGCCCTCGGTGACCCGATCGAGGTCAACGCGCTCGGTGCCGTCTTCGCCGGGCGTCGTGACCACCTGCGGATCGGCTCGGTCAAGGCCGCCATCGGCCACGCGGAGTCCGCAGCCGGCATCGCAAGCCTGCTCAAGGTGCTGCTCATGCTGCGACACGGGGAGATACCGCCGACGCCTCAGGTGACCGGGCCCAATCCCCGCATCGACTGGAACGACATCCCGGTCCGCGTGCCGTCCACTGGCGAGCCGTGGCCGGGCGACGCCCGCCGGATCGCGGGCGTCAGCTCCTTCGGCTTCAGCGGCACGAACGCCCACCTGGTCGTCGCCGAACCGACGGCGGACCAGGCTGCCACGCCGGCCACGGATGAGGGTGGCGCACCGCCCGCAGAGCAGGCCGCCGCCGCACCGAACGCGGACCAGGTCGCCGCGGCGTCGGGCGCGGACCAGGTCGGCCCGCTGGCCATGGAGCAGGTCGGCGCGCTGGACACGGACCACGCCGCCGCGCCGCCCGCCGGGGCCGACGGTCCGCTGCTGCTACCGCTGTCGGCGCGTCACCCGCAGGCCCTCGCCGACCTGGCGGACGCCTACCGCCGGCAGCTCCGCACGACCGCCGACCCGGCGGCGCTCGCCCTGGTCGCCGCCGTCGGCCGCAGCCATCTCCCCTGGCGTCGGTGCGCCGTCGGAACGACAGTCGAGGAGCTCGACGCCGC
The DNA here is from genome assembly GCF_044548625.1 of Micromonospora sp. NPDC051925. Taxonomy (NCBI): domain Bacteria; kingdom Bacillati; phylum Actinomycetota; class Actinomycetes; order Micromonosporales; family Micromonosporaceae; genus Micromonospora; species Micromonospora sp. NPDC051925. The sequence goes on along the minus strand of NZ_JBIUCH010000006.1, from coordinate 231,108 downwards.
CCTGCGGCGGCCGGGGCCCGCCGACCCCACCGGGCAGCGGCCCAGGGTGGCGTTCCTGTTCACCGGCCAGGGCTCCCAACGGCCGGGGATGACCGCCGAGCTGTTCCGGACCGAGCCGGTGTTCCGCGCCGCCATCGAGGAGTGCGCCGAGATCCTGGGTCCGGTGCTCCCGGTGCCCCTACCGAAGCTGCTGTTCGAATCCGGGGAGCAAATCCACGAGACCCGCTTCACCCAGCCCGCGCTGGTCGCCGTCGGCTACGCGCTGGCACGGCTGTGGCGGGAGTGGGGCGTCCGCCCCGACCACGTCCTGGGCCACAGCGTCGGGGAGTACACGGCGGCCTGCGTGGCCGGGATCCTGACGCTGCCCGACGCCCTGCGCCTGGTGGCCGAGCGGGCCCGCCTCATGCAGCAGTGCCCGCCCGGGGTGATGGTCGCCGTCCGGTGCGGCGTCGCGCAGGTCGAGCCGCTCCTGGCCGGAGCGTCCCGGTCGGCCGTCGCCGCGGTCAACGGTGCCGAGAGCACCGTGCTGACGGGCGACGAGAACGAACTGCGGCCGGTCCTCGACGCGCTGACCGCCCGGGGCGTGACACATCGGTGGCTCACCGTGTCGCACGCGTTCCACTCACCGCTGCTCGCCGACTTCGCCGAGCCGTTCACCGCGTTCGCCCGCCGCCTCACGTACCGCACGGCGGAGATCCCTCTGGTCTCGAACCTCACGGGTACGGTCGTCACGACGACCGACGCCGACTACTGGCGCGAGCACGCCATGAAGCCCGTGTTGTTCCACAGTGGTGTGCAGACGCTGCGCGAGGCGGGCGTGGACACGCTGGTCGAGCTGGGTCCGGAACCGGTGCTGCTCGGCATCGCCGGCCAGGACTGGGCGGCTGCCCGGCGGCTGCCGAGCCTGCGCGGCGGCCGGGAACGGGAGACCCTGCTGGACAGCCTGGCCCGGCTGTACGACAGCGGTGCCGACATCGACTGGGCCGCCGTCACCCGGCGGCACGCCACCGGCCGCCGGTTCGTCGCCGCGCCGACGTACCCGTTCCAGCGGGAACGCCACTGGGCGCTGACCGACACCACCGGCCGGGGCCGCCAGGTGCGCCCGCTCGACGTGGTCCACACCGCCTGGCACGAGCAGCGGCGGCCGGTCGGCCCACCGCGCAGGTTCGACGGTCTGCTCGTCGGGCCGGACGCCGAGTCGCTGGCCGGTGCGGTGAGCCTGCCGTGCCGTACCGGCCGGCTGGAGCCGGACACCCGGGTCAGCGACGTCGTCTACGCCGCCCCGGCCACCAGCGGGGATCCCGAGCGGACGGCCGCCGCCTGCGCCGAACTCCTGTCGGTGGCCCGTGACCTCGCCTCGCGGGCCGTACCGCCCCGGCTGGTCCTGGTGACGCGCGGCGCGGTCGCCGAGGCGGCCGACCCCGGTCAGGTCGCGCTCTGGGGCCTGATGCGTACCGTGCAGGCCGAGTACCCGGCCCTCGACTGCCTCGCCGTCGACGTCGCCGTCGACGTGCGGCCCGGCCTGCTCGCGGCCGAGCTCACCGCCCCGGCGGGGCACCGGTTCGTCCGGCTGGACGGCATCCGCCGGCTGACGCCCGTGCTCACACCGGTGCCGATCTCCGCCGGCCCGCCCTGGCAGCCACCGCCCGGGGCCGTGCTCGTCACCGGCGGGCTGGGCGCGCTCGGCCTGCGCCTCGCGCAGGACCTGGCTGCCGCGGGCGTACGGCACCTGGTCCTGTTCGGCCGTAGCGCGCCCTCGGCTGCCGCGCGGATGGTCGTCGACCGGCTCCGGGGTGACGGGGTGGACGTCCGGCTCGTCCGGGGCGACGTCACGGCGGAGCAGGACGTCCGTCGCGCGCTCGACGAGGCCACCCCGCTCGCCGGTGTCGTGCACGCCGCCGGGGTGCTCGACGACGGACCGCTCACGGAACAGAGCCCCGAGCGGTTCGCCGCGGTGCTGCGGGTGAAGGTACGCGGTGGACACCTGCTGGATCAGCTGAGCCGACCGCTGCAGCCCCGGTTCTTCGTGGCCTACTCGTCGCTCGCCGCGGTGGTGCCGACGCGTGGGTCGGGCGCGTACGGGGCCGCGAACGCGTACCTCGACGGCCTGGTGGCCGGCCGCCGCGCGGCGGGCCTGCCGGCGATCTCGGTGGCGTGGGGGCCCTGGGCCGGCCCGGGGATGGCGTCCGGCGAGGCCGCGTTGCACGAGGCGATGGGCCTGCGGATGATCGACCCGGCCGCCGGGACCGCCACGCTGCTCGCGCTGCTGTCCGACCCCGACGTGCCGGCCCGGGTGGTGGTGGCCCCTGCCGACTGGTCGCGGTTCCGGGCGGCGCTCGCCGAGTCCTGCCCGCCCGGGATGTTCGACGCCGTGGCCGCCCCGGCGGACGGCCCCGAGGAGCCCACCGCGCGGCAGGTGCGGGTCGAGGACACCACGGCGCTGCGGGAACACGTGGTGGAGGTGGTACGCGACGTGCTGCGGATCAGCGGGCCGGTGGACGACCACGAGGGCTTCTTCGACATGGGCTTCGACTCGCTCACGGTCCTGGAGCTGCGTACCCGGTTGCAGGCGGAGTTGGGCGTCCGGCTGCCCTCCACCGTGGCCTTCGCCTTCCCGACGGTGGCACGGCTCGTCGAGCGGCTGCGGGCCGACCTGGGCCTGGCCGAGGCGGAACCACCGCGCACCGCGCCGCCCGTCGCACCGGAGGTCACCGCCCCGGAGGGGGACGACGAACTGGCCGCGTTGCTCGCCCGCGTCGATCGTGGCTACCGCGAGATCCAAGGCATGTGATGACGCGGTTCGGGGCACAGCACGCACCGCAGACCAGCGCCGGAGGGGGAGTACGTGAACGAGGCTGAGCTCCGTGAGGCGCTGCGACGATCCGTCGCGGTCATCGACTCGCTCGAACGCCGCCTGGAGCGGGCGGACCAGCCGATCGCCGTGGTGGGCATGGCGTGCCGCTTCCCCGGGGCGGCGGACCTCGACGCGTACTGGCGGCTGCTCCTCGACGGGGTGGACGCCATCAGCGACATCCCCGCCGACCGGTGGGACGTCGACCGCTTCTACGACCCGGACCGCGCCGCCCCCGGCAAGATGTACAGCAGGCGGGGCGGCTTCGTTGCTGACGTCGACAGGTTCGACGCGGCCTTCTTCGGCATGTCCCCCCGGGAGGCCACCCGCACCGACCCGCAGGCCCGGATGCTGCTCGAGGTCAGTTGGGAGGCGCTGGAGCACGCCGGGCAGTCACCGCAGCTGCTCCGGGGTTCCCGGACGGGGGTGTACGTCGGGTACGCCGAGAACGACTACGCGAAGCTGGTCGACCGGTTGACCGAGCGCAGCGGTGTCGTCGACCCGTACGACGCCACCGGCACGGGAGCGTGCTTCGCCGCCGGCCGGATCTCGCACGTGTTGGGCCTGAACGGCCCCAACCTGGCGGTCGACACCGGGTGCTCCAGCGCGCTGGTCGCCATGCACCAGGCGATCGGGGCGCTCCGGTCCGGCGAGTGCGACGTGGCCCTCGCGGGCGGGGTGCACCTGCGGCTCGCGCCGGAAACGACGCTGGCCCTCGCCCGGACCGGCGCGCTGTCGCCAGACGGGCGGTGCAAGACCTTCTCCGCCGCGGCCGACGGATTCGGGCGCAGCGAGGGCTGCGGGATGATCGTGCTCAAGCGGCTGGATGACGCCCTGGCCGACCGTGACCCGGTGCTCGCCGTGGTCCGTGGCAGCGCGGTCAACCACGACGGCCCCGCCAGCGGCCTGACCGCGCCGAACGGAGCCGCCCAGGCGGCGCTTGTCGGTGCGGCCCTGCGCCGCGCGGGGGTCGGTCCACAGGAGATCGGCTACGTCGAGGCCCACGGCACCGGCACGCTGCTCGGCGACCCCATCGAGATCGACGCGCTCGCCTCGGTCTTCGGCACGGTCACCGGGCCGGTCTGGCTCGGCTCGGTGAAGTCGAACATCGGTCACACCGAGGGCGCGGCCGGTGCCGCCTCGGTGATCAAGACGGTGCTGGCCATCGCGCACGGGCTCGTCCCGCGCAGCCTGCACGCCGAACCACCGAACCCGCACGTCGACTGGGACGCGTTGCCGTTCTCGATCCCGTCGAACACCCGGCCCTGGCCGGCGGATCGGCGCTACGCGGGGGTCAGCTCGTTCGGCATGAGCGGCACCAACGCGCACCTCGTGCTCGGTCCGCCCCCGGCCCGCGGGGCCACCACCGGGCCCCGGCGTCCGGCCCGGGTGCTGCCCGTGTCGGCACGTACGCCGGCCGCCCTCGCCGTCCTGCTCGACCGGTACGCCGACGCCCTGCGCGACGACGCCGACGTCACGGCGCTGTGTCTCACCGCCGCCACCGGCCGGGCCCACCTGCCCGTACGGGTGGCGGTGACCGGCGAGACGAGCGCCGAACTCGTCGAGCGGCTCGGTGAGCGCCGGAACGCGGTGCCGCCTCCCCCGGCGCGGAAGCCGACAGTCGCCTTCCTGTTCACCGGCCAGGGGGCGCAGTGGGTGGGCATGGGTGCGGAGCTGTACGCCACCGCCGAGGTGTTCCGGGCGACGGTGGACGAGTGCGTGCCCGCGATCCGGGAGCTGACCGGCACCGACATCCGCACCGTCATGTTCGAGGGCTCCGGCGGCGACCTGGCGCACACCACCTGGACCCAGCCCGGCCTCTTCGTGCTCGGACTCGGCCTGGCCCGCCTGTGGCAGTCGTGGGGTGTCACCCCGACGGTCCTCGTCGGGCACAGCGTCGGCGAGCTGACCGCCGCCTGTGTGGCCGGCACGCTCTCCGTGGCCGACGCGCTGCGGCTGGTCGTCGCCCGTGGCCGACTCATGGCGGAGGGGCCGGGTGACGGGGTGATGACCGCCGTCGCGGCGGACGAGAAGACCACCGCCGCCGCCGTCGGCGACCTCGACAGGACCGCCGTGGCCGCGGTGAACAGTCCGCACGAGACGGTGATCTCGGGTCCGGAGGACCAGGTCGGCGCGGCGGAGGCGCGGCTGCGGGCCGACGGGGTACGGGTGCGTCGGCTGGCGGTGTCGAACGCCTTCCACTCGCCGTTGATGACGGAGGCCGCCGCCGCGTTCGCCGGGGTCGTCGCGCAGGTGCCACTGCGCCGACCGCAGATCCCGATCGTCGCCAACGTCCACGGCGTCGCCGACCCGGAGCTCGTCACCCGGCCGGAGTACTGGGCCGACCATCTGGTGAGCCCGGTGCGGTTCGCCGACGGCATCCGGGCCGCCGCCGACGCGGGGGCCGACCTTTTCGTCGAGATCGGCCCGAAGGCGGTCCTGCTGGGGTTCGCCCGCGACTGCCTGGCCGATCGGGAGGACGTGCGGTTCGTGCCGAGCATCCGGCCCGGACAGGAGTGGTCGACCCTGGCGGCGGGCCTGGCCGAATGCTACGAGCGCGGGGCCGACGTCGACTGGCGGGCGTTCGAGGGCGACCACGACACCGTACGCGTCGCCGCGCCGACCTACCCCTTCGAGCGGGAACGGTACTGGTTGCCCGAGCCACCACCGGCCGCCCACCCGCGGCACGGCGTGTTCACCGATCTCGTCGAGGACACCGGGGACGGCTCGCTGGTGGCCCAGACCCGGCTCACCCCCGCGACCGCCGCGCTGGCGGAGCATCGGATCCATGGTGACGTCGTGGCACCGGCCGCGTTCCACCTGGCGGTCCTCCTCGACGCGGCCCGCGTCGAGGCCGGGGGCCGGCACGTCGACCTCGTCGACCTGGTCTTTCCCGCCCCGCTCGCCGTGCCCGCGGAGGACGCCGTACGGGTCCAGGCCAGGCTGCACGGCAGCACCGCCCAGCGGGAGTGCACGCTGGAGACCGTCACCCCCGACGGACGTGTCACCCATGCCGTCGGGCAGGTACGCGCCAGCGCCGCGCCCGTCCTGGGCGAACGGCTCGATCCGGTCGTGCTCCGGTCCCGCCTCGACCGCACCGTCGACCCGGTCGCCCTGTACGAGCGTCTCGCCGCCGGGGGCGTCGACCTCGGGCCGGCGTTCCGGTGGCTCACGGCGGTGCGGGTCGGTGCCGACGAGGCACTCGCCGAGCTGACGCCGCAGCCGCAGCCGCCGGCACCGCACCCCGACAGCGTGCATCCCGGGCTCCTCGACGCCTGCTTCCAGCTCACCGAGGCGACGCGGGCCACGGACGACACCGCAGCCCGGCTGCCCTTCGCGCTGGGCCGGCTCACCCTCGACGGATCGGCCCTGCACCGGGCCCGGTACGTCCACGGTCGACGGGCGGACGACGGCACCTGGCGGCTGACGATCCTCGCCCCGGACGGCGAGCCGGTCGGCGTCCTCGACGGCTTCCGGGACCGCGTCGTCGACCGGGAGGCCCTCGCCGGGCACCAGCGGGAACGCGGATGGTTCGCCCGGCAGGAGTGGCAGCCGGCTGCGCCGACCACGGCGACCGCCGCCCGGCCGGAGGGTCTGCTGCTGCTCGCCGACGACACGCCATGGGCGGCGACGGTGGCCGGGGCCCTCGGCTGCCCCCGACGTGACCTGGACGGCGACCTCGACGAGGGGCCCGGCGGGGCCGTCCACGTCGTCGCCGCGTTCGCGCCGACGGGTGACGACGCCGACGCGACCACCCGGTTCCTCGACACCCTGCTCCGGCACGTACGCCGGCTGGGTGACCGCCTCACGCCGCCCACGCTGACGGTGCTGACCCGTGGCGCGCAGCCCGTCGACGCCTGCGTGGTGACGCCGTCCCAGACCGCGGTCTGGGTCTTCTCGCGGACCGTCTCCGCCGAGTACCCCGACCTGCGCTGCCGTGCCGTCGACGTGGCGGACGAGTCGGATCTGGCCGAGGCGGCGGCCCGGATCGCCGATCCGGACTCCGGCGACCGGTTGGTGATCCGTGCCGGCCAGACCTACCGGGAGTCGTTCGCCGAGGCGGATCCGCCCACCCGGCCCGAGCCGGCGAGGCTCGTCCTCACCGGGTACGGCAGCCCGGACGCCCTGACGATGGTCCCGCTGGACCGCCGGCCGCCCGGACCCGGCGAGGTCGAGATCGCGGTACGCGCGGCCGGGCTGAACTTCCGTGACGTGCTCATCTCCCTCGGCATGCTGGCCGAGCACTACGCCGACGACCTCGGCATCACCCGGGCCGACGAGGTCCCCCTCGGCTTCGAGTGCGCGGGGGTCGTGGTGGCGGTGGGGCCGGGGGTCACGGACCGGGCTGTCGGCGACGACGTCGTCGCGTACACGGAGCATGCCTTCGCCACGCACGTCAACGTCCGGGCGGCGCACACCGCGCCGCTGCCCGCCGGCATGAGTCACGCCCAGGGCGCGACCCTGCCGCTGGCGTTCCTCACCGCCGAGTACTCCCTGCACCACCTGGCGGAGCTGCGCGCCGGGGAGCGGGTGCTGATCCACGCCGCGGCCGGCGGTGTCGGGCAGGCCGCCGTCGCGCTGGCCAGGGCTGCGGGCGCGGAGGTGTTCGGCACGGCGAGCGCGCCGAAGCACGACGTCCTGCGGCGGATCGGGGTCGACCACGTCCTCGACTCCCGGAGCACCGGGTTCGCCGAGCGGGTCCTCGACCTCACCGGCGGGCGTGGCGTGGACGTGGTGCTCAACAGCCTCAGCGGCGACAGCATCGAGGCCGGCCTGCGGGCCCTGGCCCACGGTGGCCGGTTCGTCGAACTCGGGCGGGTGGGCGTCTGGAGCACCGAACAGGCCCAGCGGGTCCGGCCCGACGTGCGGTACCACCGTTTCGACTTCGGTGACGTCACGGAGCAGGACCGCACCCTCGTCGCGCGCCTGTTCGCCGACCTCCTCCCCCGGTTCGGTACCGGGGAGCTCACGCCGCTGCCCCTGCGGGCCTTCCCGATGACGGAGGCGGCCGAGGCGTACCGGTACATGCAGCGCGCCCGGCACGTCGGCAAGCTCGTGCTCGTGCCGCCGACGCCCGTGGAACTACCGGCGACGGCCGGGGTCCTGGTGACCGGCGGCACCGGCGCGCTGGGCCTGCGGGCGACCCGGATGCTGGCGGACGCGGGGGTACGCCGGCTCGTCCTGATGGGGCGCGGCACGCCGGCCGGCACGGTGGTCGACGACCTGCGCGACCGGGGTGCCGAGGTGGAGTTCGTGGCCGGCGACGTGGCCGTGGAGGCGGACGTGCGGGAGGCCGTCGCGCGTACCGGCACGCTGGGCGGGATCGTGCACGCCGCCGGCGTCCTCGAGGACGGTGTCCTGCGCGGCCAGAGCGCCGAGCGGTTCGCCACCGTCCTGCGACCCAAGGTGTCCGGCGGGGCCGTGCTCGACCGGGTCGCCCGGGAGCACCGCCCGGAGTTCTTCGTGGTCTTCTCGTCGGTCACCGCTGTCGAGGAGCGCGGCGGTCAGGGTGCGTACGGCGCGGCGAACGCGTACCTCGACGGGCTGGTCGCCCGACGCCGGGCGGACGGCCTGCCGGGGCTCTCGATCGCCTGGGGGCCGTGGGCCGGGGCCGGAATGGCCGCGAGCCTGGACGGCGTCCGCAAGATCGACCCGGACACGGGCGTCACCGTCCTGCGCCGGCTCGTCACCGCCGGCACCGCGACGCCCGCCACCGTCATCGTCGATCCCAACCGGACTCCGGCGACGTCTCCCGGGCAGCCCGCCGCGTCGCCGGCCGGGCCCACCGGGGCGGACCGGCCCCGCACCCCGGCGGCGATGACGGACTACCTGGCGGGTCTGGTCCGCCGCCTCACCGGACTGCCGGCGCGGGTGCCGCTGGACGACCGGACGCTCTTCGCCGACGTCGGGGTGGACTCGCTGGTCCTCATCGAGTTCCGCCAGTGCATCCAACGGGACCTGACGGTGTCGGTGCCGGCGTCGGCGGTCTTCGACCACCCGTCGCTGGGCGACATGGCCGGCTACCTCCTCGCCCGGCTGGCGCCCCCGCCGCCCGGAGCCCCGGCACCGGGCCCTCGCCTGCCGCGCACCCGGGACCTGGACGAGGCGGACGCGGAGAACCTCCGCCGCATCCTCGACGAGGAACTCGGGGAACTCGACGAAGGGATGGAGTGAGTTGTCGCCGACGGAAAGTTCCGACGATCTCGACCGGCTGCGCAAGGCGGCCCGGACGATCCGCACCCTGCGCGCGTCCATCGCCGAACTCCAGGGCGCGGCGACCCGGCCCGTCGCCGTCGTGGGCATGGCCTGCCGCTTCCCGGGCGCCGCGACCATCGAGCAGTTCTGGCAGCTGGTACGGGAGGGCGGCAGCGCGATCGGTGACGTGCCCGCCGGGAGGTGGGACACGCCGCCGGTGGACGCGCAGGGGCGGCCGTGGCGGGCCCGGGGCGGCTTCCTGCCGGACCTGGACGGCTTCGATCACCACTTCTTCAACGTCTCGCCCCGCGAGGCCCGCCAGATGGATCCCCAGCAGCGGCTGCTGCTGGAGGTCAGCTGGCACGCGCTGGAGTCGTCCGGCCGGGATCCGAGAACGCTGGCGGGCACCCGTACGGGGGTGTTCGTCGGCATCGCCGAATCGGAGTACGCCCGGCTGGCCGAGCGCCACGGTGCCGACACCGCGGCGATGTACGGCATCACCGGCAACGCGTGCAGTGTCGCGGGTGGGCGGATCTCGTACCATCTCGGGTTCCGGGGCCCCAACCTCTCCATCGACACCGCGTGCTCGTCCTCGCTGAGCGCGGTCCACCTGGCGGTGTCGAGCCTGCGCTCCGGCGAGTCCGATCTCGCGGTGGTCGGTGGCGTCAACGCGCTCCTGCTGCCGGAGACGTTCACCGCCTTCATGGACGGTGGCGCCCTGGCCCCCGACGGGGTGTGCAAGGCGTTCGACGCCTCCGCCGACGGCTACGGCCGCGGTGAGGGATGCGGCGTGCTGGTCCTCCGCCGTCTCGACGAGGCGCTCGCCGACGGCGAGGAGATCCTGGCGGTCATCCGGGGCACCGCGGTGGAGCAGGACGGCCGGACGAACGGCCTGACCGCGCCGAGCGGGCTCGCCCAGCAGTCGGTGATCCGGTCGGCGCTGACGAACGCGGGCGCGACGCCGGACGAGATCGGGTACGTCGAGACGCACGGCACCGGCACCGCCCTGGGGGATCCGGTCGAGGCGGACGCGCTCACCGCCGTGTTCGGCGACCGCTCGCGCCCGTTGCCGGTCGGCGCGCTCAAGGCCACCATCGGGCACCTGGAGGCCGCGGCGGGCATCGCCGGGCTGATCAAGACGATCCTGGTGCTCCGGCACGGGGAGATTCCGCCCGCCACCCACCTTCGCCAGCTCAACCCGCACGTCGACTGGGAGTCCACTCCGGTCACCCTGCCCACCGAGCCCACCGCGCTCGCCGGCGAGCTGGCCGGGGTGAGTTCCTTCGGGTTCAGCGGCACCAACGCCCACGTCGTGGTGGGCCGGGCACCGCAGCGCACGGTGCCGGTGGCCCCGGCCGGCGGGCACCGCGTCCTGACGCTGTCCGCCCGTACACCGGAGGCGTTGCGGGCGCTCGCGGCCGAGGTCGTGCCGGTCCTGGCCGCCGGCCAGACCCCGGAGGCGTTCGCCGACGTCTGCGCCGCCGCCGCGGCGTACGCCGGTGACCAGCACCGGTTGGCCCTCTCCGCGACCAGCGGCGCCGCGGCTGCCGAGCAGCTCGCCGGGCATCTCGGTGGCCGGAAGGCCCGGGTCCGGCAGCGGGAGGCGAAGCGCCGCCCGGTGGTCGCGTTCCTGTTCGGGGGCCAGGGATCGCAGTACCCGGGAATGGGTCGCGGGTTGTACGCCACCAATGCCGTCTTCCGGGACACCGTCGACACCTGCGACCGTTGGCTGAGCGACCATGCCGGCTGGGAGGTTCGGCTGGTCGACCTGCTCCGTGCCGACGAGCCGGACCCCAGGTTGCACGAGACCCGGTACGCGCAGCCCGCCGTCTACGCCGTCGAGTGCGCGCTGGCCCGGGTCTGGGAGTCGTGGGGAGTCCGGCCGTCCGTGGTGCTCGGCCACTCCACCGGCGAGTTCGCCGCGGCGCACGTCGCCGGCGTGTTCGGGCTGGAGGACGGGCTGGCCCTCGTGGCACGCCGCGCACAGCTCATCGACGCGGCGACGGGCGGCCGGGGCCGCACCGCTGCGGTCTTCGCATCCGCCGCCGAGGTCGAGGCGGCGCTGGCCGGCATCGCCGACGTCACCGTGGCCGCCTGGAACGGCCCGCGGGAGACGCTCGTCGCGGGCCCCCGCGACGGGGTCGCCGCCGCGCTGGCCGCCTGCGGTGAGCGGGGCCTACAGCATCGTCCGGTGACCGTGCCGCACGCGCCCCACTCGCCCATGGTCGACGCGGTCACCGACGAGTTCCGGGCCTTCGCCGGGCGGCTGACGTACGCGCCGCCCACCGTCGCGCTGATCTCGAACGTGACGGGCGGCATGGTGGACCGGATCGACGCAGACTACTGGTGCCGGCAGCTACGCGAGCCGGTACGGTTCACCGACAGCGTCCGGTCGCTCACCGAACACGGCTGCGACGTGGCCCTCGACGTCAGCGCGGCACCGGTGCTGACGCTGCTCGGCCGGCAGAACTGGACCGGAGCGCCCATCGTCTGGGCGTCGTCCCTCGCCGAGAACCTCGACGACGGCAAGCAGTTGGCCGCCGCTGCCGTGGAGCTGTACACGATCGGCGTCGATCTCGACCGGCACGGTTTCCATGGACCAGGGAGGGCCCCGGTGAGCATGCCCGGATATCCGTTCCAGCACAGCAGGCACTGGCTGGAGTCGACGCCGGCCCGACCGCAGCCGGACGCCGCCGCGCCACCGCACCCGGTGGCGCAGGCAACGCCCGTGGCGGCATCGGCATCGGCATCGGCATCGGCATCGGCGGACGATCCGGCCCGGTTCGTCGCCGAGCAACTCGCCGAGTACCTGGAGACCGAGGCGGACCTGTTGTCGCCGACCGCCTCGTTCCTCGAGCTGGGGGCCGACTCGCTGGTCATGGCCCGTCTCGTCCAGGACGTGAACGAACGCTACGGCGTACGGCTCAACGTGGGTCAGCTGTTCGAGGGGCTCGACAGCGTCGCCGCACTCGCCGGCGATCTCCGGGCGCACGGTCGTCCGCCGGTGCCGCAGCGGCCCTCGGCACCGGCCGTACCGGTGGGGCCTGCGGTGCCGGCAGCGCCGGCCGGGCAGCCCGGCGAGGACGGCGGGCTGCACGAGCTGATCCAGGCGCAGATCGCGCTGATGAACCGCCAGCTCGACATGCTCGGCAGCGCGTCGGCGCAGGGTCCGCACGCCACCCGGACGCCGCCCCCGGCGGACCGGCGGACGCCCGCGCGGTCCGGGCCGTCCGGGGTGCCGACCGTGGACGGGGTGCCGACCGTGGCGAAGGCCGCCCTGTCCGAGCTCACCGACCAGCAACGCCGCCACCTCGACGAGCTGCTCGGCGCGTTCACCGCCCGGACCGCCGGATCGCTCGACCGGGCCCGGACGCACCGGACGTACCGGGTGGACACCCGGATGCGGACGGTACGGCCGGAGACCCGACGGGCCTGTTACCCGATCGTCGCGGGCAGCGCCTCCGGAGCCCACCTCACCGACATCGACGGCAACGACTACGTCGACCTCGCGATGGGCTTCGGGGTGCTGCTCTGCGGGCACAACCCCGACTTCGTCGCGGAGGCCGTCGCCGAGCAGGCCGCCCGGGGCATCTCGGTCGGTCCGGTCGTCGACGGCACCGACGAGGTCGCCCGGCTGTTCTGCGAGATCACCGGCAAGGAACGGGCCTTCTTCACCGTCAGCGGCACCGACGCGGTACGCGGTGCGTTGCGGGTGGCGGCGGCGGCGACCGGCCGGTCCCGTTTCGTGATGTTCGCCGGCTCGTACCACGGTCAGGACGACCGGGTGCTGGCCCTGCCCGACGTGAGCGGCGACCCGCTCGTCTCGGTACCGATGGCGCCCGGTATCTCGCCGTCGGCCGCCGCGGACGCGCTGATCCTGCCCTACGACAGCGAACGGTCGCTGAGCATCATCGAGGAGCACGCCCACGAGCTGGGCGGGGTGCTCGTCGAGGCCGTGCAGAGCCGGAACCCCGGGGTACGACCCGACGCGTTCCTGCGCCGGCTGCGCGAGATCACCGCGCGGACCGGCATCCCGCTGATCTTCGACGAGGTGATCACCGGGTTCCGGGTCAAGCTCGGTGGCGCGCAGGAGTGGTTCGGGGTCGAGGCCGACCTCGCCGCGTACGGCAAGTGCGTGGGCGGCGGTCACCCGGTGGGCGTGGTCGCCGGCGCCGCCCGGTACCTGGACGCCGTCGACGGCGGTGCCTGGCAGGACGGCCCCGGCCAGGCGGTGCCGGAGACCACGTACATCGGCAGCACCTTCGAGAACCATCCGGCCACCGTCGCGGGAACGTTGGCGATGCTCCGCCACCTCCGTGAGCAGGGAACGGCCCTCCAGGACCGGTTGAACGCCGAGACCGACTACCTGGCCACGACGCTGAACACGATGTTCCGTCGGGAGGGGGCACCGATCCGGGTGATGCACTACGGGTCGCTGTTCCGGTTCACCTGGAAGGGCAACGCCAGTTACGCGTACCAGCCGTTGGCGATGGAGGTGTTCCACTTCCACCTGCTGCTGCGGGGGATCTACCTGTGGGAGGGGCGGACCTGCTTCCTGTCGACCGCGCACACCCGGGCGGACGTGGAGCGGGTCTTCACCGCCGCCACCGAAGCCGTCCTGGCCATGCGGGACGGCGGGTTCGTCACCGGGGAGGTCCCGCCGCGGCTCTCCCCCGCGCAGGAGGCGCTGCTGGCCCGGTCCGTCGCCGCACCGCAGGCCCCCGCCTGGATCGTGGCCGAGGACGTGGAGCTGACCGGTCCGGTCGACCTGGCGGCGCTCCGGCGGGCGGTCGACCACACCGTGGACCGGCACGAGGCGCTGCGCGTCGTGTTCCGCGACGGCCGGCCGGTCCGGGATGCGCGACCGCAGTTGGAGATCGTGGACCTCGCCGCGACGGCGCAGTCCTACGAGCAGTGGTGGCAGGACCGGCTCACCGAACCGTTCGACCTCGCCACCGGGCCGCTGACCCGGTTCTTCCTGGTCCATCGGGGCGGCGCGGAGCAACACCTGGTGTTGTACGCCCACCACGTCGTCTCCGACGGCATCTCGATGACCGTGCTGCTCGACGAGCTGGCGGCCGGGTACGCCGGCACCGGCCCGACCGGGCCGGCGTTGCAGTACACCGACCACCTCGCCCAGCTCGCGCTCCGGGACGTGGCGGGCGGGCGGGCGTACTGGCAGACGAAGCTCGCCGGTCTGCGCCCGTACTCCGCGCCGGCCGCAGCCGAGGACGTGGGCGCCCGGCACTTCGGGGTCATCGACGCCGAGCTGACCGCAGCCGTGCACAAGGCCGCCCGGGAGTTCGGCAGCACGCCGTTCCAGGTGCTGCTCACCGCGCACGCGCTCATGGTGCACCACCAGTTCGGCGAGGACGACATCGTCATCGGGGTGCCCGTGGCGGGTCGCGACTATCCGCGCGGCGTCTCCGTCGTCGGCTACTGCGCCGAGATGCTGCCGATCCACAGCCACCTCGACCGCGACGGCACGCTCCAGGACCACCATCGCGCCCTGCGGCAGTCGGTGCTCGACGGCCTCGCGCACCAACTACCGCTCGCCGACATCGCCGACCTGTTGGGCGACGCCGGGGTCTTCCCGCTGCGTACCGTCTTCAACCTCGACCACGCGGTCGCCCCGCCGCAGTTCCCGGGCCTGTCCGCGCGGTTCCGCCCGGTGCCGGCCCGAGCGGCCCTCGTCGACCTCCGGCTCGACCTCATCGAGTCGGGCGACCACCTGCAGTTGACCGTCGACTACCGCACGAGCGTGCACGACGCCGCTCAGGTGGCCGACTGGACCGATCGTTTCGTCGCGACGGTGCGGGCCGTCGTGGCCGGTCCGAGTACTTCGCTACGACACATCAAGGAGGTGACGTCATGACGATTCCGACCGTGCACATCGGCGCACTGGCCGCCCACGACCCGGAGGCCGTCGCGGCGGTACGGCAGGCGACGCGGCAGATCGGCCTCTTCTACCTCGACCTGCGACCCGAGATCGGGGCGGAGACCTTCGAGGACCTGTTCGTCGAGACGCGCCGGTTCTTCCACGCTCCGGACGAGGTCAAGTCGGCCATCAGCGTCCGGCACTCACCGCACTACCGCGGCTTCGTCGCGCCACGCGAGGAGTCGACCAACGGCACCGAGGATCTGAAGGAGTCGTGGGAGTTCGGGCGGGAGGCGATCCCTCCGGCGGACGCCGAGCCGCAGGACTGGTTCGTCATGTACGGCGGGAACCAGTGGCCCGACCCGACCCACCTGCCCGGTTTCCGGCCGGCGGTGGACCGCTACACCGGGTGGGTGTCGCAGGTCGGCCGGACCGTCGTCCAGGCGCTCGCCCGGTCGATGGGGCAGCACGACGTCCTCGGCAAGCCCGACTCGGCCTTCGGCGAGGACCTGCACTGGTTCTCCCGGCTCATCTACTACCGGGACAGCGACGAGTACCGGGGCGAGGACGTCCGCCTCGGCGAGCACACCGACAGCGGCATGCTCACCGTGAGCATCCAGGACTCCGACGGCCTCGAGGTACGCACCCAGGACGGCGAGTGGCTGCTGGTGTCGCCGCCGCCGGGCGCGTGTGTCGTCTTCACCGGCGAGCTGATGGGTCTGTGGAGCGGTGGCTACTACCCCGCATGCCGGCACCGGGTGCACACCGACAACCTGCGCGGCGACCGGGTCTCGGTGATCACCTTCTTCATCCCGGAACTCGGCAGCGTGTTGCGTCCCATCGACCCGACGCAGGCGGCTGCGGCCGAGGGGACCGACGTGGTGGTCGCCGTCGCGGCGGACAACCCGTGGCTGCGTCCCGGCGAGAAGGGCGACGCCGTCGAGCCGTTCGTGGTCGGTGAGCGGGAGTGGGCCCGCGTGCACGAGATCTTTCCCCGCAGCGCCGACGAGCAGGAGGTGGCGAAGTGAGCAGGCAGCACACGTTCCACGAGGTCCCGGTCATCGACGTGGGCGCCCTGGTCGTCGAGGACCCCGACCCGGCGGCCCTCGACGAGACCGTGCGGCGCATCGGCGACGCCTGTCGTGACGTCGGGTTCCTGTACGTGCGGAACCACGGTCTCCCCGACGGTCTGTCCGAGCGGATGATGGCGCAGACGCGGGCCTTCTTCGACCTGCCGCTCGAGGAGAAGATGAAGCTCCGGCTCGGGCAGACCAGCCAGTTCCGCGGTTACATCCCGATGCTCGCCGAGGTGACGGCGACGAAGCGGGACTACCACGAGTGCCTCGACCTCCAGCCGCTGTCCGGCAGGGACGCCGAGACCATCGCGGCGGCGAAGAACGCCCGCGCCGGCCGGCACCCGCTCGACGATCCGGACCAGTGGCCGGCGGCGCTGCCCGAGTTCCGGCCGGTGATGATGGAGGCGTGGACCTCGCTCACCCGGCTCGGCGAGCAGCTCGCCACCGGGATGGCGCTCAGCCTGGGCCTCGACGCCGGGTTCTTCCAGAAGTACGCCGGCGACGAGCTGTGCGACCTGCGGCTGTCGCACTATCCGCCGTTCCAGCCGGACCGCAGCCTCGACGACGTCGAGTTCGGCATGGGCGCGCACGTCGACTACGGGTTCCTGGCGATCGTCCAGCAGGACGGGGTGGACGGCCTGGAGGTCCGCAACCCGGAGGGCGAGTGGGTCAACGCGCCGCACATCCCCGGCACGCTCCTGGTCAACATCGGCCTGATGATGCAGCGCTGGACGAACGACCGCTACACCGCCACCTGGCACCGGGTGCGGTTCCCGGGCGGGCGGCACCGCTACTCGATGCCGTTCTTCTTCGAACCCGCCTTCGACGCGGTCATCGAACCGGTGCCGGAGTGCTGCGGCGAGGACGATCCGCCGCGCTACGAGCCCGTCCAGTTCGGCACCTGGGTGGTCGAGCAGTTCTCCACCGCGTACGACAACAAGGAAGACCAAGGGTGATGAGCGACTCAGCAGCAGCGACGCGGCGGCGTATCGGCGTCGTGGGGGCGGGAGCGATCGGCACGAGCGTCGGGGCCGACTTCCTTCTGCACGATTTCGACGTCGTCTTCGTGGACCGCGACGAGCAGACCCTGGCTGCGGCGGCGGTGAAGGTGGCCGAGGGGGTCCGGTTCGCGCCGCTGTTCCGGCCGGGCCTCGGCCGGCTCACCCGTGCCGAGCTGGCCGAACGGGCGCGGTACAGCGTCGACCTCGGCGACCTCGCCGGCTGCGAGTTCGTGGTGGAGAACGTCACCGAGGACTGGGCGGTCAAGCGGGACCTCTACGCCCGGCTCGACGCGGCGCTGCCGCCGCACGTCGGCATCGGCGTCAACACGTCGAGCATCTCGATCCAGCGGCTGGCGGCCGAGACGAGCCGGCCGGAGTGGATCATCGGCATCCACTTCATGAATCCCGCGTACGCCACCGAGGCGGTCGAGGTGATGCGGGGTAAGAACACCTCGGACAGTTGCCTGGCGTACGTCGAGGAGCTGGTGCGGTCCCTCGGCAAGCAGGCGATCGTGGTGGGCGACTTCCCGGGCTTCGTCAGCAACCGCATCTCGCACGTCTTCTTCAACGAGGCGGCTCGCCTGGTGCAGGAGGAAGGTGTCGAGCCGACCGTCGTGGACCAGGTGTTCAAGCGCTGTTTCGGCCACACCATGGGTCCGCTCGAGACCGCGGACCTGATCGGCCTGGACACCGTCGTGCTCACCCTGCGACACCTGCGGGAGAGCACCCAGGAGCACCGGTACGAGCCCTGCCGGCTCCTGCAGCAGAAGGTCGCCGACGGTGCGGTGGGCCGCAAGGCGGGCCAGGGGTTCTACCGCTACTGATCCTGCTGCCGGCTGGGCGCGGCGGGTCAGCCGCGCTCAGCCAGCAGGAAGAACTCGTCGTCCGTGACGTGCTCGTCGACGACGCGGAGCCCGTGGTCGGCACAGAACCGCTGGACCACGCGGCGTTCCCGCGCCTCGATGTTCTGCCGCTTGGCCATCGCCACCCGTGATCCGCTGATCAGGATCCGGGCCGCGGGTGCCGCGGCGAGCACCGGAGCAAGTTGCGGTTCCTGACGGAGAACGACCGGAACCACCTTGAGCAGCCACGCCACGTCGCACGTCGCCGGCAGACCCAGGCGGTGCAGCGCCTCCCATCCGTCGGCCACGTTCCACTGCGCCGGCCGGACGAGTCCCGCAGGCAGCCTGGCCGCGTACGCCTCCACCGCGGCCACCGCTCTGGCGTCCTTGTCGGGGGCCCAGTACTGCGTGATGCCCTGCCCGTGGAGCCAGTCGGCACCGAGCAGGGTGGGCAGCACGCCGGCGCCGGCGTCGACGACGACCCGGCTCCCGGGCGGGTTCGCCGCCTCGAGCACCCGGAGGAACTCGGCGCGGTGGCCGAGCCGCTCCGCCGTGCTGACGTGGGCTGCGGCGATCGCCGTCGCGGCCTCCTCGACCTGCTGGGCCGACGCGTCGCCGGGCAGCTCCACCAGGTTCCGTAGCGCGGTGTCGAAGGCAGCCGGCTCCGACCGGTAGGCGCGCAACCGGTTGTAGATCGTCTTCTTGGTGAGCGTGGCCGCGTCCTTGTACACCCGGGTGCGCTGCGCCTCCTTCGCCGAGCCGGCGGAGGCCACCACGGCCAGCAGCTTCGGGTTGCGCCGCCACTCGTCGAGGATGACCTCGACCGCCCGCGCCTCGTCGATCCGGTAGCGCCGGACCACGTCCCCGGCGAGTTCCACCGCGAGCTCCGCCAGGATCTGTTCGCCCTGCTCAGGCAAGACCGACCTCCTGCCACGAACGGTGCAGGGCACTGGTCGGGAACCACTCGTCGTGCAGCTTGAGCACGTCGTCGAGGTGTCCGGGCAGGGTGCCGGCGCCGAGGTGCGAGCGGATCACCTGGATGGTGACCAGGATGGTCCACAGGTTGTGGATGATCAGTTGCTCGGTGTCGGGCATCGTCCGTGGCGGCTCGCCCTGACAGACGGGACAGGTGCAGACGAACTCGCCCGCCGCGAGCTTGTCCAGATCCTGGAGCGCGCCGTACGGGGTCATGTACCACCCGGCCTGGGCGTAGTGCCCGTACGAGGCGGAGTCGAAGACGTTCACGCCGGAGGCGACCAGGAAGGGCATCTCCACCGGGTCGCCGGCACCGTAGACGTGCATCGGGACGTCGGGGCCGATGATCTCGCGCGCCTCCGCCGCCGTCCTGCCGACGAAGCGCAGGTCGTGGTTGCGGTTGAAGAAGGGCACGAGTGAGCCCAGCGCCAGATAGCGCACGCCCAGGTCCCGCAGGAACTCGACGCTGCGTTTGCGGAGGTCGGCGTAGCGGCCCCCCTGCTGGACCCCGACCAGGATGCCCCGCTCGACGAGGCCCATCGCCTTGACGATGCGCTTCTCCGTCGAGACGAGCTTCGCCTCGGCGACGGCCTTCTTGTCACCGGGCGGGGTGATGAGGTCCAGCGGGGCGATGACGTCGCTGCCGATGCGGTCCTGGAAACGGACAATATCGGCGTTGTTGAGGTAGAGCTGCCTGGTCAGGCCCTGGAACGCCCCGGAGTCGGTGGTGACCAGCCCGTCGAAGCCCAGGTAGTCGTGCAGCCCGGGACCTTCGACGAGCTGTTGCCGAAGTTCGCGTTGCTTGTAGAGGAAGTACGAGTTGACGATGCAGCCTTCGATCTCCGGACCTTCCACCCATGCGGACCGCAGAGCCTGCATTCGGTGCGGTTGATAGACCGGGAGAAAGATGGGCAACTCGAACATCCGCCCGTTGTTGATCACAAGCTCACGCGAGAACATCAAGTCACCTTCGTTGGCATCACACCTTAGCGACCAGAAAGCTACCAGCAGCCAGGTAGTCGATCTGAGTCTTCTCGAACGTGGCAATGGCGTCCGCGGGCGTGCAGATGATGGGCTCCTGGTCGTTGAACGACGTGTTGAGCACCATCGGCACCCCGGTGATCTTCTTGAATTCGGAGATCATCCGGTGGAACCGGGGATTGGTGGCGGCGCTCACCGCCTGCAGGCGACACGTGTCGTCGACGTGCAGAATTGCCCCCATCTGCGACTTCTTGTCCTCCTTGGCCCGGTAGGTCACCAGCATCATGTCGGCCGCGAGGGTGTCCCCGGGGACCTCCATCCAGTCGGCGACGTCCTCCGCGAGCACGCTCGGCGCCAGCGGCC
Source organism: Micromonospora sp. NPDC051925 (assembly GCF_044548625.1). Classification (NCBI taxonomy): domain Bacteria; kingdom Bacillati; phylum Actinomycetota; class Actinomycetes; order Micromonosporales; family Micromonosporaceae; genus Micromonospora; species Micromonospora sp. NPDC051925. Next base: position 210,946 of record NZ_JBIUCH010000006.1, on the reverse strand, counting down.
GGAAGTACTCGCGGTGCTTCACCTTCTGGTTGAGGATCTCGCGCATCGCGCGATCCCGTGGGTCGGCCACGATGCTGCGGCAGCCCAGCGCGCGCGGCCCCAACTCCATCCGGCCCTGGAAGTATCCGACGACCTTGCCCTCGGAGATGAGCCGCGCGACCGTGGCGTCGATGTCGTCCGGGATCGTGTACGACAGCTCACGCCGGTCCAGCTCCGCCCGGATTTCGTCGTCACCGAACTCCGGCCCCCAGTACGCGTGCGTCATCGGCTCGGTACGGGGCTTGTCCAGCTCGCCGTTCCACACGTACAGCGCCGAACCCACCGCCAGACCGGCGTCGTTGGCCGCCGGCTGCACGTAGAGACTCTCGAATCCGGACTCGGCGAGCAGCAGCGTATTGGTCACGCAGTTGAGCGCCACCCCGCCGGCCAGGCAGAGGTTCGCCGAGCCGGTACGCCGCCGCAGGTGGGCGGCGAGGTGCAGCATGATCTCGTTGGTCTTGTCCTGCAGTGCCGCCGCGATGTGCTCGTGCACCGGCTCCAGGTCGTCGCCCGGCCGCCGTGGGGAGATCCCGAACAGCTCGACGAGACGGTCGTGGTAGGCGCTCGGCGGGTAGTACATGATCTCGGCGAAGCGCAGGGCCTCGCTGTCCATCTCGAACCCGCCGTCCGGCGTCGGCCAGGCCAGTTGGTCGAAGGCATCCTTGAACACGGCAGGGTCACCGTACGCGGCCAGCCCCATCACCTTCGCGGCGTCGTACACCCCGAAGCCGAGCAGGACCGAGATGGTCTCCCACAGGTAGCCGAGGGAGGCCGGGTACCGCACGTCGAGCAGCGACTCCAGGGACCGGTCCCGCCCGTGGTAGAGCCGGGTCGACCAGGCGTCGTCACCCAACGCGTCCACGACCAGGACGGCCGCCTCCTCGTACGGCGAGGCGAGGAACGTCGACGCGGCGTGCGCGGTGTGGTGCGGCACCCAGCGGAAGTCACCGCGGAACCCGTGCCCGGCCAGGACCTGCGGGATCTTCGGAACGTTCTCCAGGAACCGCACCCGGTCCTCGGCGTCGTTCCACGCGGAGGGCAGTCCCTCCTCGTGGACGCGCCGCATCTCGTCGAGGTCGGCCGCGCAGGTCGTCATGTCGACGTCGGCGAGCGTGATGCCGGCGTGGCCGAGGACGTAGGCGATCGAGTGCATCGGCAACTCGTGCGGGTTATCCGATCGGGCCTGTTTGCCGTGTTTGACCCGGTTGAAGCGCTCTTCCTCGGCGGTGGCCAGCAGCACGCCGTCCTTCAGCAGTGCCGCAGACGACTCGTGGTAGACGCTGTTGACGCCGAGAATGTACACGGTCTCACCCCTTCACGTTCGGGAAGTAGTCCTCGGCCACGCCGCTGCGCCGCACGTCCCAGGTCGCACAGTGCAGCGAGCCGCCGTACTCGTAGACCTTGCGGAACGGCACCCTGACCACCTCGAAGCCGCGTTCCTCGAGCAGGTCGTGCATGGGCTTTTCCTGCTCCTCGCACACCACCACGTCCGGCGCGATGCTCAGGACGTTCATCGACAGCCACTTCGACGACTGGCAGTACAGCGGCATCTCGTGGTTGTCGGTGCTCGGCGTGGGCGCGTCCACCAACTCCCAGCCGTTGTCGAGGAACAGCCGCTCCTCGCCCTCACGCAGCGGACGGTCCGGGTTGGTCAGGATCAGTCCGGGCCGCAGCGGCACGAACGTGCAGTCGATGTGGGACGGGAAGAAGTCCAGCGGGAAGTGGACGGTGTGCACCCGCAGGCCCTTGGGCTCCAGGTGCCGACGAAGCCAGTTGATGCCCTGCCGGTTCGTCGTCATCGACTCCTGGACGATCACGTCCCGGCCGAACCGGCTCATGTCCGCGGCGTCGAAGATGACCTCGTCCTGGGTCACACAGAACTCGAAGTTGTGCATCTCGGCGTGGCGCTTCTCGAGCGGCCAGTCCCAGAACTCCTGCCGGTACATGTCGTCGGCCATCGACGGCTTCGGAGCCGTCGTCCACACCATGTTCGGGTCGTTGTTCCAGTAGTGGTAGATGAGCGGCCGGTACGGCAGGTACTCGAAGAAGCGTGCCCGGCGGGACATCGTGGCCTCGATGATCTCGTTGCCGATGGTGATGAGCACGTCCCGGGGGCAGACCCCGCAGTACTGGTTCGACACCTCGAAGGTCGGCGCCTTCACGGAGGTCGTGTAGTCGTACGCCTCGGGGCGACGGACCGTGACGCCGTACCCCTTGAGCACCTCGGCCAGGTTGTCGAGCTCCTCGTTCGCACCCTTGACCATGTCGTCGGGTTTCGGCCCGGTGGGGAAGGGACCACCCGAACCGTCGCGCAGCTGGGGGCGGGAACCGGGCTCCACCGGCTCGAAGGCGGCCCCGTCGGCGCGACCGACGATGATCTCCTCCAACGGATCCCACTCGTTCCAGGCGTTCACCAGCGACGGACTTGCTGTGGTCATGACTGTCACCTTCCGTTGTCCGAGGGCGCCAGGGCTTCCGATCGGCGCTGGGCGGCCCGCCAGGACGTCAGTGTCAGCTGGCTGATCTGTGTCTCCTGGATCTGCGAGGTGCCCTCGATGACGCACTGGATCTTGGCGTCCCGGAGGTGCCGCTCGACGCTGCTCTGCGCCGAGCACCCATAGGCACCGTGCACCTGCACCGCGTCCGAGGCCACCGCGAAGGCGTTCTCCGACGCGACGTACTTGGCGATCAGGGTCCGGCGGACAGCGTCCCGGTCACCCGAGTCCCGCGCCCGGGTCGCCGCCTCGCACTGCATGCGCGCGGCGTCGACGGCGCACACCATCCGGGTGACCATGCGAGCTACCAGCTGGTGGTCCCCGATGGGCGTCCCGAACTGCTCACGCGTGACCGCCCGGTCGAGGGAGGCGTCGAGGCACGCTGCGGCCAGCCCGACGCTGCCCCAGGCCGTGCTGAACCGACCGTGGTCCAGCGCGGCGGTCGCCACCGCGTCGAAGGCCAGCGCGCCCTGCGCGACGACGTGCTCGGCCGGGACCTCGCAGTCGTCGAAGCGGACGGCCGCGAGGTGCGAGGCGCGCAGGCCGAGCAGGTCGCCCTGCGGCGTGACGTGGACCCCGGGGGTGTCGCGTTCGACGACGATCGCCGCCACGTGCCCGTCCAGCCGGGCGAAGACCAGGAACACGCCGGCACGGGCCGCGAAGCTGATCCACGACTTCTCACCGTTGAGCACGACGGACCCGCCCCGACGTTCGGCGACCGTCGCCGCCGCGCGGGCATCGCTGCCGGAGTGCGGCTCGGTGAGGGCGAACGACCCGTACACGTCACCGGCGGCCAGCCGCGGCACCCAGCGGTCCCGCAGCGGCGGCTTCGCCCACCGGTGCAGGGCGTGCGCCACCATGCCCTGCACACCGATCAGATTGCGGACGGAGCCGCACGCGCGACCCGCCTGCTCGTTGAAGCGTCCGAGAAGGTCCATGTCGAAGCCTCGACCGCCGGCCTGCTCCGGCAGCGACGGCACGAGAAGCCCCTGGGCCCCGAGCAGCCCGGCGATCTTCTCGTCCATCTCCTGCGCGCGGTCCCACGCGCCGGCGTTCGGCGTCACCGCCCGGTCCAGGAACTCCTTGCTCTGCCGCAGGACGTCGGTTTCCTGCCTGTCGCCACTCACTCCGAAACCCCCGCCCGGACCGCCTCAGGCCAGTTCTTCTGATCCGTCCCGTGCTGCGTGACGAACGCGTACGCCAGTCGTTCGAGGCCGAAGCCGACGCAGCCGGTGTGACTGGGCCCGGTGGCGTGCGAGATGTCGAACACCTCGCCGAAGTGGCGGCCGTGCAGGTTGAACGACCCCACCGCGATGCTGCGCCCCTCGGCGACGTCGACGACCATCTCGTACTTGAGCTCCATGAGCCGCTGCGAGAGCACGCTGTCCTTGGAGGCGTCGCCGAAGAAGTGGTCGTTGGCGACCTCGCAGCGGGCGGCGAGCCCCAACTGGTCGACCAACGCGAACGCCGCCTCGAGGAACCGCCGGCGGGCACCGACGACGTACTCCTCGGGGCCGAGGAACACGGTCTCCCGGATGGTGAAGTCCCAGAGCCGGTCCAGACCCGACTCGTAGCGTGACTCGAACCGGAAGCTCTTGCCCCGGGAGGTCACCACCCGCTGGTCCACCGAGGTGCCGGAGAGCTGGTTGAAGGTGTGGTAACACATCGTCGGCGGCAGGCAGTACCGGTCGTCCCGGCACAGGCTGAAGATCTCCGGCGTGATGCGACGCCCGGCGTCACGGTAGCGGCGCAGGAACGTCTCGTAGTTGTCCGCGTCGTTGTGCAGACGCGAGACGAACATGACGAAGTGCGGGAACGACTCGAAGTAGCTCTGCCGTTCGAGCACCTCCAGCGGCAACAGCGTCGGATACCGGTACTCGGTGCTGGCCGGCATGCTCATGGCGATGGCCCGTACCTGCCGGTCCAGGTAGTCGACGAGTCTGATCATCAGGTCGCCGAAGGTCATCGTGCCGGGGCCCGGCGCGTGGACGAGACCGGCACGCTCCATCTCCGGCAGGGGGTCCGGCCACTGCTCGCTGGGGCGCGCGGAGGTCCACAGCACCTTGGGCTGCCAGGCGCGCTGGACCCGCACCTCCCGCTCCACCACTCGGTTGATCTTGCTGGTGAGGTCCTCGACGGTGTCCGCCGGCTCCGGCACGAGCGTCAGCTCCAGAGCCTCGACGCCCTCGTCACCGCGGACGAACGCGAAGTCACGGACGTCCGGGCTGATGAAGTGGATCCGCTTGCCCAACTCCGCCTCGAGCCGCACCGGAAGCGGCCGGGACAGGGGAACGCGAACCCTCTGGTCCGCTGTGGCCGGCTGCGTCACGGTCACGAGCCGGTCAGGCGTAGCACAAGGGCGTCGATGTCCTTCACGGACCGGAAGTTCTCGAAGACGAGATCCTGCCCGTCGATCTGGAGGTCGAAGGTCTCCTCGAGGAACGCCACGAGCTGGACGACGAACATCGAGTTCACCAGTCCCCGGGCGAAGATGTCGTCTTCGTCGGCCACCGGCTCGGCGATGTGCTCGGCCAGGAACTGGCGAATCTGGGCTGTGCGATCCACGCATCTCTCCCGATGTGGAATCCGGCGGCCGTCCGCAGGCACGCCTGCGGCTGCGGGTGCGCCTCTGGACAGTTCGTACCCGCGGCGGAGCGCGGGGGGCGGTTTCACCGTCGACGGGTCCGGTCCGGGGCTCAGCTCCGGCCCGTGTGCTGCCGCAGCGCTGCGACGACCACGTCGGCACCACTCACCACTGCGTCGCTCTCCCGTCGCAGCGATCTGTGTGCGGCGAGGACGGCCAGGAAGGTCGACTGTACGGAGTCCTCTCCGACGGCACTGCCCCATCCGGTACGGTCGCCGACCGAGACCTCGGCGAAGCACGCCTGCGCGGTACGGCCCGCCACGTCGGCTACCTGACGCACGGTCCGCCGGAGCAGGCAGGAGGATCCGGTGGCCTGCGTGATCAGCTCGATCGCGCCGGCCGCCGGGTCGGTGTGCGACACCCGGGCGGTGACCAGGTCGCCGTCGAGGCGCAGCCGGGCCTCGTAGGCCCCGTCGTCTCCGGCGACCCACTCCTCGACGCGGTTGTCCGGCTCGTCGAAGAAGTACAGCTCCCGGAAGGCCGCCCAGAGGACCGGCGGAGGGATCTCACCGTGCGCCTCGGCGACCTCCTGCACAGCCGCGGAGAACTCGCGCTGCAGGTCGGCCGGGGGGAACAGCCCGCTGACCGAACGGAGCACGTGCGCGATCCCGGACTTGCCCGACTGGCTGTTGACCCGGATGAGGCGGTCGTACGGCCGGCCGAGGTCAGCCGGGTCGACCGGGACGTACGGGACCTGCCACCGCTTGACCTGCCCCGGCTCGGCCGGTGCCAACTGGGCGTCGAGGCCCTTGCGGATCGCGTCCTGGTGGGTGCCGGAGAACGCGGTGAAGACGAGGTCGCCGCCGTACGGGTGCCGCGGGTGCACCGGAAGGCTGGTGCACTCCTCGACGATGCGCCGCGCGTGGTCCAGATTCGAGAAGTCGATCATCGGATCGATGCCTCGGGAGAAGAGGTTGAGCGCCAGGGTGACCAGGCAGACGTTGCCGGTCCGCTCCCCGTTGCCGAAGAGGCAGCCCTCCACCCGCTGGGCACCGGCGAGGACGGCCAGCTCCGCGGCGGCGACGCCGGTGCCCCGGTCGTTGTGCGGATGGACGGAGAGGATCACCCCGTCCCGCCGCGCGATGGCGCGGTGCATGTACTCGATCTGGTCGGCGAAGTGGTTCGGCCCGGCCGTCTCCACCGTCGCCGGCAGGTTCAGCACGACCGGCCGGTCCGGCGACGCCTCCCAGATGTCGGTCACGAGGTCACACGCCTCGACCGCGAAGTCGATCTCGGTGGAGGTGAACGCCTCGGGCGAGAACTGGAAGCGGTGCCGACCCGCCGAACGCTTCTGCACCTGGTGCGCCGACGTGGCGATCAGGTCGAGCAGTTCCTCGCGGTTCCGGCGCAGCACGATGTCGCGCCACAGCGGCGCCGTCGGCACGCAGAGGTGGACGACAGCCGACGGGATGCCCTCCAGCGAGTCGATCGTCCGGTCGATCGCGTCCTCACGGGCGGGCGTGAACACCACGATCGTGACGTCGTCCGGGACTTGCTCACGCTCCGCCAGCACGCGGACGAACCGGAAGTCGAGCTCGCTCGCCGCCGGGTAACCGACCTCGATCTCCTTGTACCCCATCTGCACCATCAGGTGGAACATCCGGAGCTTGCGTTCCGGCGTCATGGGCTCGGCGAGTGCCTGGTTGCCGTCGCGCAGATCGACCGGCACCCACAGCGGCGCCACGCTGATCTCGCGGTCCGGCCAGGCACGCCCGACCCCCAGCCGCACCCCGGGATCGCCGTCGGTCCGGTACTTCTGATACGGCATGCCGCTGGGCTGCTGCGTCTGCCAGAACGGCTTCCCAGCCTCGTGCCCGCCGTGGCCCCCCGCGCTCGCTAGGTCACCGGTCCCCATCGCCTGCTCCCATCGTCGAAGCCTGCTCGGCAATGCTCGGATAGCGGAAGAAGTCGGCAAGCGACAGTGGGTAGCCGGAGGCCGAGAGCTGGCCGACGATCTTCAACGCGGCCAGCGAGTCGCCGCCCAACTCGAAGAAGTCGGCATCCGCCGGCAGGTTGGCCAACCCGAGGGCACTCTCCCAGGCCTGCGTGACCGCGGCGAGTGCCGCGTCCGCCGGCTTCGCCGGTGCCGGAACCGGAGCATCGTCCGCGCGCCGTCGTTCACGCGCCGGCACGCTGAGGCGATCGGGCGTGACGTCGGCCTCGTGCGCGAGCTGCGCCAGGAAGGCCGCGACCATCCCCCGGACATCCGCCGCGTCGACGCAGCTCCGGCCGAACTGCGCGAACACGTTCACCTCGTCGCCGCTGAGAGGATCGGCGAAGACGCTCAACGGGTACGGGCACGCGTCGAGTCGCGGCTGCATCCGGGTGGCCCGGTCACCGATGCCCAGCCGCAACGGGAGTTCCAGGCTGAAGGTGCTGTTCACGATGTCCAGCGCGAGCGCCGACGCGCTGCGTCCCGCACGGGCGATCACGCTGAACGGCGCGCTGTGCTCGTCGGTCACCGCCAACTCGGTCTCGACCGCGGCCAGGACGTCGGCGAAGTCCAGGTCACGCAGCGGCACGGTCACCGGCAGCGTGTTGACGTACATGCCGACCGACGAGGCGTCGCTGCTGGACCGCCCGTGCGCGGGAACGCCGACGGTCAGCGCGTCCTGACCGGTCCAGCGGCCGGCCGCGATCATCCAGGCCGCAAGCATGAGGCGGAACGGCGTGGTGTGAGCGCGGGCCGCCGCCACGCGGAGCCGTTCACCGAGCCGGCCGGTGCTACGGACCTCGATGGCGCTGCCGTCGGACAGCTCGGGATCGAATTCGCGGCGCAACTCCAGCGGCTGGTACGTGTCGCGCCGGCTCTCCCAGAACGCCACGACAGCGGGCGGGGTGTCGACACCGGCCGCGTGCTCACCGGCCCGCACCGGCGTACGGGGCAGGGCCCGGCCGTGGTAGCTCTCGGTGATCTTCTCCAGGAGGCCCTGGATGGACACACCGTCGGCGACCGTGTGGTGCAGGACGAGCTGCATGACGGCGGTGTCCGTCTGCGCCACCGGGATCAACGCCACCCGCATCAGTGGCCCGGTACGCAGATCGAACGGCTCGTTGTACTGCTCGTCCGCGGTGCGCACCGCCGCCGCCAGGTTGGCCGCAGGGTCGAAGACCTGCACCAGCTCGCCGCCCGCGTGCCGGGCCTTCGCCTCGGCGACCAGCTCCAGCACGCCGTCCCGGCCTTCCCGGAACGATCCGACGACCGAGGGGTGCGCCCGTACCACGGATTCGACTGCCATCCGCAGACGCGACTCGTCGATGCCACCGTCGACCACGAAGGCGGCGGTGACGTTGTACCGGGGCGACCTCGGCGCGACGTGCCAGAGGAACCACAGGCTGCGCTGCTCCTGGTTGACGGGGAAGACGTAGGCGTGGTCGTCGGTGTCGGTCCCGCCGTCAGCCGCCTCGTCGAACGTCGCCACCGTCTCCCGCAGGGCGGCCTCGTGCTCGGCGCGGAGCGCACGCATGTCGGTCTTGCCGTTGTGCGTCAGCGGCATACGCTCGCTGAACAGCACCGAGGCGGGAACCGCGGCACGCGGCAACCGCGCCGCGACCCAGTCCTTGATCTCCCGCGCCGTGATCTCGGCGCCGGTCACCACGGTGGCCGCGACCCGCAGACTGCCCGACCTGGGGTGGGTGACGGTCAGCGCCACGGCGCGGTCCACACTGGGGTGTGCCGTGAGCGCAGCCTCGATCTCGCCGATCTCGAGCCGGACGCCGCCGACCTTGATCTGGCCGTCGTTGCGACCGTGGAACTGCAACGTGCCGTCCGGGTTCTCGGTGACCTGGTCGCCGGTGCAGTAGTACCGTCGGGTGACGCCGTCCGGCCCGGCGAGCATCCGGAACTTGTCGGCGGTCAGCTGTTCGTCGTTGAGGTACCCCCGGGTCACCTGCGGCCCGCCGATGCACAACTGGCCACGGGTGCCCGGAGGCACCGGCCGCAGTTCGTCGTCGACGACGGCGATGAACAGACCGGGCACCCCGGTGCCGATGTCGGGGTAGGTGTCGGCATTCGTGTCGTCGGCGGGCTGCACCACGCCGCCGGTCGAGATCACCGTGCACTCGGTCGGCCCGTACAGGTTGACCAGCGGGAAGGGCAGTGTCGACGGAGGCCGCTTACGCAGCCGGTCCCCACCGGCGTAGAGCTCGCGCAGGGTGGTCGGCTGCGCGGTCCAGTCCAGTGCGACGAGTTCCTCGGCCAGCTGCGGCGACACGAACGAGTGCGTCACGTCGTGCCTGGCCCACGCCGTCCGCAGCGCCTGCGGGTCGAGCCGGAGCTCGTCGTCGACGATGTGCAACGAGGCGTCCGCGGCGAACGCCACGAAGTGCTCCCAGATGGAGACGTCGAAGCCGGGCGAGACGGTCACCGAGATCCGCGCGCCGTTGCCGAAGTCGTGGTCGTCGAGGCTCCAGCGCAGCAGATGTTCGAGGTTCGCCGCCGTGCAGACGACACCCTTCGGCACGCCCGTCGTACCGGATGTGAAGATCATGTAGAGGGCGCGGTCGTCGGGAGCGGCGACGTCCAGCGCGGGCTGGGCGGCCTCGACGTCCGCCTCGGTCACGGCCGACCAGGCGTCCGGCGCAAGGACCGTGCAGTCGACGGCGAAGGCGTCCGCCACGGTCGGCGCGGCGATCGCGAAGGCCGGCCGCAACTGGCGCAGGATGTCGCGCCGGCGGAGCTCGGGAAGGGTCGGGTCGATCGGCGCGATCACACCGCCGGCCATCGCGATCGCGAGATAGGCGATGGCCAGGTCGGCCGAGCGGGGCAGACAGACGGCCACCGGAGACTCGGCGGACGGATTCAGGCCCCGCACCAGCAATGTGCTGGCCAGTGCTCTGGCCCGCCGACGGGCCTCCCTCATGTCAAGATGGATCGATCCACTGGCAATGTCGGCTTTGGTCCCCGGATGGCCCCACACGGCACCATCCACGAGAGGCGTTCCCCCGTACCTCAAAGTGAAGACTCCCCCAATCCACCCCCCAAGGGGTTGAGAGGCACTCACAAGCTACTGCGGAACCACGACGGCGGCATGATGACCAGCTAGGCGTAGATGAAGATCATTCATCGACGAACGACTTGGACCATGCCACAGCCCACGGAGGAGTGTCAATCGGACCTGCGAAGGCGGGCCGGGCCGGTGTTCACGCTGGCGGCCCGTCCCTGACCTGGCCGCTGAGGGCTTCGCGCGTCGCGGTCACCGGATCGGGACCAGCACGCCGACGGGTCGTGCGGGGAAGGTTCGCACCGGTTGCAGCACCAGGCGTCGCGCTGTACGTTCGAGCGGCGTCAGCTGCGGCGACGGTGGAGCTGGACCGCCACCGTGGCATGTGACGACATCTATGTTGTCGGCAGACATCACATGGGGGAAGCGATGTTCTTGTCCATGCTGTCGTCCGGCCCTGGAAACGGCCTGGAATCGGCGTGACCGCTTTCGTCAAGACGCCCGCCGGCCGGTGGCTGCGGCGTTACCACGGTGGATCCGATCGTCCGACCTGCCGATTGCTGCTCCTGCCCCACGCGGGCGGCTCCGCCAGCTACTTCCACGGCTTCTCGCAGCTCCTCGCGGGCGACATCGACGTGCTCACCGTGCAGTACCCGGGCCGGATGGAACGGCACGCCGAGCCTCTCGTCGGTGACATCGAGGAGATGGCCAGGCAGCTGACCGCGGCACTGATCGAGCATGAGCTCACCGACCTGCCGCTCGCGTTCTTCGGCCACAGCATGGGATCCCTCGTCGGCTACGAGGCAGCGAGCATCCTGACCGGGAAGGGCCTACCGGCGCGGGAGCTCTTCGCCTCGTCCTGCCGCGCGCCCAGCACCCTGCACGGCACCGCCGCGGTACGGACGACCGACGACACCATCATCGCCGACCTAAAGATGCTGGGCGGCACCGACGCCTCCGTCCTCGACGACCCCGGGATGCGTGAACTCCTCCTGCCGATCCTCCGGTCGGACAGCCGGGCCGTGGAGCTCTACCGACAGCGCCCCCGGACGCCGCTGAGCATGCCGGTGACCGCCATCCGCGGAGTCGACGACCACTGGGTCGACCTGTCGGCCACCCAGGCGTGGTCGGCGGTGACCGCCGGCCCCTTCGAGTTGCGGGAGTTCCCGGGCGGGCACTTCTACTTCTCGGATCCGGGCCACCAGGCGACCGTCGCCGATCTCGTGCGGAACCGCCTGCTCGACGTGTCCTCGTCGACCTGACGGTCCCTGCCTGGTGCGCCCGGACCGAGCGTTTCCGACCCTTGCGGTCAGCCGGTCTCCCTGAACCGCAACTGCACCCGACGCAGCGTCTCCTCGTAGAGGTAGGGAATCTCGGCCTGGTCGCTGCACTGGTAGAAGACGTCGTAGCAGAACAGCCAGCGCTCACGACCGCTCTTGACGTCACGCGGCGGCACGATCGTCCCGGGCTGCAGGTACTGCAGGTCGAACGAGAACTCGGGCCGTTCGCGGCCCCAGTCGAGACCGTCGAAGCCGACGAACTCACCCGACTCGTGCGCGTTGACGAACACGCCGAGCAGGAAGCCGCCCTTTCGCGGGTACTCGGTCGGCAACGGCTCGCCCAACGCGAGCTTGAGCGTCATCTCGCGCGGGTCGATTCCGAGGAACATGTTGAGCATCTTCGGCACGCTGCCACCGCCGATGCGGGAGTTCACCTCGATGATCCGGACACGTTCACCGTCCCACTTGCACTCGACGTGGACGAAGGTGTCGTCCACCTCGAGCTTCGTCATCGCCTCCTGCATCTGGCGATGGATCAGCGCCTCCTCCTCCGCGCTCACGAACGGCGTGGGACACAGGTTCGCCGTCTCGAAGTGGAAGTTGCCCTCACGGTTGAACTTGTACTTCTCCTGGATCAGCAGGGGCACGAGCCGACCGTGCTGCACGAACGCCTCGTACGACAGCTCCCGCCCCTCGGTGATGAACTCCTCGATCAGGATCTGCCGCTTCGGGTCCCATACCTGGTCGCCGCCGTCGACCGGGCTGAGGTCCTGGTCTTCGGCGAGCGCCGTGAAGGTGTTGCCGATGACCTCGTGCGCGGCTTCCCGGTCGTGGACGAACTCGACGTAGCTGCTGGCCGCACCCCAGATCGGCTTCACCACGAAGGGGAGACCGATCTCCGTCACCAGCGCGTCGATCCGCTCCGGCGTGGCCTCGTCCGCGGCGAGGACCGTCGTCCGCAGCGGCATGGTGTCCGCCAGCACGCGGCGCAGCCGTGGCTTGATGCGGCAGTTCAACTGGCCCGCCATCCCGGGGAACGGCAGGCCCAGCCGCTTCGCGGCGCCGAACTGCGAGGCCCACGTCCGGTCCCCGATGATGGAGAAGCGCAGACCGTCCGCAGCGTACGGCGCGAGCGCCGCGGCGAGCGAGTCCGCAGAGAACACGTCGTCGCACACCACCACCTTGTCCGCCGCGTCCGCGAGCGTGGGCGCGGCCTCGGCGGTCGAGAGCACCAGAATGCGGTGCCCCAGCTTTCGCATCTGCTGCATGCGCAGGTGGAGCTCCGGCCACATCTCCAGACCGGGAAGAGTGAGTTCGACGTAGTAGCGCGGAGCGCTGTTGTCCGCAGGCATTCAGGTCACCTCTCAACGAGCAGTCACGAGCCCGCTCGCCCGGACACTGCGGCGAGGGACGGCGGCGTGGCGTGAACGAGTCGTCGGCAGTGCGCTGGGCACAGGCATGGGAGACAGGGCGAGAAGAAGTACGCGTGCCGGCACAGATGCGGCACCGCCGCCGTTCCCCGTTCGGCGACGAGCCTACTCCGCCGCCCCCACCTCGTCATCATCGATGCCTGGAGCGGGCTGGAGCAGGCTGGTGCGGGGGGCGGATCTACGGCCACTGTGCTAGAACGGTTCTGCGGAGACGGTCGGCGCGGGGGGCACGACGCGGGCCGAGCGCACCTGCCGAACGAGGTTCGGTGCCGAACGCCGACCGGACGCCCCGGCACACGAGGACCTGCCTGCCGGACGATCCGGCCGGCAGGCAGACGGGAGGACGCGTGCAGCTGTCGATTGCAGGCACCAGCATGTCGACGATGACCGGTATCCGCAACATCATGGGGGACATCGCCTCGGCCACCGCCGACGGTGGGCGGTGGCTCAACCTGAGCCCGGGAAATCCGGCCGCCATCCCGGAGGCGGTCAAGGTCTGGCGTCGTCTCGCCGAGCAGTCGCTCGCCGACACCTTCGAGGCGAGCACGCGGTACGGGCCCTCGCGGGGCACCACCGGCCTGGTCGACGCCATCGTCCGCCACTTCCGCGCGTGCTACGGCTGGGACCTCGGGCCGGACAACGTCGCCGTCGCGGCCGGGGCGCAACTCCTCGCCTTCATGACCACCACCATCTTCACCGGCACGACGTCATCCGGTCGACGGCCGCTGGTGCTGCCGTGCACGCCGGACTACACCGGCTACCACGGGTTGTCACTGGTGCCCGGCGGCATCGTCGGCATCGAGCCGTCCGTCGAGCTGCTGGACGACAGGTACTTCCGGTACCAGCTGAACCCGGAGGCCCTGCACCGGCAGCAGGAGATGGGCATGATGCTGGTGTCCAACCCGGCCAATCCCAGCGGACGCGGCCTCACCTCGGCGGAGCTGGATCTCCTGGTCGAGGTGGCGACCGAGCGCGACGTCCCGCTGGTGGTCGACAACGCCTACGGCGAACCGTTCCCGCGGGTCGCCGAGTCGCCCTCCGGGCTGCGCTTCCACCCCCACGTCCTGAACCTGTTCACCGCCTCCAAGGCGGGCATCCCCGGTGAGCGGATCGCCTTCGCGATCGGCCCGCCTGAGATCATCGACGCCGTCGTGGCCTTCACGGCCAACGTCTCACTGCATCCACCCCAGCTCGTCCAGTCGGTGCTCGAACGCTCGCTGGCCGACGGCGAGCTCGACACGCTGTCCCGGGAGGTGCTCCGCCCCTACTACCTGCGCAAGCGGAAGACCGCCGAAGCACTGCTCGCCCGGCACCTCCCGGCGGACGTGAACTGGCGTCTGCACGCCAGTGACGGCGGCATGTTCTGCTGGCTGTGGATCGACCATCCCGGCTTCGACGACCTCGCCTTCTACGAGACGATGAAGCGCAACAACGTCTTCATCGTGCCCGGCCGGCACTTCTTCGTGGCCCCGTTGACGTCACCGTTCCTGTCGACGCACGGCACCCGCTGCATACGCCTGAGTCTCAGCCCGGAGCTACCCGTGCTCGAGGAGGGAATCAGCCGGGTGGGGCGGCTGCTGGGCGAGTTCGGTAGTGAGCGCTGACACCGAGGGCAGCGTCATCCGACGCCCCAGCTGATCCTGAGGGAACCGGGCACTGCCTGCGCGCCGGGAAGCGTCAACGCTCTCCCCGGTAGACGCAGCCGGAGGTGCACGTCTCGCGGACCATGACCGCCGAGAGGGGAAGTTGGTCGATCAGCCGGTCCCAGATCCAGCGGGCCAGCACCTCACTGGTCGGGTTCTCCAGACCGGGCACCTCGTTGAGGTAGTAGTGGTCAAGTCGCTCACGCAGCGGTTCGAAGGCCTTCTTCAGATCACCGAAGTCCATCACCCAACCCGCCTCGGGATCGACGTCACCCTCGACGTGCACCTGCACCCGGTACGAGTGGCCGTGCAGGCGGGCGCACTTGTGCCCGGCCGGCACGTGGGGCAGCCGGTGCGCGGCCTCGAAGGTGAACTCCCGGAAGATTTCCATCAGGCGATTCCTAGATACTTGTGCGTCTGCAGACTCAACTGCCACTGCGGGTGATCGAGGCAGTACCGCACCGCGGCCTCGGTGTTGGCCACCCGGTCCGGACCGTCCATGGGCTGCAACAGAAAGTGCTCGAAGTCGAGCTCCTCGAACCGGGGCGGCTCGGCTCCGACCTGCGGATAGACCAACTTGAGGTCATGCCCCCGGGTGAGCACGAGGTCGGCGCCCGCCTTGGGGCTCACGCAGATCCAGTCGAGCCCGGCCGGTGCCGGCCTGGTGCCGTTGGTCTCCACCGCGACCTCGAAGCCCTCGCCGTGCAGCGCCCGGACAGCCGCCTCGTCCAGTTGCAACAGCGGCTCGCCGCCGGTGCACACCACGTACGGGCGGCTACGCGGATGCCGCTGCCCCTGCCACATCGCCGCCACCGCGCCGGCCAGCTCGGCCGCCGAACGGAAACGGCCCCCACCGGGGCCGTCCGTGCCGACGAAGTCCGTGTCGCAGAACTGGCAGACGGCACGATGCCGGTCCTGCTCCCGCCCCGTCCACAGGTTGCAACTGGTGAACCGACAGAACACGGCGGGCCGGCCGGCGTGGGTGCCCTCACCCTGCAGCGTGTAGAAGATCTCCTTGACCCGGTACACCGACACTCACCCGTCCGCCGAGGCCAGAGCCGGATCGACGAGTCCGAGCTCGGCGAACCCACGGGCCCGCAACAGGCAGGAGTCACAGGTCCCGCACGCACGACCCTCGACCGGGTCGTAGCAACTGTGCGTCCAGGCGTAGTCCACGCCCAGCTCCAAACCCCGACGGATCGTCTCGGCCTTGGTCAACTGGATCAACGGGGTGTGCACACGCAGCCGCTGGCGGCCCTCGACACCCGACTTCGTCGCCAGGTTGGCCATCTGCTCGTAGGCGGCGATGTACTCCGGTCGGCAGTCGGGATAGCCGCTGTAGTCGAGCGCACTCACCCCGATGAACACATCCGAGGCGTCCAGGGTCTCCGCCCATGCCAACGCGAAGGACAGGAAGATGGTGTTCCGGGCAGGCACATAGGTGATCGGAATGCCCTCACCGAGATCGTCCGCACTGTCGTGGTGCGGCACCGCGAGGGCGTCGTCGGTCAACGCCGAACCACCGAACACGCGAAGATCGATATCAGCGATCACATGCCTGACCGCTCCGAGCCGCTCCGCCACCCGACCCGCGGCGTCGAGCTCCACCGTGTGCCGCTGACCGTAGCGGAAACTCAGCGCGTAGGCCTCGTAGCCCTCGTGCACCACCATCGCGAGCACCGTGGCCGAGTCGAGCCCCCCACTGAGCAGCACCACAGCCCTGCGCTTCGCCGCAGACATATGCCGACCTCCGCCTTCCCGCTCGCGTCGGCGAAACCACGCCGTCCCACTCCGAAGCCCAGTCGCAGTTCAGCGCCCCTGAACTCGGCTACTCTACGCAACTGTCGACGGAACAGGCCACTGGGCTCGGGTCCGTCGGGCCGCACGGGGCCACAATGTTTCACGTGAATCCAGAACCCGGTGCCGAGATCCACCACACCGACCCGTTCGCGGTGCCGACCGGCCAGCGCTCGCCGGCACGCCGGCTGCGGGGCAGACTGCCCGCACCGGTGACGCTCTGGACGGCTCCCGGCCCGGCCGGGCTGACCGTGTCGTCCACCCTGATCGTCGAGGGGGAGCCGGACCGACTGCTCGGGCTGGTCGACCCGGAGTCGGACCTGTGGGCGGCGATCGAGGAGGCCGGCCGGTTCGCGGTCGCCCCGCTCGCCGCGGCACACCGGCAGCTCGCCGACCGGTTCGCCGGCCTCTTCCCCTCACCGGGCGGACTCTTCGCCACGGACTCGTGGGCCGACACCCGCTACGGACCGGTGCCCGCCGACGCCGGCAGCTGGGCCGGCTGCCGGCTGGACACCTCCCGGGAGTACGGCTGGGCCCTCCTCGTCGAGGCCACCATCGAGACGGTCGAGATCATCACCGACACCCCGCCGCTCCTCCACTACCGGGGCCGCTACCACCAGCTCCCCTGAACCACCCGGCCCGGCAGGATCTCCGGGTGGCGGTCGACCTCGGTGCTGTCGTCCCGCCCGACCGGGATCACGGCACGGGCCGATTGGGACACCCCCGTGGAAGCCGACGGAGGGGCTCGCGAGCAGACGCGGGGCCGGTGAACGGGGTGACGTGGGTCACTCGGCGCAGATGGGGGACCGTTCGGCGCAGGTGGCTGCCGGGATCGATCCCGGCCTTTCCCCGCAGGCAACGCGCTCCTTACGGTGCGCGAAACTCCCCATGCCTGTGAAGGTGGTGATCCACAGATGTCCACGGACACACCCGCGCCCGCCCCCGCCGAGTCGGCGGCGGAGCGTTACCTGGCCGTACAACGGTCGGACGAGTTCGTCGGGTTACGTCGCGCGCTGCGCGGCTTCGTCTTCCCGATGACCGTCGCGTTCTTCCTGTGGTACGCGCTCTACGTGATCCTCTCCGCCTACGCGCGGGACTTCATGGGCACGAAGCTCTTCGGCAGCAACATCAACGTCGCGCTGGTCTTCGGCCTGCTCCAGTTCGTCTCGACGTTCCTCATCGCCTGGCTCTACTCGCGGTACGCCGACCGGAAGCTCGACCCGGTCGCCGACCGCATCCGCGCCGAGATCGGGGAGGTGACCCATGAACACGGTCCTCGCGGCTGAGGCGGGTGGCGGCACCGCCCGCAACCTCACCATCACCCTGTTCCTGGTCTTCGTGGCGGTGACCCTGGCGATCACCATCTGGGCCAGCCGGCAGACCAAGACGGCCACCGACTTCTATGCCGGCGGCCGGTCCTTCTCCGGCTTCCAGAACGGCATGGCGATCGGCGGCGACTACATGTCGGCCGCGTCGTTCCTCGGCATCGCCGGCATCATCGCGTTGTACGGCTACGACGGCTTCCTCTACTCGATCGGCTTCCTGGTCGCCTGGCTGGTGGCGTTGCTGCTGGTCGCGGAGCTGCTGCGCAACTCGGGCCGGTACACGATGGCGGACGTGCTGGCCTT
Organism: Micromonospora sp. NPDC051925; assembly: GCF_044548625.1. Lineage (NCBI taxonomy): Bacteria > Bacillati > Actinomycetota > Actinomycetes > Micromonosporales > Micromonosporaceae > Micromonospora > Micromonospora sp. NPDC051925. The sequence continues at coordinate 193,047 of NZ_JBIUCH010000006.1, read as the reverse complement.
CCGGATGCGCCAGCGTCCGGTACGGACCGCCGCTGCGGTCTCCACCATCACCGTGTCGATCTTCTACCTGTTGGCCCAGATGGTCGGCGCGGGTGCCCTGGTCGCACTGCTGCTGGGGATCAAGCCCGGCACGACCTTCCTGGGCATGGACGCCGACACCGCCAAGGTGGCCACCATCATCATGGTCGGCGCCCTGATGATCATCTACGTCACCGTGGGTGGCATGAAGGGCACCACCTACGTCCAGATCGTCAAGGCGTTCCTGCTGATGACCGGCGCGCTGGTGATGACCCTGCTGGTGCTGGCGAAGTACAACTTCAACCTGTCGGCGCTGCTCGGTGACGCCGCCGCCACGTCGGGCAAGGGCAACGCGTTCCTCGAACCCGGGCTCCGGTACGGCGTCGAGGTGGCCGGCAACGCCACCCAGACCTTCTACAACAAGGTGGACCTGCTGTCGCTGGGCATCGCCCTGGTGCTCGGCACCGCCGGCCTGCCGCACATCCTGATCCGCTTCTACACCGTGCCGACGGCCAAGGCGGCCCGCAAGAGCGTGCTCTGGGCGATCGGCATCATCGGCACCTTCTATCTGTTGACCCTGGCCCTGGGGTTCGGTGCGGCGGCGCTGGTGGGTGGCAAGGCGATCACCGCGCAGGACAAGGCCGGCAACACCGCCGCACCACAGCTCGCCGAGGCGCTGGGCAAGGACTTCTTCGGTGGCGACCTGGGCGGGGCGACCCTGCTGGCGATCATCGCGGCGGTGGCGTTCGCGACCATCCTGGCGGTGGTCGCCGGCCTGACCCTGGCGTCGTCGTCCAGCCTGGCGCACGACTTCTACGCCAACGTGGTCAAGCGCGGGCAGACCTCGGAGCGCCAGGAGGTACGGGTGGCCCGGATCTCGGCCCTGGTCATCGGCGCGGTCTCGATCGCCCTGTCGATCTACGCACAGAGCCTGAACGTGGCCTTCCTGGTGGCGCTGGCGTTCGCGGTGGCCGCCTCGGGCAACCTGCCGGCGATCCTCTACAGCCTGTTCTGGAAGCGGTTCAACACCTCGGGCGCGGTCTGGGCCATCTACGGCGGCCTGCTCTCCGCCGTGTTCCTGGTGTTCTTCTCGCCGGTCGTCTCCGGTGCGCCGACCTCGATGTTCCCGGACCACGACTGGCAGTGGTTCCCGCTGTCGAACCCGGGCATCCTCTCCATCCCGTTCGGTTTCCTCTGCGGATGGATCGGCACGATCCTTTCCAAGGAGCACGACGAGGACAAGTACGCCGAGCTGGAGGTGCGTGCCCTGACCGGCGCGGGAGCGCACTGAGCGACCCGTCGCACGGAACCCCCGACGCGATCACGCGTCGGGGGTTCCGTCGTACCGCGGGGTGCCGGCCACCGACCGGCACGGAGCCGGGACGGGCAGGGTACGTACGGGGCACCCGGATGTTCCAGGTCGAAAGCGCGCACGGATGCCACGCTGAGTAGGCTGACCGCCATGAAGGTTGCCCAGCGTTTCGGAAGCGGTCACCGGATCCTCGTCACCGGCGGCGCCGGGTTCGTGCCGTCGCACCTGGTGGACGCCCTGATCGAGCGCGGATGCACGGTGGTCGCGCTGGACAACTTCGTCACCGGTTCCAAGGACAACGTCGCGCACCTCGCGGAGCACCCCCGCTTCACCCTGGTCGAGGCGGACATCTCCGAGGGCCTGCCCACCCATCAGCCGGCCCTGGCGCAGCGCTTCGACGCGATTCTGCACATGGCGTCCCCGGCCAGCCCGACCGACTTCGAGAAGTTGCCGGTGGAGATCCTCCGGGTCGGTTCGGTGGGCACCCTGCACCTGCTCGACCGCGCGGTCGCCGACGGCGCCCGGTTCCTGATGGCCTCCACCTCGGAGGCGTACGGCGACCCGAAGGAGCACCCGCAGCGGGAGACGTACTGGGGCAACGTCAATCCGATCGGGGTACGCAGCGTCTACGACGAGGCGAAGCGCTTCTCCGAGGCGGCCACCATGGCGTACCACCGCAGCCGGGGGCTGGACGCGGCGATCGTCCGGATCTTCAACACGTACGGCCCGCGGATGCGCCCGGACGACGGCCGGGCCATCCCGACCTTCATCTCCCAGGCGTTGCGCGGCGCGCCGATCACGGTGCACGGCACGGGCGAGCAGACCCGGTCCATCTGCTACGTCGACGATCTGGTGCGCGGAATCCTGCTGCTGCTCGACTCGACGGAGACCGGTCCGATCAACTGCGGCACCGAACACGAACTGACCATGCGGCAACTCGCCGAGACGATCGTGTCACTCTCCGGGAGCGCATCAGAGGTGACCTACGTCACCCGCAGCTCGGACGACCCGGAGATGCGCCGCCCCGACCTCACTCTCGCCCGGGACCTGCTGGGATACCAACCGACGGTCTCGCCCGATGAGGGCCTGCGACGCACCATCGACCATTTCCGCGACCGGCTAGGGTAGCGCTCCCGCGCCACGCGGGCCGGCCGGTGGTCCTCACGTTCAGCCAACGCTCGACGGGCCTACGTACGCTGAAACGCATGTCAGCGACCTCGTCTGCCGGCGCCTCGCTCCCGTTCCTGCACCGCGGCGCGGGCCGTGCCTCGGTGCCCGGTTCCGACCGGGGCACCACCGGGCGCTCCCGCCAGTCCGACGCGCAGTGGTACCCGTCGTACCGGGAAGACCAGCCCCGTCCGGGCGGGCCGGGCGGCCCCGGCACACCCTCGGGGCCCGGCGGGCCGGGGAACTACGGCCGGCGCGGGCCGCGCCCGCGCTGGGGCCGGATCGCCCTGGTGGGCGGCGTGGCCGTGCTGGTGCTGGCGCTGCTCGGCGGGGTCGGGGCCTGGCTCTACACCAGCAACCTCAACGACGACCTGGCCCGCACCGACCCGTTCTCCGAGATCACCGGGGGGCGGCCGGCGAAGGCGGTCGACGGCGCGCTCAACATCCTGCTGGTCGGCTCGGACTCGCGGGATCCGGACGCGCCGGTCGACAAGCAGGGCGAGTGGCGGGCGGACACGCTGATCGTCATGCACATCCCGGCCGACCACAAGTCGGCCTACCTGGTCTCCGTCCCGCGTGACCTGTACGTGCCGATCCCGGAGAGCGCGGGCGCGGACTGCGACTCCGGTCAGCGTGCGAAGATCAACGCGGCGTTCGCCTTCGGTGGCCTGCCGCTGGCGGTACGCACCGTGGAGTGCTTCACCGACGTCCGGATCGACCACGTGATGGCGATCGACTTCGGTGGCTTCAAGGAGGTCACCGACGCGGTCGGCGGCGTCGACCTGAAGGTGGACCAGACCATCACCTCGATCCACAAGCCGTACCGCAAGTTCACCAAGGGCACCATGCACATGGACGGCGCCACGGCGCTGGACTGGATTCGCCAGCGCAAGCAGTTCCCGCAGGGTGACTTCGCCCGGATGCGCCACCAGCAGGAGTTCCTGCGGGCGCTGATGGACAAGGCGGCGAGCACGGGCACGCTGACCAGTCCGAAGAAGCTGAACGCGTTCCTCCAGTCGGTGACCGCCGCGGTGACCGTGGACAACGGTTTCTCCCTGAGCGACATGGCCCTTCAGTTCCGCAATCTACGTGGCGAGAACCTGACCTTCCTGACCAGCCCGAACACCGGCAGCGACACCATCAACGGGGAGTCGGTGGTGGTCTCCGACCGGGAGAAGGCGTTGGCGATGTACAAGGCGATGTCCAGCGACACCATGGCGGGCTGGGTGGCGGCCAACCAGAAAGCGGACACGGCGGGCAACGGGAACTGAACCTCCCGACGGGGGTGCCGATGTGTCGGGCAGATTTCGACGAGCGTCATCAGAGGTCGTTTCCGGACGACTTGATCATCGAACGCCAACGGCTGTCCGGTCTCATCATCTCGCCCGAACGGATGAAAAACGGGGGGTAAAGGTCAGGTTGTCTGGGATTTGTGCGTGTCACGTCCTCGCCTCGACGGGAAGCGGTACGTAAAGTGGTCCCGCCCCCCGACAACGCGAGCTGGAGCACGCATGCCGGTTCAGACCAGCCCCCGCCCCTCGTCGCTGAACGCCGACCCCTACCGCGCGTCGGCCGCCGTCCCGTCACAGGGCGGTCGCGGCGGTCGGCCCACCGGAAAGACCCGGAAGCGCACCAGGCGCAAGGACCCGCTCTGGGCGCGGCTGACCGTGGTCTTCGGTGCGGTGCTGATGCTGACCAGCGGCGTCGCGATCGTCGGCAGCAAGGCGTTGATCAGCCAGGCCACCGGCAACATCGCCCAGCGCAACCTGCTCGGCGGGGCGGGCAAGTCCGAGGCCGAGGGCGGCGCCAACCTGGACGGCCCGATCGACATGCTGCTGCTCGGCGTGGACGCCCGGGAGCGCTGGGCCGCCGACGACGTCCGGTCGGACAGCATCATCGTGCTGCACATCCCGGCCAGCCACGACCAGGCGTACCTGATCTCGATCCCCCGGGACACCGAGGCACAGATCCCCGCGTTCAAGAAGAGCGGGTTCAAGGGCGGCACCGACAAGATCAATGCGGCGTTCCAGGCCGGTGCACGCAACGGCGGCGGCTGGGAGGGCGGCGCGCAGCTGATGGCCCAGACCATCAAGAACATGACCGGGGTCAGCTTCGACGGTGCCGCGATCATCAACTTCGGTGGTTTCAAGAACGTCATCGACGCCCTCGGCACGGTGCGCATCTGCGTCAGCCACGAGGTGAAGTCGCACCACATGATGATGGTCGACGGCAAGCAGATGTGGAACGCGGACGCCAAGAAGACCAACCGGCCGATGACGCCGGTGGTCTACAAGAAGGGCTGCCGGGAGATGACCGGCCTCCAGGCGCTCGACTACTCGCGGCAGCGGTACGGCCTGCCGAACAGCGACTACGACCGGCAGCAGAACCAGCAGCAGCTGATCAAGGCGATGGCCCGGAAGGCCACCGACAAGGGCATGCTGACCAACCCGGTGAAGATCAACCAGCTGATCAAGGCGGCCGGCAAGGCGTTCATCCTGGACACCGGCGGTGTGGCGGTCGCGGACCTGGTCTTCACCATGCGCGGGGTCACCGCCAACGAGTTGACCATGCTGCGCACCAACGGCGGCACGTTCAACGGAAACGCCAACAACCGTGAGGCGCTCAGCCAGCAGACGCTGGACATGTTCCAGGCGATCAAGGAAGACAAGCTGGGCGAGTTCGTCTACGCCAACCCGGACGTCCTCTCCACCCGCAAGTGACCCGCCGGTAGTCACGGCGAACCGGCCCGGCGGCCGGTCGACCCGTCGTAGCGTGACGTGAAGAGCTTTCACGTCACGGCCACGGGGAGGGCGTCACGGCCAGGTCAACGCGATCCGACCGGGGGCGGGGTACACCGTCTCCCGGCCGGCGCGGGGCACGCTGGCCGCGGATCCTGCTCGGCGTCGGCCTGGCCCTGGTGCTGCTCGCCGGGCTCGCCGTGGTCGGGGTACGGATGCTCACCCACCGCTACGACCGGACGGTCAGCAAGGAACAACTGCTCTCCCCGGACGCCCGGCAGGCCCGCACCGAACTGGACACCGGCCTGAACTACCTGATCGTCGGCTCCGACCGACGAGCCGACGCGCAGCAGTCGGACCAGCGCTCGGACACCATCCTGATCGTGCACGTCCCGCCCGGCCTGCGGCAGGCGTACCTGATTTCCGTTCCCCGCGACCTGCTGGTCGCGATCCCACCCGACGGCGCCGGCTACGGCGGGGGGCAAGACAAGATCAACTCGGCGTACGAGCACGGTGGCGGCGGAGAAGCCGGCACCCGGCTGCTCTCGGCCACCCTGACCCGGCTCACCGGCATCCGCTTCGACGGTGCGGCACTTGTCGACTTCGCCGGCTTCCGGCAGGTCATCGACCTGCTGGGGGGTGTCCGGATGTGCGTCGACACCGAGGTCCGGTCGATCCACACCGGGGCCGTCTTCCCGGTCGGCTGCCAGCAGATGGACGGCGCACAGGCGCTGGACTACGCCCGGCAACGCTACGGCCTCCCGGGCGGCGACTACGACCGGCAACGCCACCAGCAACAGATGCTGCGGGCGATGATGGACCGGGCCGCCCAGGCCCACCTGCGCAGTGACCCGGTGCAGCTGGACCGGGTGCTGCGGGCGGTCGGCGGCTCACTCACCGTCGACACCAACGGCGTACCCCTGGACGAACTGGTCTTCGCCCTGCGCTCGCTGCCCGCCGACGCGCTGCACGGGGTGCAGTTGCCGTCGTACCCGCAGACCATCGACGGCATCTCGTACGTGGTGCTGGACCACGGTGGCAGTGGGCTCTTCGACGCCGTCCGCGCCGACCGGCTGCCCGACTGGTCGCAGGCCAACCCCCGCTGGGTCAACCGGTTGTGACCGCCACGCCGACCGCCGCAGTGCCATTGTCGGCACCGAGGATCTAGGCTTGGTGACCGTGTTCGGTTCCCAGGTTCCCAGCGTCCCCGTGACCGCGATCGACGACGACACCTACCTGCTCGACGTCCGTGAGGACGACGAGTGGGCGGCGGGCCACGCGCCCGACGCCCACCACGTACCGATGATGGAACTGCCGGCCCGGCTCGCCGAGGTGCCCACCGACCGCGACGTCGCGGTGATCTGCCGTTCCGGCGGGCGCTCCGCGCAGGTGGTCGGATACCTGCTCGGCAACGGCTGGGAGCAGGTGCGCAACGCCGACGGCGGGATGCGGCAGTGGGTGGCCGTCGGCAGACCGGTGGTCACCGGGGACGGGCAGCCCGGCCAGGTCATCTGAGCGCCGGAGGATGGGTGACCCACTGGTCTTCGCGCATCGTGGCGCGTCGGCCGACCTCCCCGAACACACCCTGGCCGCCTACCTGCGGGCCCTCGACGAGGGTGCCGACGGGTTGGAGTGCGACGTCCGGCTGACCCGCGACGGGCACCTGGTCTGCGTACACGACCGCCGGCTCAACCGGACCAGCAACGGTCACGGTCTGGTCAGCGCCCGCACCCTGGCCGAGTTGGAGACGTTGGACTTCGGCTCCTGGCATCCCGGGTGCGCACCGGCCGACGGGGACGAGGTGCTGGACGACGCACACACCCGGCTGCTCACCCTGGACCGGCTGCTGACCGCCGTCCAGGCCGCCGGCCGCCCGGTACGGCTGCTGGTGGAGACCAAACACCCGTCCCGCTACCGGGGCGACGTCGAGCGCCGGTTGGTCGCCCTGCTGCGTCGGCACGGGCTGGCCGAGCCGGGCCCCGACGACCCGATCCAGGTCACCGTGATGTCCTTCTCCCCGCTGGCGGTGCGCCGGGTCCGTGAGTTGGCCCCGGCGCTGCCGACGGTGCTGCTGCTGGAGGTGCTGCCCCGCTGGCTGCGGCTCGGCCGGCTGCCGTTCGGGGCCCGGATCGCCGGGCCGGGCATCGGCCTGGTCCGGGCCCGCCCGGAACTGGTGCCCGCGTTGCAGGCCGCCGGCCACCAGGTGTACGTCTGGACGGTCAACGAGCCGACCGACCTGGAACTGGTCCTCGGTGCCGGGGTGGACGGGGTGATCACCGACCGACCGGCACGCACCCTGGCCCGGCTCGGCCGATGACACCCGCCCACCCGCCCCGGGTCGAGACCGACCGGGTGGGCCGGCACCGGGTCCCGGGCCGGGCCGACTCCCGGGGGGTGTCCGAAGGGAAGCACACCGGGCACACTCGGGACATGCCGGAGCGCACCGATCTCGCCGCCCTCATCTCCGACCACGACGCGGTGATCGAGATGATCAATTCGGGTGAGGCCGGGCTGCCGGTGCTCACCGCGCTGCTCCAAGCGGCCCGGCGCACGCTCGGCGCGGCCTGCGTGGCCTTCGTCGAGTTCGCCCCGACCGGCGGACGGGTGATCGCCGCCAGCGGCTGCGCAGAGTGGACCATCGGCCGCCCGCTGCCCGCCTCCGACCCGGCCACCGTCTGTCTGCTCACCGGCCCCCGGGTCCGGCAGACCCGGGTGGACCACCTCGGCGGTGCGCTCGCCGGGGAACTGGCCGAGCGGGGCCTGCGCCGCATGATCGTCGCCCGCGCCGAGCTCAACGGGCTCACCGTCGGCAGCCTGCACGCCCTGTACCCCGACGGTGAGGAGTCCGAGGACCGGGTCCAGCACGCCACCCTCGGCTACCTCGCCTCCTGCATCGCCCACATGTACGGCGACCAGAGCGGCCTGCCGGTGCACGGCGACGGCCCGGTCGTCGCGGCGCTCGCCGACGGCCTGGCCGTGGTCGACCGGGACGGCCGGGTCCGGCTCTGGAACCCGGCCGCCACCGAGGTCACCGGCCGCAGCGCCGGTCAGGCGATGAACCGGCCACTACCGTTCCCGCTCCCCCCGGCCGGTCAGGTGCTCGACCACCAACTGCCGGACGGGCGGTGGCTGCGGATCACCTCCGGCGAGCTGGTCGGGCCGGGCACGCTCCGGGTGGTCACCTTCCGCGACATCACCGACCAGCAGCGCCGGGACTCCGACCGGGATCTCTTCGTCGCGGTCACCAGCCACGAGCTGCGGACCCCGGTCACCGTCATCAAGGGGTACGCGGACACCCTCACCGACCACTGGGAGTCGCTGACCGACCACGACCGGCGGCAGGCGGCCCGGGTGATCGGTCAACGGGCCAACGAACTGGCCCGACTGGTCGACCGACTGCTCACCTCGGCCACCGACGTACGCCCCAGCGGTGAGCCGGCCGTCCCGTTCGACCTCGGGGAGGCGCTGCGCGCGGCGGTGCAGGACCTCACCGGTGACCTGCGCCGTCGACTGCGCCTGCAGGTCCCGGCCGACCTGCCCAAGGCCCTCGGGGACCGGCACAGCCTGACCACCGTGCTGACCGAGCTGTGCACCAACGCGGGGAAGTGGTCGCCGGCGGATTCCCCGATCGAGGTCCTCGCGGCGGCCGACGGACAGACCGTGTCGTTCCGGGTGGCCGATCGGGGGGTGGGCATCCGGCCGGAGCACGTGGAACGTGCCTTCGACCGGTTCTGGCAGGGCGAGTCCGGGGACCGCCGGGGCTATCCGGGCGCCGGACTCGGCCTCTATCTCGTCCGCCGGATCGTTGAACAACAGAACGGATGGGTATCCCTACGTCCACGAGACGGTGGCGGTACGGTCGCAGAGGTACGGCTGCCGCGCGGGTGATCAGTCATCCGGCGGGCCCGGGGTGATCCGCGGCACCGACGGGCACGGGCCAAGAAGGAGCCAGGGTGTCGACGGGACGAGTCGAGCGTTCGTGGTGTGTGGTGGTTCCCCACCACGCCACGGGGGCGCGGCTGGCCCGGCACCGGCTCGCCGACGAACTGGCCGACCTGGTCCCCCCGGCGCTCCTCGCCGACCTGGTGGCCGTCCTGGCCGAGTTGGTCGGCAACGCGGTCCGGCACGCCGACCCGCTGCCCGGTGGGGTGGTCCGGGTCGCCTGGCGACTGCGGTCGACCCGGATCGGTCCGGTCCTGTCGGTCCGGGTGACCGACGGCGGCGCCGGGGCCGGCCCCCGGATGCGGGACGCCGGGACGGACGCGGTCGACGGCCGGGGCCTGCACATCGTCGCCGGGCTGGCCAGTCGCTGGGGGGTCGAGCGGGACGGCCTGGGGCAGAGCGTCTGGGCCGAGTTCGACCCCGCCGACTGCCGGCCGGACCTGGTCACCGCCGGCTGACCGGGGGTCGATCCCGGTCACCGCCGGCTGACCGGGCTGTCCCGGGGCGGGTCCTGCCCCACCGCCGCCGGTCGGCCTCTAGGCTGTCTCGCCGTGAGCAAGCGTCGAAAGAACCAGCGCGCCGAGGCCGCTCCCCGTCGGGAGAAGATCCGGGACGTCTTCGTCCCCCGTCCGTTCGAAGGGTTGGCGGACGAACCGGAGTGGATCGCCCTGCGCGAACTCGTACCGGCCGCCTCCGCGCCGCTGCGGCTCACGCCTGAACTGGTCGAGGAGCACGGCGACCGTCCGGTCACCCTGGCCACCGTGCTGCCGATGGCCGCCCCGGCGATGACCAAGCCGGACGGACGGGTGTTCATCGGTCTCCAGCGGCACCAGCAGTCCGGCGACGTCTCCCGGGACCTGGCCGAGGCGCTGCTCTGCGCGTTGCGTACCGAGCCGGGCGGGCAGGTGTCGGTGCCGCCGCTGCCGGGCCCCGGCCCCCGTCTCCAGGACATCCTGGTGGACGGCCCGCTGGACATCACGATGCACGACGGTTTCGAGTTCTGGCTCGATCCCGGCGCGGCCGACGACCCGACCGTGCAGGCGTCCCTGGAACGGGCGAACTCGGCGATCTACCCGACCGTGAAGCTGGCCGCCGCGCGGGCCGCCTACTGGTGCCAGGTGCCGGAGAAGGCACACGTGCGCTGGGTGCTCGGCGACGACGAGGACGCCGCGCTGGACGCGCTCTCCCGGCTCTCCGCCACCGCCACCCTCACCCTGGGCGAGGGCACGAAGTTCGCCGGCATGTTCCGGGCGCACGGCCGGCTGGCACCGGTCTGGGACCTGCCGGAGGACGTCCCGGCCGCCGAGTGGGAGGAGCCGGTCGCCGCGTTCGCCAAGCGGTACGCCGACGCGCTGGCGGAGAAGGAGCCGCTGGACGCCACCGGCCGCCGGGCCCGGCAGGGCTTGCTCGGCCGCCAGCTCACCCTCCGCTGAGCCGCCCCGCCTGCCGTCGGCTCAGGCGGCAGGCGCGGTCAGCTCCGCCGGTTCGGGCAGGGGGTCCAGCGCCGCCGGCTGGCGGCAGGCGCGGTCAGCTCCGCCGGTTCGGGCAGGGGGTCCAGCGCCGCCGGCTGGCGGCAGGCGCGGTCAGCTCCGCCGGTTCGGGCAGGGCGGGTCGATACGGTCCAGCGCCGTCGGCAGGCGGCGGGCGGGCCGATGCGGTCAGCGCTGCCGCTCAGGCGGCGGGTGGGCCCAGTGGCTCGCGGACCAGCGGGCAGGACATGCAGCGGGGGCCGCCCCGGCCGGAGCCCAGTTCCGAACCGGCGATCGGGATGACCTCGATGCCGGCGCGCTCCAGTTGGGCGTTGGTCTCCACGTTGCGTTCGTAGCCGACGCAGAGCCTGGGGGCCAGGGCGAGGGTGTTGTTGCCGTCGTCCCACTGTTCGCGTTCGGCGGTCACCGGGTCCAGGCCGGTGTCGATCACCCGGAGTTGGTCGAGGTCCATCGCATCGGCCGCCGCGCGCAGGAACGGTGCGGGGCCGTCCACCCGGGGCTCGCCGTCCGGACCGGCGATCACCGTGTACGCGGACAGCGTGCTGGCCACGTTGGGGTACATCAGCACCGCGTCGACGTCGACCATGGTGCAGACGGTGTCGAGGTGCATGGTGGCCCGCTCCTGGGCGATGGGCACCACCAGCATGGTGTGCGCCAGGCCGGCGGCGAAGACCTGCCGGGCCAGCCGTTCGGCGCCGGCCGGGGTGGTCCGCTCGCCCACCCCGACGGCGAGCACACCGGGGGCGAGCAGCAGCACGTCGCCGCCCTCGAGGTGTTCCAGGCCGGGGTGGTAGACGGCCCGGGTGCCGACGAAGCGCGGGTGGTAGCGGTAGATCGCGTCGGTCAGGGTGGTCTCCCGGCGGCGGGCCGGCATGGCGAGGCTGGTGACCCCGACCCGGTCACCGATCCACAGTGACGAGTCCCGGGTGAAGAGCAGGTTGGGCAGCGGATCGATGACGAAGTCGTGCCGGTCCATCATGGTCCAGACCAGACCACCGGGGCGCTCGGCGCTGATCCGTACCTCCTCGTGGGCGAGGCCGGCGGTGAGCACGTCGGCCAGCGCGGCGGGGTCGAGGTAGGCGAGGTGGTCGGCGACCCGGCGGCGCAGGGTGTCGCCCAGCCGGGGCGAACCGAGCACCTGCTCGGTGAGTTCGGCGCGGGCCTCGGCGACGGCGAGGGTCTCGGCGAGCAGGGTGGCGAGGTAGAGCACCTCCACGCCCCGCTCGCGCAGCTCGGCGGCGAAGGCGTCGTGCTCCTCCTGGGCCCGACCGACCCATGGGATAGCGTCGAAGAGCAACGAGTCGTTGTTGCGGGGGGTGAGACGGGCCAGTTCCGGACCCGGCCGGTGCAACAGCACCGTGCCGAGTCGACCGACCTCGCTGTCCACGTAGTGGGTCACCCCCGCAGCGTAGGGCAGTGCTGAACGATCTTCAGCGGAAGAACTGTGGATGAATATGGCATTCATCCGCACTCATTCCGGCGCTCCAACTTGCCGTACCCCCGGAGTGTCGACGTAGGGTAGTGAGACCATAACTTTCGAGGGACCTTTTGCCGGAGGTCGCGATGACTGTCTTTCCCGCTCGTCGAGCCGTACCCACCCGGGCACTGCCGCCCGTGGCGGTGCCGCACCCCCGTTCCGACGGGTCCGCGGCACTCGATTCGGCCCGTCCGACCCCACTGGAGTGGGCACGTCGGCGCCGGGCCGAGCGGGGTGCCCGCCGGCTGGAGGCCGCAGGTGCGCGGGCACTCGGTCAGCTCGACCACCTGGGCCCCGCCTGGCACGTGATCGAGTGGCCCCGCACCGACGTCTCCGACGTCCTGCGCGACCACGGCCAGGACGAGCGCGCCGGGTTCCTCGCCATCGGCCCCAGCGGGCTCTTCGCGGTCAGCATCGCCGACCACGGCCGCGCCCGGGTGCTGGTCGCCGGTGACGTCGTCCAGATCAACGGCAAGCGCCCGCCCTACGTGGCCGAGGCCCGGCGGGACGCCAAGCGGGCGAGCAAGGCGCTCACCGAGGCGGTCGGGTTGCCGATCCCGGTGACGCCGGTGCTGACCTTCGTCGGCTCCGGCGTCATCAGCGTCTACGGCCTGCCGAAGGACTGCATGATGGCGACCCACCGGGAGCTGGACCGGCTCCTCGTCGCCGGGGGCAACCGGATCAGCCCGGCCACCGCCGAAAAGCTGTCCCGGGTGGCCCAGCAGCCGCAGACCTGGCACAACGGCACGTACCGTCCGGCTGGCGACTACCGGTGGTACGACGAGGGCCGAACGGCCGCTGACAAGCCGGCGGGTCGCCGGTAACGTCACCGGCGACGCCCCGCGGTACCGGTCCCCGCGACAATCCGGTCCGCGCCGTCGCCGGCCGCCCACCAGGGCAACCGATCCACACACCGGCGGTCGGTGGCTCCGGCGCGGTCGGCGACCGTCACGAAGACCGGCTAGCGTGGACAGACCGTCGGTGTACCTAGGAGGCGCGGTGGCCCACGTCGAACTCTCGCTTCCGGACGTGTTCGGGTCGGCGGCACGGACGCCGACAGAGCCGGGGTGCGACAACGTCGGGCAGTGGTCGGCCACCGTCTCACGCGCCGAGGAGCCCTGCCTCCTGATCGACGCCGGCACCCGGGTGGTGGCCATCTCCGCCGCCGGCTGCGAACTGCTCTGCCTCGGCGCTCCCGAGAACGTGGTCGGCCTGCCGCTGCTCGAAGGGGGCCTGCGGCTGCTCGACTTCACCGCCGCCCGCCACGAGCTGCCCGAGCAGGAGACCGACAAGATCCCCCCGCTGCTCGCCCTGCACTCCGGTCGACTCGCCCGCGGGCTGCTGAGGGTGCAACCCGCCGGTGACGACAGCACCTACGCGACCGTCGACGCCATCTCCACGCCGATGCTCACCGACGGTTCGGTTGCCGGTTCACTCACCTTCTTCTCCGCGATCTGACCGACAGCCGCAGCGTGACCCGTGCCGCCTGAACCCGCCCGCCACGCACCGTACCGCCGATGCGCCACCGCCCGGCAGGTCACGATCGGGTTCGCCGTGGCCGTGCTCGCCGCGTTGCCGCTCGCCGGGTGCGCTGCCCCACCCGAGCGCCGCGTCACCGCGCCCATCGCGCCGCCGACGCCCACCGTGGCAGTGCCGCCGACCATGCCGACCACCCTGCCGGTGATCCCCACCCTGCCGCCGACCTCCGTGCTGCCCACCCCCACCGCCGCCGTGGTCACCGTGCCCTGTGCCGGCCGCCCCTCGGCCGACCGGGTGATCGGGCTGCTCCGCGGCGACGTGCTGCCCCGGAACGTGTCGGTGCGGGCCGTCGAGGGGCCGCTCTGCGCCGACGATTGGCAGTACACCGTGCTGGCAGTCAGCGGGCACGAGGAACTTCAGGCGGTGAGCCGGGGAGAACCAGGCGCGTTGCGGCTGGTCACCGCCGGTACGGACGTCTGCTCGATCGAGGTGAAGGCCATCGCGCCGCCCGCCATCCGGACGTTGGCCTGCGACGCCGGGACCGGGCTGCCACCGGGTGCGTAGGCTGGGCGACATGCCCGGAACACCGCCGACCCGATACGTCTACCTGGGCCCCGAGGGCACCTTCGCCGAACAGGCGTTGCGTACCATCCCGGCCGCTGAACACGGCAGTCGTACGCCCGCCCGCAGTGTCGGCGAGGCGCTGGAGAGCGTACGGGCCGCCGAGGCGGACGCGGCGCTGGTACCGATGGAGAACTCGATCGGCGGCGCGGTCGGGGTGACCCTGGACGAGCTGGCCGAGGGGGAGCCGCTGGTGATCACCCGGGAGGTGATCCTGCCGGTGGAGTTCGTGCTCGGCGCCCGGCCCGGCACCGATCTCGACCGGGTGCGGAGTGTGGCCGCCCACCCGCAGGCGTCCACCCAGTGCCGTAACTGGCTGCGCGCCCACCTCCCCGACGCCACGGTGATCGATGTGCTCTCCAACGGCGCGGCGGCGGCCGGCGCGGCGAACGGTGAGTACGACGCGGCGATCTGCGCCCCGATCGGGGCCGCCCGGCACCGGTTGACGCTGCTCGCCGACAAGATCGCCGATCACCCGGACGCGGTGACCCGCTTCGCGCTGCTGTCCCGCCCCGGCCCGCCTCCGCCGCCCACCGGCGACGACGTCACCTCGCTGGTCGTCTACATCGCCCACGACCGGGTGGGCGCACTGCTGTCGGTGCTGATGGAGCTGGCCGTCCGGGGGGTCAACCTGACCCGGATCGAGTCCCGCCCCACCGGGGAGGCGCTCGGCCGGTACGTCTTCTTCCTCGACTGCACCGGCCACGTCGCGGACGTCCGGCTCGGCGAGGCGTTGCAGGGGCTGCGTCGGGTCTGCGCCGAGGTGCGCTTCCTCGGGTCGTACCCCCGGCACCGGTGGACCGACGCGGCGGGCGACCGGCCGGTCCCCGCGCCGGCCGGCCTGTCGGACACCGACTACACCGACGCGGCGGCCTGGCTGGCCCGGCTGCGCTCCGGTGAGCTGAGCTGACGCCCGACGCAGACGGTATGGGCGGCCCGGGAACCGGGACCGCCCCGCCCGCGAAGATCAGCTGAGCAGGCCGCCGAGCAGGCCGCCCTGTTGCTGCTGCTGGGTGCCGCTGCCCTGGACCGGCGGCTCCTCCGACGGCTGGACCACGACGAAGCCCTGGCCGGCGAAGCTCATGGTGAACGCCTCACCGGTGCTGCGGCCGAGCAGGGTGCCCAGGCCGAGCTGCTCGGCCCGGTGGTAGCCGGTCT
Source organism: Micromonospora sp. NPDC051925 (assembly GCF_044548625.1). NCBI lineage: Bacteria > Bacillati > Actinomycetota > Actinomycetes > Micromonosporales > Micromonosporaceae > Micromonospora > Micromonospora sp. NPDC051925. The sequence continues at coordinate 177,645 of NZ_JBIUCH010000006.1, read as the reverse complement.
GGAGGTTGGCCGACCAGCAGACGGCGGCCTGCGGGTCGACGTAGGTGGGGGCGTCGACGTTGAGCACGACCGGGGTGCCCTTGGTGGTGATGGCGATCCGGCCGTAACCGCTGAACACACAGTTGAACAGACCGGACGAGGCCATCCCCGCGCCGCCGACCATCTTGATGTCGTACGACAGGGTGGAGTCGAAGGCCAGCACGCTGGAACCGTTGATCGACAGGGCGTCGCCCGGCTCCAGGTCGATGATGTGCACGTCCTTGCTCAGCTCGGCGAGGAAGACGTCGCCACGGCCGCTGAGCTTCATCAGCGGCACTCCCTCACCGGTGAGCCGCTGCTTGATGAAATTGCCGATGCCGCCGGAGCCGAGCGCCTGGAACTGCACCTGCCCCTGGTAGGCGACCATCGACCCGACCCGGGCCATCGCCTCGCCGTTGAGTTCGATCTTCAACATCTTGGAGTTCTGCAGCCGCATGCCGGGCTGGGCGGACTCCTTCTCCAGGTTCTCCGCGGAGAACAGCGCGCTGCGCATTGGGTTTCCTCCTGATTCGGGGTGTGCTCCCCCAACGGTAGGCAGCCCCCGCAACCGGCCGCATCGGCCGAGCGGTGCGCTCAGCCCCAGCCCAGCGCGTGCAACCGCTCGTCGTCGATGCCGAAGTGATGGGCGATCTCGTGCACCACGGTCACCGCCACCTCGTCGACCACGTCGTCCTCGGTGGCGCAGATCCGCAGGATCGGTCGGCGGTAGATGAAGATGCGGTCGGGCAGCACGCCCGAGTAGCTCCAGCCCCGCTCGGTCAGCGCATGCCCCTCGTAGAGGCCGAGCAGGTTCTCGCCCGCGGGCGGGTCGTCCTCGACCAGGATGACCACGTTGCTCATCAGCCGGAGCAGTTCCTCGGGCACCTCGTCGAGGGCCTCGCCGACCAGCTCCTCGAAGCGTTCACGGCTCATCTCCACGGGCACCTCACCCATTGTGCCCGACCCGCCGCCCACCCGCCGTACTCCGCCGGCCGACCTCACCCCACCCGGCCCGACAGGGTCACGCAGGTCGACACGAACGCCGCCCGGCCTCCGAAGGGACCGGGCGGCGGGCCGGATCGGGTCAGGAGGCGAGGCGGGCGGTGAGGCTGATCTGCGCGCCGGGGGAGAGCAGCCGGGAGATCGGGCAGTTCTCCTTGGCGGCCTCGGCCAGCTTGGCGAACTGGGCCTCGTCCAGGCCCGGAGCCCGACCGACGGTCTCCAGGTCGATCCGGGTGACGGTCATCCCCGCGTCGGTCTTGTCGAAGTGCACCTTGGCGGTGGTCTCCACCGAGGTGTCGGACGCGCCGGCGTCGGCGAGTTGCTTGGAGAGCGCCATCGAGAAGCAGCCCGCGTGGGCGGCACCGATCAGCTCCTCCGGATTGGTGCCCTCGCCCTCCTCGAAGCGCGACTTGAAGGAGTAGTTCCCCTCCAGGCCACCCTTGCCGGTGCGGACGGTCCCGGCACCCTCGGTGAGGTTGCCCTGCCAACGTGCGGAAGCGGTACGGATAGGCATACCCCGAACGCTAGTCGAAACCCCCGCCCGCGGCGACCGACCCGGTCGAGACCGTCGATGTGAGCCATCGGTACGCCGCTTCCGGGCGTCGGCGCTCCCGGGCGGGGGCGGACCGCCGTGGGATGATGCGGGTCAGGCCCGCGACGCGGAAGGTGGCCGATGTCCCAGGATCTCCCCATCCCGCGACAGGACGACCGCTCGGACGACACCTCCCTGCTGGAGTGGGGTGCCGCCGAACGACCGACGGTCCGGCGGCTCGGGCATTGGCCCGCCGCGCTGCGCCGGGACCGGCGGCTGCCCCCGGTGCTGGCCCTGCTCGGCGCGGTCGCCGCCACGGCGTCGATGGCCGGGGAGTGGCTGGTGATGACCGTGCCGAACGGCGGTCCGGCGGGCAGCGGCACCCTGCGGGTGCCCGGTGGGGTGGCAGAGGTGGGCGGCTTCGGGGTCGCGTACCTGGTGGGATTGTTGCTGCTCAGCGCTGCGGTGGCGCTGACCCTGCGCGGGCGTCCGGCGGCCCGGCACGATGCCCGGGTGGCCGGGCTGTCCGTGGCGGGTGCCCTGCTGGTCCTGCTCACCGTCACCGCCTTCTCGTTGGACGACTCCGGGCAGCGGGCGCTCTTCTACTCCCCGGAGGACGGATTCCGGGTGGACTACGGCCGAGGGCTGGTGATGGCCTTCGTCGCCGTCGCGCTGGTCGGGGCGGCGCTGCTCACCGCCGTCGGGCAACCGGACGACCGGCTGGACGACGGCCCCCGCGACGAGGCCGGGCCGGACGGGGTCGACCCCGACGAGGACGACGACCGGCTGGCCGGACCGGCCGACCTGACCGTCGCCCCGACGGTCCCGTTCGCCCGCCGCGAACCCGACGCCTGAGCATCGCCACCAGCCACGACCGGCCCCCGCCGACCGCGGTGACCGGCCCGCCGGGCGGCGGTCCGTCGGCCATCGGGCGTTGGCACCCGATTCGCCGGGAAGCCATGGTTGCGACCTGTCCGGCGAGGTACGGTTGCTGCCCGCCGTCACACCGGGTCGGACGACCGGTACGGACGGCGGCGGGCAAGGAGGAACCATGACCCGCCCTGGGCTGCCCAAACTCATCGCCACCGACCTCGACGGCACGCTGGTGCGCAGCGACGACACCGTGTCGGCGTACACCCACGGGGTGCTCGACCGGGTGCGGGCCGCCGGCATCCCGGTGGTCGGCGCGACCGGCCGCGGCCCCCGGTTGAAGGAACTCACCCGCAACGACATCCGGGCCGCCGACTACCTGGTGATGGCCGGTGGCGGGTGTGTGGTGGACCAGAGCGACCCGACCGGGCCGGTGACGCTGCGGGACGAGCGCCTGTCCAGCGAGGTACTGGCCGGGCTGCTGGCCGACCTGGAGGCCGTCGTGGGCCCGCTCACCGTCATGGTCGAGGGGTCCGACGAGCACGACGCGCCGCTCTGGGGCGACTATCACCCGGCCTGGCCCTACCAGGACCGGTTCGAGGCGCGCAGCCGGGCCGAGTGCCTCTCCCACGACGTGATCAAGGCATTCGTCCGGACCGCCGACCACCACGTGGACGAACTGCTGGACACCGCCCGCCGGATCGTCGGGCCGCAGGTGGCCACCCTCACCCAGGCCGGCCTCGGCTTCGTCGAGATCTGCCCGGCGGGGGTGGACAAGGCCAGCGGCCTGAGCGTGGTCGCCGAGCGGCTCGGCGTCGACCCGGCGGACGTGCTGGTCTTCGGTGACATGCCCAACGACCTGCCGATGTTCGCGTGGGCCGGCTGGTCCCGGGTGGCCGTGTCGAACGCCCACCCGCTGGTGCGGGCCGCCGCCGACGAGGTGACCCTGCGCAACGACGACGACGGGGTGGCGGTCTACCTGGACCGACTACTCTCCCGGTGATGGGAGAGACACCACGGCTGGTCGCCAGCGACATCGACGGCACCCTGCTCGGCGACGACCGGCAGCTCAGCGCGCGCACCACGGCGGTGCTGGAGCGGATCGCCGCGGCGGGCACGCCCGTCGTGCTGGTCACCGGCCGCCCGATCCGCTGGCTCCAACTGGTGTACGACCAGCTCTCCGCGCCGCTGCCGGCGGTCTGCGCCAACGGCGCGGTGGTGTACGACCCGGACACCGACCAGGTGCTGCGGGCCGACCCGCTCGCCCCGGAACTGCTCGCCGAGGTGGCCCGACGGCTACGGGCGGCGGTGCCGGAGGTCAGCTTCGCGGTGGAGATCGTGGACAGCCGTGAGATGCGCCACGAGGCGCACTACCCGCTGCGCTGGGACGCCGACCACGAGGCCATCCGGGCCGTCGAGTCGCCGGAGGAGCTGGCCTCGGTGCCGGCGGTGAAGCTGCTGGCCCGTGCCGGCACGCAGGACCCGGACGCCTTCGTACAGGTGGTGGCGGGGGCCCTGGAGGGGCTGGCCGAGGCGACGCACTCGTCGTACAGCGGGCTGGTGGAGATCTCCGCTGCCGGGGTGACCAAGGCTGCCGGGCTGGCCTGGTACGCGGCCCGGATCGGCGTGCAGCAGCGCGACGTGCTCGCCTTCGGTGACATGCCCAACGACGTACCGATGCTGACCTGGGCGGGGCGGGCGGTGGCGGTGGCCAACGCGCACCCCGCCGTCCTGGAGATCGCCGACGAGGTGACCGGGGCGAACACCGCCGACGGCGTGGCGGCGTACCTGGAGAAGGTCTTCGGGGTGGGCTGACCGGGCCGGGACGCCGCGCCGGACGCGATGCCCCGGCACCGGCTCATCAGAGTCGCGACGCCCCGGACATGGGATTCAGAGGTCGCGACGCCCCGGCCCAGCGATCAGAGGTACTGGCCGGTGTTGTGGCCCTCGCCGCCGGGCTGCTGACCCATGCCGGGCATGCCGGGGACCAGCCCGCCGGGGCCGCTGGGCAGGGCGGGACGGCCACCGGAACGCATCTGCTCCAACTGCACCCGGGCGGCCATCTGCTGGGCCACCAGGGCGGCCTGGATGCCGTGGAAGAGCCCCTCCAGCCAGCCGACCAGCTGGGCGTGGGCGATCCGCAGCTCGCTCTCGCTGGGCGCCTGGTCCTCGGCGAACGGCAGCGAGAGCCGTTCCAACTCCTCGCGCAGCTCGGGGGCGAGACCGTCCTTCAGCTCGACGATCGACCGCTCGTGGGTCTCCCGCATCCGGTGCCGGCTGGCGTCGTCGAGCGGAGCGGCCTTGACCTCCTCCAGCAGCTGCTTGATCATGCTGCCGATCCGCATCACCTTGGCCGGCTGCTCGACCAGGCGGGTCGGGTCCTCGCCGGCCTCGTCGGTCTGCACGGTGCCGACCGGGCGACCGTCCGGGCCGACCACCACCACGGTGCCCGAGTGTCCGTCCTCGCGGCCCGGCTCGTCATCTTGTCCAGTGGAGTGCGCTTCGGTCATGGCACCATCTTTGCCCACCCGCTCCCGCCGCACGCGCCCGGACCACCGGCAGCCCGGCCCGTCACCGCCGGCCGGGCCGCCGCCAGGCCGTGCCGTGGCGGGCCGCCGGGCCGGGGGCGGGTGGGCAGGGCCGTGGCGGGCCGCCGCCGGGCCGTGGCGGGTGGGCCGGGGCGGGCCGTCGGTCACGAGTCGCCGCTGATCGGGGACGCTGCCGGGCCGTCGGTCGCGCTACCGTCGCCGGCATGCCCGCCGACCCGCGTGCCGTGCTCACCCGGCCCGCCCCGCCACCGGACCTGACCGTCTCCTACGGCGACCATCCGGAGCAGCTCGTCGACCTGCGTCGACCGGCCGGCGACGGTCCGGTCCGCCCGCTGGTGGCGGTGCTGCACGGCGGCTTCTGGCGGGCCGGGTACGACCGCACCCACACCGGCCCGCTCGCCGCCGCGCTGGCCGACCTGGGTTGGCCGGTGGCCCAACTGGAGTACCGGCGCACCGGTCAGCCCGGCGGTGGTTGGCCGAACACCCTCACCGACGTCCGGACCGGGGTGGCGGCCCTGCCCGGGTTGGCGGCGCACGCCCTGCCGGGGCAGGTCGCCGCAGGGCCGCCGGTGCTGCTGGGGCACTCGGCGGGTGGGCAGCTCGCGCTGCACGTCGCGGCGTACGCCCCGCAGACCGTGGCCGGGGTGCTGGCGCTGGCCCCGGTCGCCGACCTCGCCGAGGCGTACCGGCTGGATCTGGACTCCGGCGCGGTGGCCGCCCTGCTCGGCGGCGGCCCGACCGACCACCCGGAGCGGTACGCGGTGGCCGATCCGCGATGCTCGGTGCCACCGCGGACACGGACGGTGATTCTGCACGGTACGGAGGACCGGCAGGTCCCGGTCGCTCTGAGCAGGTCATATGCTGCCACCGCACGGGCCGCCAGCGCCCCGGTCACCCTCGTTGAGCTGCCGGAATGCGAGCACTTCGGGTTGATCGACCCGCTCTCGGCTGCCTGGCCGCAGGTAAGGGCTGCGTTGCAGTCACTCCTTGAAGATCAAGATCCATTGACGCAGCGTCGGCCACCAGGTAGAACGCCGGAGGGGCGGTGACGCCCGGCCATGCTCCCGGAAGGATTTTCGGTGTCGCAGATGAACCGCAGGCGGGCCCTCCAACTGCTGGCCGCGCTCGGTACGACCGGACTGGCCGCCGCCTGCGGCACGGACGACACCGAGACGCCGGCCGCGGGGAGCCCGATCAAGATCGGACTGATCAGGCCGGAGAGCGGCGACGGCAAGGCGATCGGCGAGGACATCGAGAACGGCTTCCAGCTCTTCCTGGCGATGAACGGGCAGCAGCTCGGCGGGCACCCGACGACCGTGGTGACCGTCGACGAGGGCGACAACGCCAAGAGCGGTCAGGCCGCCGTCGACAAGCTGCTCGCCCAGAACGTGCTCGCCATGAGCGGCGTGGTCAACTCGACAGTGATGTCCGGCATCCGGGACGCGGTGGAGAAGGCCCGGGTGCCGCTGATCGGGTCCAACGCCTCCCCGCCCAGCCTCCAGAGCGTCGTCTACATCTGGCGGACGTCGTACGTGCTGGACGAGCCGGGCCGGGCGCTCGGGTCGTACCTGCGGCGGACGCTGCCCAACGACAGTCGACTCGCCATCGTCGCGCCCGAGGGCACCGCCAGCCTGGACGTGATCCAGGGCTTCCGCGACGGCTTCGGCGCCGACGACCCACGGATCATCGGCGATCCGATCCTCACCACCGCCAACCCCACTCCGGGCGAGGACGAGTTCGGCCCGCAGATCAGCCAGGCGCTCAACCGCCAGCCGGACGGGATCTTCTGCTTCTACTCCGGCACCGCGGGTGAGCAGTTCATCCGGCAGCTACGCCGCAGCCGCTGGTTCGGTGACATCTACGCGCCCGGCTTCCTGACCGAGGGCAACATCCTCACCGACCTGCGCTCGATCCTGGTCAACGCGGACGAAAGCCTCAAGGCCGGCACGATCCAGACCTCGTTGAACTACTCGGCCGACCTGAACAACAACGCCAACCGGATCTTCGCCTCGGCGTACCGCAAGACCTACAACGTCTCCCCCACCACCTACGCGATGGCCTCGTACGACGCCGCGCAGGTGCTCGACAAGGCGCTCCGGCTGGCCGGCGCGGAGCCCAACCCGCAGCAGGTCAACCTGGCGCTGGGCAAGATCGGCCAGATCGACAGTCCGCGCGGTCCGTGGCAGTTCAACCAGCCGCGTACCCCGCAGCAGAAGTGGTACCTGCGCAAGGTGCAGTTCGACGGCCGGCTGCTCTCCAACGTCCTGATCAACGAGATCGCCACGCTCGGCTGAGCCCGGGTCGGGCCTCGTCAGTGGCGCAGCTCGGCGATGCAGCACTTGACGCTGCCACCGCCCTTCTTCAGCTCGGCCAGCTCCACCGGCACCGGGGTGTACCCGGCCGCCTTGAGCTTCCCGGCCAGCCGGGCCGCGTCGCTGTTGAGCACCACGTTCGCCCCGTCGCTGACCAGGTTCAGGCCGAAGGCCAGCGCGTCGTCGTCGGCGGCGAGCACGGCGTCCGGGAAGAGCTGGGTGAGCACCCGCTGGCTGGCCGCCGAGAAGGCCCCCGGGAAGTACGCGATGTTGCCGTCGTCGATCGAGGCGAGCGCCACGTCCAGGTGGTAGAAGCGCGGGTCGACCAGGCGCAGCGACACCACCGGGCGGCCCAGCGCCTCCTGCGCCTCCGCGTGCGCCGACAACTCGGTACGGAAGCCGTGCCCGGCGAGGATCAGCCCACCGTGCGCCTCCGGCAGGTAGGCGAAGTCGCCCTCGCCCTCGTTGGTCTCGCTCGGTGCGATGAAGTGCCAGCCGTGCTCCTGGTAGAACGCCCGGTGCGCGGCGGCCTCGGCGGCCCGCTGCTCGTGCTTGAACTGCGCGCCGTAGACCGTCCCGTCCACCACGAAGGCGCCGTTGGCCGCGAAGACCATGTCCGGCAGCCCCGCCTCCGGGGTCAGCACGTGTACCTCGTGGCCGAGACCCACCAGGGTTTCCCGCAGCCGGTCCCACTGCTTGACCGCCAGCGCCGCGTCGACACCGGCGGTGACGTCCATCCACGGATTGATGGCGTACTCGACCGCGAAGTGCTCCGGGGCACACATGAGGTATGTCCGCTTTCGCGGGACGCGCTGCTGGTTCACGGTGACCAAGGGTAGGTAGCCTGGAACTTTGGTAACAGCCAGAACCATTGCTTCCCAGAGGCGGAACGTTGCAGATAGACGCGGTGGACCAGCGAATCATTGCGTTGCTCGTGGCGGACGCCCGCGCCTCGTACGCGGACATCGGCACCCGGGTGTCACTCTCCGCGCCGGCGGTCAAGCGGAGGGTGGACCGACTCCGGGCCACCGGGGTGATCCGGGGCTTCACCGCCGTGGTGGACCCGGCCGCCGTCGGCTGGACCACCGAGGCGTTCGTCGAGCTGTTCTGCGCCGGCCGGACCACACCCACCCAGTTGGGGGTGGCTGCCCGGCGGCACCCCGAGGTGGTCGGCGCGTACACCGTCTCCGGTGAGGCCGACGCGCTCGTGCACCTGCGCGCCGCCGACATCTCCCACCTCGAGGAGGCGCTGGAACGGCTCCGGGCAGAGCCGTTCGTCACCTCCACCCGGAGCACCATCGTGCTGTCCCGGCTGGTCGAGTCGCCGGGCGTCGGCCCGTCCACCCCCTGACGCCCCGACCAGCGCGCCAGCGGCGCGGGCGGTGGATCAGAGGTACATGCCGGTGCGGTGCTCGGTGTCGCCCCGGCCCGGCTTGTCGCCCTCACCGAAGAACCGCTTCCCGCCGAACTCACCGTGCAGCCGGTCGTCCAGCTCGTCGGCGAGCCCGGTCATCACCTGCACCGCCAGCATCAGGTGGGTGGCCTGGAAGTTGCGGCCGAAGACCGGGATGGACGCCCAGACGGTGTCGTCGGCGCAGTAGAGCCGGCCGATCGGCATCCGGTTGGTCAGCTCGGAGAGCTTCACGTACAGCCGCTCGGTCGGCTCGACCTCGGTCAGCACCGGCGAGAAGACGTCGACCAGTGGCGGATTGTCACGGACCCGGACGAAGACCATCGCCGAGCCGGCCCGAATGTTGATGTCCCCGTCGGAGTCGACCTGGAGGTGGTCGGACGTCGACTTCAGCATGGTCGAGACGACCGTCCGGACCCGTTCCGGCAGGTCCAGCACGTCCTGGTCGCCGTTCTGGGCGGTCGCCGCAGCGGCCAACGCCTCATCCAGGTCGGCCTCGACGTCCTGGTCGGGGCCGAACTCGCTGCGCGCGGTGCCGAGCGCCTCGATCGGCAACGACTCGCCCTCGGCGTCCTGACAGAGGTAGACCAGGAAGGCCGGGTGCGGAGCGCCGTACACGTCCCGCAGGGTGCGGGAGAGCAGCCCGGCCAGCTTGCTGGCGTCGCCGGTCGACCCGTCCAGGCCGAAATGCTCGCCGGAGCCCGCCACCACACCGGGCGGCGACCAGCCGAGCGCGATCATGTCGGCCACGGCGGCGCGGTCCAGCCGGTAACCCTGCGGCAGGGTGGCGTTGCCGACCGCCCGCGCCGAGAGCCGGCCCTCCTCGCCGACGGCGACGCTGATCGAGTAGACCGCGTCACCCGTACCGGAGGCGGTCGGGTCGAGGGTCAGTTCGAGGTGTGCCCCGGCCGGCAGCTCGCGCAGCCGTTCGGCCAGCGCGCGGGCGAACTCCCGCCAGGCTTCGGTCACCTTGGCCCGCAGGTCGGCCGTGCTCGGCTCGTCCAGCAGGACCGAATCGTGGTGCTCGTGGTGCTCCGGCGAGGTGCCGGGCTGATCACCGGTCGGCTTCGAGGGGTGGTCCGCCGTCATGATCGCCTCCGTCCGTCAAGGTCACCCTACCCAGGCGGGCCGCCTGACGAATCCACCGCGACCGGGATCGGACAGCGCACCCCCCGCCGCTCAGTCGGGACGTTTACCGCCCAACTCGACCGGCCAATCGGCGGCCAGCCCGCTGAGCAGGGCCGCTGTCGCAGCCGGGTCCGCGCCGCGCCCGACCGCCACCCCGAGCAGGTACGCGGTGACCGGCGCACCCGGTCGCAGCACCTGGTGGGCGACGTCCCGGGCCAGGTCCAGCACGGTCGGCACCGACACCTCGGCCGGATCGAGCCCCAGTTCGGCGCAGGCAGCCGTCACCCAGTCGTCCAGCACCGTCATCGCGTCCACTCCTCCGCCCGGCGTACGTCGGAGTCAGTGTCGCAGTCGAACCACGGTGGCGGGCCGGCAGCGGACCAGGCCAACTCGCGCACGGTCAACTCGCCGAGGAGTTCCCGCATCGACGCCCCGGCCAGCGTGCCGGCCCGCCGGGCGGCCACCCGGTCCAGCGCGGCGCGCAGCGGAGGCACCCGCCACACCCCGCACAGCGGCTGTCGGTGTCCCTGATCGTCGAGGAGGCAGACGCCGTCCGCCGCCGGGCCGGAGCCGCCGGCCAGCGCGTCGAGCAGGACGCCGACGGCCGGGCGGGTGAGCAGCGGCAGATCGGCAGCGAGCAGGGCGACGACGGTCGTACCGGGGTGGAGCAGGGCCAGCCCCGCCGCCGTGGCAGCCACCGGGCCACCGCCCGCCGGCTCCTCCCGGGTCACCAGGACGTCGGCGGGGAGCGGCCCGGCCGGCCCGACCAGCACCCGGGGTACGGCGTCGGCGACCGCGGCGAGCACCCGGTCGCGCATCGGCCGCCCGTGCACCGGCACCGCAGGCTTGTCCCGTCCGCCCATCCGGCGGGCGGCCCCACCCGCCAACACCACCGCCGCGTACGCCGTCACCTGGCCACCGTAGCCGTCGCCCCGCACAGCCCATAGCCGTCGCCGTGCGCAGCTGTCGCCGTGGCCGTGGCCGTGCACAACCGTGGCTGTAGCCGTCGCCGTGCGCAGCCGTGGCCCTTCTCAGCCGTGGCCCCGCACAGCCGTGGCTGTGGCCGCCGCCGTGCGCAGCCGTGGCCGTGCACAGCGGTGGCCCTTCTCAGCCGTGGCCGTCGGCGTGCGGAGGGTCGGGCGGGCGGGGCAGGATGGCGGGATGGGACGGGCCACTGACCGGCGGAGCGTGCTCCGGATCGACCTCGACGCGGCGGACGACGCCCGGGTGGCGCTACGCCGGCCGGACACGCTCGCCGTGGAGGAACCGCTGGAGATCCGGGTCGGTCCCGGCGGCCCGGGTCGACGCCGCCCGCTGGCGGTGACCATGCGTACCCCCGGCGACGACCTCGACCTGGCGATCGGCTTCCTGCTGACCGAGGGGCTGATCCGCACCGACGCCGACGTGCACACCGCCCAGCTCTGCTCCGGGGCGGAGACGCCGAACACGTACAACGTGGTCGACGTGGTGCTCGCCCCCGGCGTACCGGAACCGGCTACCGACCCGTCGCGCAACTTCTACACGACCAGTTCCTGCGGTGTGTGCGGCAAGGCCAGCATCGACGCGGTACGCACCCGCTCCCGCTTCACCGTCGCGGACGACCCGCTCACCGTGCCGGCAAAGCTGCTGGCCGACCTGCCCGACCGGCTACGCGCGGCGCAGCGCGCCTTCGACCGCACCGGTGGCCTGCACGCGGCGGGCCTGTTCACCCCCGCGGGCGAGCTGGTGGTGCTGCGCGAAGACGTCGGCCGGCACAACGCCGTGGACAAGGTGGTCGGCTGGGCGGTACGGCAACGACTGCTGCCGCTCGCCGGGCACCTGCTGCTGGTGTCCGGTCGGGCGAGCTTCGAGCTGACCCAGAAGGCCTGGATGGCCGGGATACCGCTGCTGGCAGCGGTATCTGCGCCGAGCACCCTCGCGGCCGACCTGGCCGACGAGGCGGGTATGACGCTGGTCGGTTTCCTGCGTGGCCGGACGATGAACGTCTACACCGGATCCCACCGCGTCACACCCTGATCAGGTCCACTCACGGCCCAGCCCAGCCCAGCGCAACGCAACCCGGCGCAACGCAACCCGGCCCTGCCCGGCGCAACCAGGCCCGGCCGGCACGGGCGCGGCGCGGCACGGCGCGGTGGCGGCACGGGCGCGGTGGCGGCACGGGCGCGGTGGCGGCACGGGCGCGGTGGCGGCACGGGCGCGGTGGCGGCATTGGTTCGGTTGCGGCACGGCACGGTGCGGTGCGGGTAGAAGAGAGTGCGGTGTGGTTTGTGAAGAGTTGTTGTCGCCAGGGCCGCAACAACTCTTCACAATCCATCGGGTGTCGTCCCCTGTCCCGGCTATCGGGATCGAGGGGCGATGATTGGCGGCCACCTGTCGGGTCGGCGGAGGGAAGCCGGTCGGTGGAGGAGGGCAGTCGACGGGGAGGGCAATCGGTGGAGGAGGGTCAGTCGGTGGGTGGGCGGGCCCAGTCCAGGAAGCGGCGGGTCAGGTCGACCTGACGCCCGCCGTCGAGCTGCGTCAGGTGGTCGGTCGCCTCGGCCGACAGCCTGGACAGCAGAATCAGCAGGCCCGCCCGGTCGCCGTCGTACCTGGCGAGGAGGGCGAGTTTCGCCTCGCCGCAAGGCCAGGGGCTCGCGTCGACCCGGCACAACCAGATCGGGCGCACCGGCGTGTGCCGGCCCGGCAGCGGTGCGGTCACCGCGTCACCGCCGCCCCGCGCACCTGCGCCGCCCCGGACCGGGCGGTGCGCTGCGCAGCCGCCCCGCGCTGCGCAGCCGCCCCGCGCTGCGCAGCCGCCACCTTCGGCTGCGCAGTTGTTCCGTTTGGCTGCGCGGCTGTCGCCCCGCGCTGCGCAGCCGCCGCCCTCGGCTGGGTAGTCGTTGGCCTCGGCTGCGGGGCCGCCGCCTTTGACTGCGCGGCGGGTGGCCTCGGTTGCGGGGTGAGCCGGCGGGCACCCGCCGGCATGAAGAACAGGGTCCGCCGACGGACCGCGTCGCCTGCGGCGTTCAGCTCGTACGCGTCGATCCACAACCACCCGTCGTACGTGTGCCAGTCGGTCAGCAACCGGATGACCCGGACCGTGATCGGCCGGATGAACTGCACACTCGCGGCGCGGGACAGGCGCAACACGTCGCCCGACCTGACCTCCGGCTCACTCACCGGGCCCCCGGTTCCGGCCGACCGCCCAGCGATGCGCCGGCACGATGCCGGTCATCCGTCCCGGCCCCCGATACGGCGGAATGAACGGCCCGATCGGTCCCGGGACGATCGGACGCGCTGGCGGCCCAGGGGCCGGATCGGGCTCCGTGCCGGGCGTGGGCGTCGGGCTGGGTACGGGCGTCGGGCTCTTCTCAGGCTTCGGCTTCTCCCTGGGCACGAGATCCCCTCCTGTTCGTCGGCATGGAAGAGGGGCCGTCCCGCCCTTCCACGGGACAGCCCCTCGGCAGACGCGATCGACAGCTCTCGACCACTACCGACAGCGCCGCCCTGATTCGACCTTGCCGAGGGTTGCGAAGCAATGACACCGCGTAGCACTCTGTACCCAAGACATTCGGGACGTTCAGTCCGAGGAGTTTGGGTGAACCGGACAGTTCAGAGAGCGATGGTCGCCGTTGGCGAGACCGCCGAGAGCCTTGCAGCTCAAATCGGAGTCGATCCGAAGACGGCAGCTCGATGGGTAAACCAAGGACGGATCCCTCAAACTCGCCACCGCGCCAAGGTCGCCGAGATTCTGCGCAAGGACATTGAGGAACTATGGCCGGACGTTCTGAAGAAACGTGAGCCAACTTGGTTCAGACCTTGGGCCGAGATCGAGCGCGAGGCATCCGGCCTGCGATGGTTTGAGAGCGCCGTCCTGCCGGGCCTACTCCAGACTCCCGACTATGCGCGTGCCATCATCGCCAGCGGTCCCCTTGCCGCCGACGCGGAGGATCATGTCGACTCTCGACTACAACGGCAGGCTGCCGTACTCGACCGGCCGCGCCCACCTTTGCTCGTGTTCGTGATCGACGAGGCGGCGCTTCGTCGGGGTACTCCCGATATTCTTGCTCCCCAGTTGGACCACCTGGTGCAGCTTGCCCAGCGACCAAACCTGATGATTCACGTCCTGCCGCTACGCGCCGGGCTGCACCCGGGCCAGGCCGGCCCGTTCATCATCGCGAGCACGTCAGACGGTGAAGATGTCGGCTACCTGGACGACCAAGCCGCAGGACGCATCACAAAGGACGTTGCGTCCCTCTGGGCGGTCTGGGATACAGTCAGGTCGGTAGCGCTACCGCGTGACCAGACCATCGAGCTTTTGAGAGCACGATCATGGATGAACTGACCGGCGTGCACTGGCGCAAGAGTAGCCGCAGCAGTTCCAATGGCGGCGCTTGTGTCGAGGTCGCTGACAACTTTCCCAGCGCGGTCGCGGTCCGCGACTCCAAGGACCCGGACGGACCGACCCTGACGTTCGCGCCGACCGCGTGGCGCGCCTTTGTCGCCGGGCTGACCTACCGAACCTGACCAACCCGGTCCACAATAGATTCCGAGGATTTGCGTAGCTTGGCCGAACGCCTGCGAGAAGGTGGCGAATCAATGGACCTGACTGACGCGCGATGGCGCAAGTCCTCCCGCAGCGGCACCAGCGGCGGAAACTGCGTCGAGGTCGCCGACAACCTTCCCGGCGCAGTCGCCGTTCGCGACTCGAAGGACCCGGACGGCCCGGCGCTGACGATCGCGCCGACCGCATGGCGCACGTTCGTCGCCCGGATCACCGACCGAACCTGACCGACCCCGTCTCGACGAAGCGCCTGCCCTGGTTTCAGGGCAGGCGCTTCGTATTGGTCTCGCCATCGGCACCGAGGTGACCCTGGAGGGCGACTGCTCGCGCGTCCCCGGCCGACGGGCCACCCCGAAAGCCGCATCGACCTTCCTCGTCCGCCGCCAGCCACCCGAGCCATTCGATATGCCACTGCGGCATGAACATGACAGCTCGGCATACCTCTCTCCGGCAACACATTGACCCCACCGCCACCTACCAGCCCAGTGCCACCCACCGCCGTGACCGAACCCCCGAACCGCCGCTACCGGTCGAACCCCGATCCACCGCCACCGACCGACCCACCACTGTCGAGCGACCCGCCGTGAGGCGCAGGCGAAGTCACCGGTACGGACCAGGCCGAAGGCGCGGCCGGTCAGCGGCGACGAGGTCGGCGACGGCGACGGCGCAGCACCCCCGGCTGCGCCACGGCCGGCCAGCCGTCCAGGTCGGACGGCGGCACACCGGTGCGGAGCAGGTCGTCCAGGATCTGGGCGAGGGTGTAGTCCGGGCGGAGGGTGAGCGCCCGTTCCAGCGCCACGGCGGCGAGCGCGCCCTGGCCAGCCCGCCAGGCGGCGAAGGCGAGCAGACAGGCCGGGGCGGGAACCAACTCCTCCTCGGTGCGGCGCAGCACCTCACCCCAGAGGGCGATGTCCTCCTCCCGCCCGTCGGTGCGTTCCCACGCGTGGTCCCGTACCGGTAGGTGGGTCAGGAGCAGGGTCAGCCAGGCCACCTCGTCGTCGGTGAGCCGCTCACCGCGCCGGTGCCGGCGCTGTGCCTGCCGGACCGCTGCCATGCCGGCCCTGCGGATCGTCCGTTCGCCGAACTCGTCGGCGGCGGGGGCCGATTCCAGCAGGTCGAGCAGGCGTCGTTCGGCGCGGTCGCCGGCCTGGCGCAACGCGACCCGGTCGATACCCGCGGCCTGGGCGACCTGTGCGGTGAGCGCCGCCCGGTCGGGGAGCGCCACCTGGCCGGCGAAGACCGCGGCGGCGGCGACCTGACTGGCGTCCGGGTCGTACGGGGTGCCGTCGGGCGGGCAGCAGTCCGGCGCGGTGCAGAGGGCGGCCGGTCACCCGCAGCGCGTCGAGCACAGGCAGCCCGATGGCGGTGAGCGCCGACCGGACGGCGTCCACCGCCGGAGTGACCCGCTCGGGTGGGCCGAAGCCGACGACGGTGGTGGACTCGGCGTCCTGCCGGCCGAGGACGTCGCCGAGGTGCCGGGCGGGCAGCGCCGGGTCGGTGCCCGGCGCGGGCAGGTCGGCGCGGGCGGCGAAGACGATCCGCCGGCCGCGCATCGCCACCACCACGACGCTGTCGGTGGGGTGGAAGCCGAGCAGGTACGGCACGGCGGTGATCAGGTCGGCGGGAGAGCGGACGGTGAGCCGGGGGCGGTCGGTCGCGTTCATGTTCGGCAGCCTGCGGCGCGCGGGAACGCCCCGACAGACCCCGAGGACGCCCTGTGGACGACACGCGGCTTATCCACAGATACGGAGAGTATTTGTGCAGGTAGCCACGATTCGGAAGGCGGCACGGCCCACCGGGGTCGGAAAGAGGGGCTACCTTGCGCTGATGGACCTGGCGTACCTGCGGGCGCACCCGGAGCACCTGCCCACCTTCCTGACCCACCAGCGCATCCGGGAGACCCCGGTAGCCGGCGGAGACAGCTGCGCGGCCTCCCGGCTGACCCTGGACGACGGTCACTCGATCTTCACGAAGTCATGGCCGGAGCGGGCCGGCCGGCCGGTGCCGGAGGGCTTCTTCAGCACCGAGGCCGCCGGGCTGCGCTGGCTGCGGGAGGCCGGCGCGGTGGCCGTACCGGAGGTGGTGGTGGCGCTGCCGGAGCTGCTGGCGCTCGACTGGGTCGACCCGGGCGAGCCGACGCCGGAGGCGGCCGAGCGGTTCGGTCGGGAGCTGGCCGCCACGCACCGGGCCGGCGCTGCCGCGTTCGGGGCAGCGTGGCCCGGGTTCATCGGCACGCTCCCCGCGGACAACACCCCGGACGAGGGGCCGTGGCCGGACTGGTTCGCCCGGCGGCGGCTCCTGCCGTACCTGCGGATGTCGGTCGATGGCGGCGCGCTCGATGGTCCGGACGCCGCCCTGGTCGAGCAGGTGGTGGCGCGGGTCGGCGAGTTCGGCGGCGACGAGCCGCCGGCCCGGCTGCACGGCGACCTCTGGCCCGGCAACCTGCTCTGGGGTGCCGACGACCGGGTCTGGCTGGTGGACCCGGCGGCGCACGGCGGCCACCGGGAGACCGACCTGGCCCAGCTGGCGCTCTTCGGTGGCCCGCCGCACCACGACCGGATCATGGCCGGCTACCGGGAGACGTGGCCGCTCGCCGACGGCTGGCGGGAGCGGGTACCGCTGCACCAGCTGCACCTGCTGCTCGTGCACACCGCGTTGTTCGGTGCGGCGTACCGCGATGCGGTCACCGCAGCCGCCCGCACGGCGCTGCGGGGTGCCGGCCGCGCTACGGTCGACGGGTGACCGCCGCCCCGACGACCGCCGGCGTCCCGACGACCCCCGGCGTTCTCGTCGACCGGCACGGCCGGGTCGCCCGGGACCTGCGCGTGTCGCTGACCGACAAGTGCAATCTGCGCTGCACCTACTGCATGCCGGCGGAGGGGCTGCCCTGGCTGGCCGGGCCGCAGCTGCTCTCCGACGAGGAGATCGTCCGGTTGGTGCGGGTCGCCGTGCAGCGGCTCGGGGTGACCGAGGTGCGGTTCACCGGCGGTGAGCCGCTGATCCGGCCGGGCCTGGTCGGCATCGTCGCCGCCGTGGCCGCGCTCAGCCCCCGTCCCCGGATCTCGTTGACCACCAACGGTCTCGGGCTGGACCGGCTCGCCCCGGCGCTGCGCGACGCCGGCCTGGACCGGGTGAACGTGTCGCTGGACACCCTGGACCCGGCGCGGTTCGCGGCGCTGACCCGGCGGGACCGGCTGGCCGACGTGCTCGCCGGGCTGGCCGGGGCCGCCGCCGCCGGGCTCACCCCGGTGAAGATCAATTCGGTGCTGATGCGCGGGGTGAACGACGACGAGGCACCGGCGCTGCTGCGTTTCGCCCTCGACCACGGCTACGAGCTGCGGTTCATCGAGCAGATGCCGCTGGACGCCCAGCACGGCTGGGACCGGGCCACGATGGTCACCGCCGACGAGATCCTGGCCGCGCTGGCCGCCGAGTTCACCCTCACCGCCGACCCGGTCGCGCGGGGCGCCGCCCCGGCCGAGACCTGGCTGGTCGGCGACGGTCCGGCCCGGGTCGGCGTGATCGGTACGGTGACCCGGCCGTTCTGCGGCGACTGCGACCGGACCCGGCTCACCGCCGACGGTCAGATCCGCAACTGCCTCTTCGCCACCGAGGAGTCCGACCTGCGCGGCGCGCTGCGGGCCGGCGCGGACGACACCGAACTGGCCCGGCGCTGGCAGGCCGCCACGGTGGTCAAGCGGGCCGGGCACGGCATCGACGATCCGACCTTCCTGCAACCCGTCCGACCCATGTCGGCGATCGGAGGCTGAGGTGCACCTCACCGTCCGGTACTTCGCCGGGGCGCGGGCCGCCGCCGGGCGCAGCGAGGAGACCGCATCCGCCGGCCGTCCCCTGGACGAACTGCTCGGTGAACTCGCGCACCGGCACGGCCCCCGGCTGGCTGCGGTGCTCCAGGTGGCGAGTTTCCTGGTCGACGGGGTGGCCTGCCATGATCGTCAGACACCGTTGCCGGCCGGGGCCACGATCGACGTGCTGCCTCCCTTCGCGGGCGGCTGAGAGAGGGCTCTGTCGTGTTGGCGATTCTGGGATTCGTGGGCATGCTCGCGCTGGTCACCGGCCTGATCCACTGCTACCTGTGGAAGCGGCTGGTCAAGGACACCACCGGTCCGGGCCGGTTGCGGCGGGTCGGCACGGTCGTCGCGCTGGTGCTGGCGGTGCTCGTCCCGGCGACGATGGCCGGCACCCAGGTGGCCGGGGCGTTCTGGCTGGCCTGGCCCGGTTACCTCTGGCTCGCGGTGATGTTCTACCTGCTGATCGTCCTGCTGCTGCTGGAAGTGCCGATGGCGGTGACCCGGCTGGTGCTGCGTCGCCGCAGCGCCGCCGCCGAGGCGACCACGGCCGCCCCCGAGCCGGTGCTGGTCGGCGCGACCGGCAGCGCCGACCCGCCGGCCGCCGAGGCGGTGGACCAACCCGACCACGACGCGTCCCGCCGGTTGCTGCTCGCCCGGGGGGCCGCGATCTTCGCCGGGCTCACCGCCGTCGGCATCACCGGGTACGGCGTCCGCACCGCGCTGGGACCGCCACAGCTCGACCGGGTACGCATCCCACTGGCGAAGCTCCCCCGCAGCATGGACGGCCTGCGCATCGCCACCGTGTCGGACATCCACCTCGGTCCGCTGCGCGGCCGGGCGCACACCGAGCGGATCGTCGCGATGATCAACCGACTGGACGCCGACCTGGTCGCGGTCGTCGGTGACCTGGTCGACGGCTCGGTCGCCGAGCTGGGCGAGGCCGCCGAGCCGCTGCGTGACCTGCGTTCCCGGTACGGCAGCTTCTTCGTCACCGGCAACCACGAGTACTACTCCGGCGTCGAGGAGTGGGTCCGCGAGGTCGACCGGCTCGGCCTGCGGGTGCTCCAGAACGAGCGGCAGGAGATCCGGGCCCGGGGCGGGGTGCTCGACCTGGCCGGGATCAACGACGTCACCGCCGACGGCACCGGCCTGGCCGGGCCGGCAGACTTCGCCGCCGCGCTCGGCGACCGGGACGTCAGTCGCCCGGTGGTGCTGCTCGCCCACCAACCGGTGGCCGCGCACGAGGCGGCGAAGTTCGGCGTCGACCTCCAGCTCTCCGGGCACACCCACGGCGGCCAGTTGGCACCGTTCAACCTGGCCGTCAAGCTCCAGCAACCGGTGGTCTCCGGCCTCGGCGAGATCGACGGCACCAAGGTCTACGTCACCAACGGAGCCGGTTTCTGGGGCCCACCGGTACGGGTCGGCGCACCGCCACAGGTGACCCTGGTGGAGCTGCGCGCCCCGTAGCGCGGCCCCGGGCGGGAGGAGTTCAGCCCGTGCGCGCCCCGGGGCGGGGGAGTTCA
Organism: Micromonospora sp. NPDC051925; assembly: GCF_044548625.1. Taxonomy (NCBI): domain Bacteria; kingdom Bacillati; phylum Actinomycetota; class Actinomycetes; order Micromonosporales; family Micromonosporaceae; genus Micromonospora; species Micromonospora sp. NPDC051925. Next base: position 157,945 of record NZ_JBIUCH010000006.1, on the reverse strand, counting down.
GGCCCATAGCGCGCCCGGCCGGCAGTGTCCAGCACCGGATTGCTCAGGTCACGCGTACGCGTGGCGGAGGGCGGGTAGGGGACCGGTCGTGACAGGATGCGGCGTGCCTCCGTTCAACGCCACTCCCCCCGGTGGCGTCCCGCCGTTCGTCGCGGACCTGCACATCCACTCGAAGTACTCCCGCGCGTGCAGCCGCGATCTCACCCTGCCCAACCTCGGTTGGTGGGCCCGACGCAAGGGCATCGGCGTGCTCGGCACCGGGGACTTCACCCATCCCGCCTGGTACGACCACCTGCGCGAGACGTTGCAGCCGGCCGAGCCCGGCCTGTACCGGCTCGGCCCGGAAGCCGAGGCGGACATCGCCCGGCGGCTGCCGCCCCGGCTGGCCGACGCGGCGGAGGCCGACCCGGTCCGGTTCATGCTGAGCGTGGAGATCTCCACCATCTACAAGCGGGACGACCGGACCCGCAAGGTGCACCACCTGATCTACCTGCCCGACCTGGACGCGGTGGCCCGGTTCAACGCCGCGCTGGGGCGGATCGGCAACCTCGGCTCGGACGGCCGGCCGATCCTCGGTCTGGACTCCCGGGACCTGCTGGAGATCACCCTGGAGGCCAGCGCGGACGGCTACCTGGTGCCGGCGCACATCTGGACGCCGTGGTTCTCCGCGCTCGGTTCCAAGTCCGGCTTCGACGCGATCGCCGACTGCTACGCCGACCTGGCCGAGCACGTCTTCGCGGTGGAGACCGGGCTCTCCTCCGACCCGGCGATGAACTGGCGGGTCGGCAGCCTGGACCGCTACCGGCTGGTCTCCAACTCCGACGCGCACTCCCCGCCGGCGCTGGCCCGGGAGGCCACCGTCTTCTCGTCGACCCGCGACTACTTCGCCATCCGGGACGCGCTGCGTACCGGCGACGGGCTGGCCGGGACCATCGAGTTCTTCCCCGAGGAGGGCAAGTACCACGCCGACGGGCACCGGCTCTGCGGCGTCAACTGGTCACCGGAGCAGACCCGGGCGTCCGGCGGCCGATGCCCGGAGTGCGGCAAGCCGCTGACCGTGGGGGTGCTCAGCCGGGTCGAGGAGCTGGCCGACCGGCCGGACGGGCACCGCCCCGAGCACGCCCGCGAGGTCACCCACCTGGTGCCGCTGGCCGAGATCCTCGGCGAGATCAACAAGGTGGGCGCCCGGTCCAAGCGGGTCGAGGGAAAGCTCCACGAGCTGGTCGCGGCGCTCGGCCCCGAGCTGGAGATCCTGACCCGCACCCCGGTCGACGAGATCGGCCGGGTCGGTGGGGAACTGCTCGCCGAGGGCATCGGCCGGCTGCGCCGGGGCGACGTGCGCCGGGTGCCCGGCTACGACGGCGAGTACGGCGTGATCACCCTCTTCGACCCCGCCGAGCTGGGCGGGGCCGCCGGGTCGGGGCAGGAGACGCTGTTCGACGTACCGGTGCCGGCGCAGCGCAGGCCGACGGAGCCGGCGGCGAAACCGAAGGCCAAGCGGCCGACGGTGGCGGCGAAGGCCGAGCCGAAGCCCGCGCCGACCCCACCACCGCCACCGCTCGCCTCGACGCCCTCCCCGCACGAGCCGTTCGAGCCGATGCTCGCCGGGATGGAGGAGGTCGGCACCGGCCTGCTGGACCGGTTGGACGCGATGCAGCGGGTGGCCGCCTCCGCACCGGGCGGTCCGCTGCTGATCGTGGCCGGGCCGGGCACCGGCAAGACCCGGACGCTGACCCACCGGATCGCGTACCTCTGCGCGGAGCTGAACGTCTTCCCCGAGCAGTGCCTGGCGATCACCTTCACCCGGCGGGCCGCCGAGGAGCTGCGGCACCGGCTCGACGGGCTGCTCGGCCCGGTCGCCGAGGACGTCACCGTCGGCACCTTCCACTCGCTCGGGCTGAGCATCCTGCGGGAGAACGCCGGGGCCGCCGGGCTGCCCGAGGGTTTCCGGATCGCCGACGACGCCGAACGGACGGCGGCGCGGACGGAGGCCGGCGACGACCCGGCCCGCTACACCGCGCTGCTGCGCAAGCAGGACCTGGTCGACCTGGACGAACTGCTGACCCTGCCGGTCGCGCTGCTCAAGGGTGACAAGAAGCTGGTACGCGACTACCGGGAACGTTGGCGGTGGATCTTCGTCGACGAGTACCAGGACGTCGACGCCGTCCAGTACGACCTGCTGCGGCTGCTCAGCCCCGCCGACGGCAACCTGTGCGCGATCGGCGACCCGGACCAGGCGATCTACTCGTTCCGGGGTGCCGACGTCGGCTACTTCCTGCGCTTCTCCGAGGACTTCACCGACGCCCGGCTGGTCCGGCTCAACCGGAACTACCGCTCGTCCGCGCCGATCCTGGCCGCCGCCGTCCAGGCCATCGCGCCGTCCTCGCTGGTCCGGGGCCGCCGGCTCGACCCGGCCCGGCTCGACCCGGAGGCCCCGCTGGTCGGCCGCTACCCGGCGGCGTCCGTCGCCGACGAGGCCGATTTCGTGGTACGCACCGTCGACGACCTGGTCGGCGGGCTCTCCCACCGGTCGCTGGACTCGGGACGCATCGACGGCCGTTCGACCACCCTGTCCTTCTCCGACATCGCGGTGCTCTACCGCACCGACGCGCAGGCCGCCCCGATCGTGGACGCGCTGGCCCGCGCGAACATCCCGGTGCAGAAGCGCTCGCACGACCGGCTCCGGGACCGGCCCGGCGTCCTCGCCATCGCCCGGGAGCTGCGGCACGCCGACGGGCTCGCCGGTGGGCTGCCCGCCCGGGTCCGCCTCGCCGGGCAGGTGCTCGCCGAGCGGTTCGCCGCCCCCACTCTGGACGCCGCCGGCACGGTCCGCCCCGAGGACGTCCGGACGGCGGTCGACCTGCTCGCGCCGCTGGCCCGGCGCTGCGGCGACGACCTGGAACTCTTCCTCTCCCAGCTCGCCACGGGTGCCGAGGTGGACGCGCTGGACCCGCGCGCCGAGGCGGTCACCCTGCTCACCCTGCACGCCGCGAAGGGGCTGGAGTTCCCGGTGGTCTTCCTGGTCGGCGTGGAGGACGGCCTGTTGCCGCTGCGTTGGCCCGGTTCGACACCGGACGACGACGCGATCGCCGAGGAACGGCGGCTCTTCTTCGTCGGGTTGACCCGCGCCCAGGACCGGCTCTACGTCAGCCACGCCGCCCGTCGGGTACGCCACGGCACGGAACGCGACTGCCGACCGTCACCGTTCCTGGACGTCGTCGACCCCGGGTTGTTCGAACGGTTCGGCGAGGCCGAGCCGCGCCGCCCGAAGGACCGCCAACTCCGCCTCATCTGACCCTCGCTGCGCACCCCGCCGGCACCCGTCGCTGGCCAAGCGGTCGGACGAGGCACCGGCAGCCAGCCCAACGAGTGATCTGGTAAGAAATGGTCCCTGGGAGGGCCGACATCTTCCAAGATCTACCTCGATTCCTTTGGTTGTCGGTGGGCGGGAGCGGGTGGGGCTCAGGCCAGCACGGCGGCCAGCCAGGCACCGGCAAGCAGGGCGGGGCCGAAGGGCAGGGTGGTGTCCCGGCGTACCCGCCGGACGGCCAGCAGCGCCAGCACGACCACCCCGTTGAGCAGGTGCGGCAGGAGCAGGCCGAGCCAGAGGGCGGGCCAGCCCAGCCAACCCAGCGGCAGGCCGAGTGCCGCCGCCAGCTTCACGTCGCCGAAACCGAGCCGGGACCGGGGCAGCAGCGCCAGCACCACGTACAGGAGGAAGGAGAGCGCGGCCCCGGCCAGCGCGAGGGGCAGGCGGCCCGGAGTGCCGGCGGCAACGGCCGCACCGGTCAGCGCGGTGCCGCTGCCGAGGGCCGCCGCGCCGACGAGTGGGTCGGGCAGGCGCAGACTGGTCACGTCCACCACCGCCAGCACCAGTCCCACGGCCGCCACCAGGAGAAACGCCGGTAGCGCCGGCTCCGGTCCCCGCGCGGCGGCCAACCCGCCGAAGACCACCGCCCCCACCACCGCGACCACGATCGGCGATCCGCCCGGACGACCACCAGGCAGGAAGCTGACCAGGGGACGATCCAGAGAGCCAGCCGGCGAGCCCGCTGACGACCCGACCGACGGGACAACCGAGGTCTCGGCCGCCAAACGACCGGTGACCTCGGTCGGTGCGGCGGGGAGAGGTGCAGCGGGGCAAGGTGCGGCGGAGAGAGGTGCGGCGGGAACAGGTGGGAAGGCGCGGGCGATCCGGGGTGCGGCGAGGCCGGCCAGGACGCCGAGGGTCGCCGCTGCGGTCACCGGGTCGACGGACACGACCCTCGACGTTACCGGCGGGACAGCGTCGTGGCTGCCCCGCGACCGGCCGACCGTCGGGTTCGCTCGGTGGTCACCACCAGCGCCACGCCGGCCACGATCACCGCACCGCCGAGCAGCACCTGGCCGGTGATCGGCTCGGCGACCAGCAGCGCGCCGAGCGCCACCGCCACCACCGGGTTGACGTAGGCGTACGTGGAGACCAGCGAGATGGGGGCGTGGGCCAGCAACCAGACGTACGCGGTGAAGGCCACCACCGACCCGGCCAGCATCAGGTACACCAGGGCGAGCCAGGAACGGGCCGTCACCTGTGTCGGGGAGAACCCCCGCAGCTCACCCCGGGTCAGGGCCAGCCCGATGAGCACCACCGCCCCGGCGACCATCTCGTAGACGGTGGCGACGAACGGGTCGGCGGGCATCCGTAGCCGGCCGGAGAGGAACGACCCCACCGACCAGCAGGTGGCCGCCGCGACCACGGTCAGCGCGCCGACCAACGGCACCACCCCGGACCCGCCCCGGGGGAGGACCAGCAGCACCAGCCCGAGAAAGCCCACGGTCACCCCGGCGAACGTCCACCCCCGGGGTCGGTCCCCGGTGACCGTACGCAGCACCACCACCAACAGCGGGACGGTGGCCACCAGCAGCGCGGCGATTCCCGACGGCACCGCCACGCCGGACGGGCCGGACTCGGCGAGCACCACCAGGCCGTTGCCCCCGGCCAGCAGCAGCACCCCGATCAGCGCGGCGGAGCCGAACTGCCGACGGTCGACCCGCAGCGCGCCCGGCCCCCGCCGGAGCCGCAGGACGACCGCCAGCACCAGCGCGGCGCCACTGAAACGGACGGCGGCCGAGCCGAGCGGCGGCAACGACTCCACCGCGACCCGGATACCGAGGTACGTGGAACCCCACAGCACGTAGACCAGGATCAGTGCGGTCCAGATCAGGGCAGGTCGGGTGGGTGTCGCAGCCGAGGAGGATGAGGTCATCGCGGGACCACGCTACGGTGACCAGGTCGTCGACGTCCTTCCCGGACGGCCGGCATCTCGACACGCGGGAGGAGGGGCATGGCGAACTATGGACCACCGGGCGGTTCCCCGGAACCGTGGGGTGGGCGACGCCCGGACGACCGCTGGGGCCAGCCCGCCCCGGACCAGCACCCACCGCCGGTCGTGCCGGTGCAACCGCAGAGCGGCCAGCCCAGCTACCCGTCGTACGACCAGTACCCGCCGCAGACGTACGGGCCGGCGGAGCCGTATCCGACGAGCGGGCCGGGGGCGTACCCGGGTAACCCGACGCCGAGGCGCGGTCGTGGTCCGCTGATCGCGGTGCTGGCCGTACTCGCGGTGCTGGTCGTCGGCGGTGGCACCCTGTGGTACCTGCTGGGGAACGACGACGAGCAGCCGGCCGGCACCGTGCTTCCGACGTCACCTGTCGAGCCGGACGCAGCGACCACCGGCCCGGTCGAGCCGACAACCACCACCCCCGCCCCCGCCTCGTCGGCCGATCCTCGCTTCGTCAAGGCGGGACAGTGCGTCCGCAACGAGGGCCCGGCCGGCGGCAAGCCCAAGCTGTTGATCACCGCATGTGCCCCGACGACGTACGAGGTGCTACGTCGTTTCGACGGGGCCACCAGTGGTGAAAGAGACGCCGAGGCGAAGTGCGGCAAGGTGGAGGGCTACACCAACTGGTACTTCTTCGACAGCGAGCTGGACACCCTCGACTTCGTCCTCTGCCTCAAGCAGCGCTGAGCCCACCCCTGGGGGAGAAATTGTCAACCTACGGCCCACCCGACTCCGGCCGCCCCGACGAGGAACACCGGTCCCCGACCCCCGACCCCGAACCACCCACCACGCCCCTCGCACACCCCGACCCCGAACCACCCACCACGCCCCTCGCACACTCCGACCCCGAACCACCGACGAAGCACATCGCTCGCTCCGAGCCGGAGCAGCCCACGGTGGGAATCCCGTCGGACACGGACCCGGCGACGGCCCCGATCCCGCGTGATTCGAACGAGTCGCCGACGGCTCCCCTCGCCCGTGGCCAGGACGAGACGCCGACCGCCCAGATCTCCCCGCCTCCGCCGAACGCGGCGGACGAGCCGGCGACCGCACCGATGGCCCCGTCGCCCCCGGAACCCCCGACCGTACCGGTATCCACGCCACCGGAACCGGAACCCCCGACCACCCGGCTGCCGGTGTCGGAAGGCGGGCATCCCGCCACCACACCGATGCCCGCACCAGAAGGCGGGTATTCACCGACCACCCAGATGCCCGCGTCGGAAGGCGGGTACTCCCCGACCACCCAGATGCCCGCATCGACAGCCGGCTACCCGCCGCCGACCTCAGGAGCCGGCTACCCGCCGCCGGACACCTACCTTCCGCCGACCGGCCAGCCGACGCCGAACTCGGGGGCCGGCTGGCCGCCACCGGGCCCCTTCCCGCCTGCCGGGCCGACTGCCGCACCGGCAGCAAGCGCGTTCGGCTCACCGGCACCGCCGCCGGCCGGTCATCCCGGCCAGTCCCTGCCGCCACCGCCACCCGGCTTCTCGGGCCAGGCCACGCCGTCCCCCGGATATCCGGGCCAGGCCGTGCCCCCGCCCAGCTTCCCGGGTCAGCCCGTGCCGCCGTCGGGATATCCGGGTCAGCCCACTCCGGGCTACCCGCCCCCGCCCGTGCCGCCGGCGAAGGGGCGGGGCGGGCGGATCGCCCTGATCGTCGGGCTGGTGGTGATCCTGCTGCTCTGCCCGTGCCTCGGGGTGGCCGGCTGGTTCCTCGTGACGTCGGCCGACAGCGACGGTTCGCCACCGGTGGCGAACTCGTCCGCCGGGCCCACGGAGACCGGGCCCACGGAGACCGGGCCGACGGAGCCGACCGCCGAACCGACCATCGAACCGACGACGGCCGAGCCGACCCAGACGCCGACCCGGGCGGAGCAGTTCGCCAAGGGCGACTGTGTGGTCAACGACGGCACGGCCAGCAACGCCGACCTGCGCAAGGTGCCGTGCGGCCCGAACACGTACGAGGTGCTGCTGCGGATTCCGGCCTCCACCAACGGGGAGCGGTGCAAGTCGTTGGCACCGGAGTCGAACGCCAACTACGTGCACGACAACTCGGTCGACCTCTTCGACTACGTGCTCTGCCTGCGCAAACGCAGTTGAACAGGCAAATCTGGGGCTGTCTAGCGTGGATGCTAGACAGCCCCAGATTCGTATCGAGGGCCGCCGCCGGACCGGGCGGGAAACACGCCGATAGCCCCGTCTACGCATCTCTAGTCCGGAGGCTAGACCGCCCGATACTGTGCGATCGTGGATCCGGTCCGCAACCCGTACGCTCCGGGCGCCGGTCAGCGCCCGCCCGAACTCGCCGGGCGGGGGCGGGAGCTGGACGTCTTCGACGTGGTGCTGGAACGGATCGCCCGGGGCCGCCCCGAACGCAGTCTGATGCTCACCGGCCTGCGGGGCGTCGGCAAGACCGTCCTGCTCAACACGCTGCGCTCACAGGCGATCAACCAGCTCTGGGGCACCGGCAAGATCGAGGCCCGACCGGACCAGTCGCTGCGTCGACCGATCGCCGCCGCGCTGCACATGGCGGTCCGCGAGCTGGCCCCCCGCCACCGCGCCCCGGACCGGATCGACGCCTTCCTCGGCGTACTCAAGGCGTTTGCGCAGCGCAGCGCGCCGTCGACCGGGCGGGCCGGTGCGGCCCCCCGGCTGCGTGACCGCTGGCAGCCCGGCATCGACGTGCCGGCCAGCAGCGGCCGGGCCGACTCCGGCGACATCGAGATCGACCTGGTGGAGCTGCTCACCGACGCGGCGGCGATCGCCGGCGACGTGGGTACCGGAATCGCCGTCTTCATCGACGAGATGCAGGATCTCGGCGCGGAGGACGTCTCGGCGCTCTGCGCCGCCTGCCACGAGCTGTCGCAGCTCGGCGCTCCCCTGATCGTGGTCGGCGCGGGTCTGCCGCACCTGCCTGCGGTGCTCAGCGCCGCCAAGTCGTACTCCGAGCGGCTGTTCCGCTATCTGCGGATCGACCGGCTGGACCGGATCGCCGCCGATCAGGCCCTCTGCGCGCCGGCCGAGCGGGAGCAGGTCGAGTACGAGCAGAAGGCCCTCGACCTGCTCTACGAGTCCTCCGGCGGCTACCCGTACTTCGTCCAGGCGTACGGGAAGGCGACCTGGGACCATGCTCCCCGGTCACCGATCACCGACGCGGACGTCCGGGTCGCCGCGCCGGAGGCGGAGGCGGAGCTGGCGGTCGGTTTCTTCGGTTCCCGGTTCGAACGGGCCACTCCGGCCGAACGCGAGTACATGCGGGCCATGGCCACTCTCTCCCAGGTCGCGGGGGAGGCCGACAGCGGTGGTCGGGACGACATGGACGCCGCGGTGCCGACCGCCGAGATCGCCCGCGCGCTGGGGCGCAAGCCGGCGAGCCTCTCCCCGGCCCGGGACGCGCTGATCAAGAAGGGGCTGATCTACTCCGGGGAGCGCGGCACGGTTGCCTTCACCGTCCCGCACTTCGGCCGGTACCTGCGCACCCAACCGGCCTGACCCACCCGCCACGCCGCCGCACCCGCCGTCCGGGCCGCGAGACCACCGGGCCGCTCCGCCCAGCCGCCGGCCGGCGAAGCACCGGCCGGCCGGGTCAGACGCGGGACCAGGGCGACGGGAAGACCACCTCGCCGCGCGGCGGCGGTGGCGCGTCGCTGGTGTCCGGCGGCAGCACCAGCGCCTGCCACGGCTCCCCCAGCCCCGACCACGGGCTGGTCAGCCCCATCCGGTCCGCCCGGGTGAAGCCGAAACGCCGGTAGTACGCCGGGTCGCCGAGCACCACCACCAGCCGTTCGCCCAGCTCGGTGGCGGCTTCCAGCGCGGCCTGCACCACCGCCGTGCCGTGCCCGACCCGCTGCCGGTGCGGAGCCACCCCCACCGGGCCGAGCACCAGCGCCGGGACGCGGGCCCGGTCGGCCTCGACCCGGACCCGGGTGAGCAGCGCGTACCCGACCACCTCGCCGCCGTACTCGGCGACCATCGCCAGTTCCGGCAGCCACGCCGCGCTGCCCCGCAGCTCGTCCACGAGCGTGACCTCACCGGGGGTGCTGCGGTCGGGGCGGGCGAAGGCGGCAGCCAGCACCCGACGTACCGGGCCGGCGTCGGCCGGGCCCTCGGGACGCAACCGCAGGGTTGTCACCCGCGCGACGTTACCGGTCGGGGCCGGTCCATCAGCGACGGTCGCTCCGTTCGGCGTGGCGGGACGTCCACGTCCACCGATCCGGGTCGTCGGCCCGGAACGGTCCGCGCCGACGGCACCCGGACCGATCCGGATCGGCCGTTGCCCGGATAGTGGGGGTCCGAACGGGGTATGACTGATCCATGAAACCCGTGCGCTCCCTCGCCCGTGTCATGTTGAGCGGCATCTTCGTGGTCAGCGGCGCCCGTAACTTCCAACACCCCCAGCGGCTCGTCCCGGCGGCCAAGCCGGTCACCGACCGGGTGGCCCCGCTGATCCAACGGGCCGCGCCGCAGCTCCCCACCGACACCGAGACGTTGATCCGCGCCAACGCCGCCGTGCAGCTCACCGCCGGCCTGATGCTGGCCACCGGTAAGTTCACCCGGCCGGCCGCGCTGGTCCTCGCCGGCACGCTGGTGCCCACCACCGCCGCCGGTCACCCGTTCTGGGACAACGACGACCCGGCGACGCGGAGCAACAACCAGGTCCACTTCCTGAAGAACCTCGGGCTCTTCGGTGGCCTGCTGCTCGCCGCCGCCGACACCGAGGGCAGGCCGGGCCTGCGCTGGCGGGCCGGCCACCGTATCGGCCACTCCCGAAGATCGGTCGGTCGCGCGGTGCGTACCGCCCGGCGGGAGGCCCGGATCGCCGTCCGGTCGGCCTCCGCCGCCCGCCGGCTTCCTGGCTGACCCGCAGCGATCCGGCCATCACCCCCCGCAAGGCCGCGAATTACCTGAACCACCCGACAGCCGTTAACGCGGTGGAAATGTCGCAAACATGTGTGGGATCGGACACGGTCGGATAACGCGGGAGGCAGCAAGGTGAGGCGCCGTTCTAGGCTCCGTACCGGACCTGGACGGGTAGGACGACCTTGGTACGGGGGTGGCCACGCCATGCCGACAACCGTCGGTAGACGTGCGGACCGCCTCGCCCCAGTCCGTCGCGCAACGCGTGGGATCGATCGTAGGACAGTCGTACGGACCGGCATCGTGGCCGCCGTCGCCTATGCCGCATGGCTCGCCATCGGTGCTTTCGGGCGGCCGTACAACTTCTTCGACATGAAGATCTACCACGGCGCGGTGGTGTGGTGGGCGAGCGGGCACGAGTTGTACGAGTTCATCGCGCCCACCACCACGCTGGGCTTCACCTACCCGCCCTTCGCCGCGCTGGCCATGCTGCCGATGGCCGGACTGCCGATCGAGGTGGCCGGGTGGATCAACGCGGCCGGCAGCATCGCCGCCCTGGCCGTGGTCCTCGCCGCGTTGCTGCGTCCGATCGTCGACCGGCTCGGCTGGCCCCTCTGGTTCACCGTGGCCATCGCCACCCCGATGGCGGCGGCCATCGAACCGGTCCGGGAGACCCTCGGGTACGGGCAGGTCAACCTGCTCCTGTTCGCGTTGATCATGGCCGATCTGGTGGGCCTACGCTGGCGCTCCCGGCGGGGAACCCACGGGCGCGACACCGACGGCCCGTTCCTGCGGCTGCTCTACAGCGGCTCCTGGGCGGGGATGGGCATCGGCCTGGCCACCGCCGTCAAGCTCACTCCGGCGCTGTTCATCGCCTACCTGCTGATCACCCGGCAGTGGCGGGTCGCCGCCACCGCCGTCGGCACCACCATCGGCGTCACCCTGGGCAGCTTCGCGCTGGTCGGCACCGAGTCGCGGGCCTACTTCGGCGGGGTGCTCTGGCAGACCGAACGGGTCGGGGCCGCCGACATGACGCCCAACCAGTCGCTGGCCGGCCTGCTCGCCCGGCTCTACGACTCGATCGAGACGCCCGGTCTGCTCTGGCTGGCGTTCTCGGTGCTGATCCTGGCCCTCGGGATGTCCCGGGCCGCCAACGCCCGCGCCGACGGCGACGAGCTGACCGCGTTCACCCTGGTCGGGCTGACCGCCAACGTGATCAGCCCGATCTCCTGGTCGCACCACCTGGTCTGGGTCATCCCGGCGATCGTCGTGCTCGCCGATGCCGCCGTACGCCGCCGCGAGGCGAGCCGGGGGCTGTCCCTGCGTACCGGTCACCAGTCGTTCGGCGGGCCACCCGGGGTCAGCGGGCTGCGCCCACCGATCTGGTACCCCACGCTGACCGGCCTGCGGCACGGTGTCGCGGCCCTCGGGTTGTACCTGCTCTTCCTGGTCTCGCCGATCTGGCCGTACGAGCACAAGCTCCCCGAGGTGTCCCACTACCAGGACGGCCTCTTCGGCGCGCTGATGGAGAACTCGCTCGCGCTGTCGCTGATCGTGCTGGTCGCCGCCCTGCCGTGGCGGCCCGGCGCCGAGCCCGCCTTCTACTCCGACCGGCTGGCCCGCGCCACCTCCGCAGCCGGCCGCCGCTGACCCCGTCCGGCCCGGCAGACACCCGCCGGGCCGGACCACCGACGACGGCACACCCCGCTCAGGGGCAGTTGACCCACTCCTCGGTGCCGTCGGCGAACACCTGCCGCTTCCAGATCGGCAGTCGCGCCTTCACCTCGTCGACCAGCCGGGCGCAGGCCGTGAAGGCCGCCGCCCGGTGCGCCGTGCTGACCGCCGCCACCAGCGCCACGTCACCGATGTCGAGCCGGCCGACCCGGTGCGACACGGCCACCGCGTAGACATCGGGGTCGGCGGCGATCTCGGCGGCCACCGCACGCAGCGTCTCGACGGCGCTCGGGTGACCCTCGTACTCCAGCAGGGTGACCGGTCGGCCGTGGTCGTGGTCACGGACCACGCCCCGGAAGGAGACCACCGCGCCGGCCCGGCGGTCGGCGACCGCCGCCTCGTGCGCGGCCAGGTCCAGCGGCTGGTCGGTGACGGCGAGCAGGGCCGTCGTCGGGCCGGCCGTCACCACGAGCGCTCCCCGGGCAGCAACGGCAGCGGTACGACCGGCACCCGGGCCCCGACCTCGCCGGAGGTGCCCGGTCGGATCACCGCGAACCCGTCCGCGCCGGCCAGCCCGCGCAGCATCGCCGAACCGACGTGCCGGACCGGGTGGGCGGTGCCGGCGGCCCGGTCCAGCCGGACCAGGGCCAGGTGGGTGTACTCACCCCGACCGGGCACCGGCTCGGCGAGGGTGGCCTGCGGCAGCGCCGGCAGGGCGCGGCCCTGGAGCCCGGCGAGCAGCGGCGCGACCAGCGACACCAGCGCGACGATCGCGGACTGCGGGTTGCCGGGCAGCCCGGCGACGAAGCGGACCCGCCCGTCGGCGTCGACCAGCCGGGCCAGCAGCATCGGAAAGCCGGGCCGGACGGCGACGGTGTTGACCACGTGGTCGGCGCCGAGCGCCTCCAACGCGGGATGCAGGTGGTCGACCGGGCCGTGCATGGTGCCGCCGGTGGTACAGACCAGGTCGGCCACGGCGAGCGCCCCGCGCAGGGCGGCCACGTGGGCGGGCAGGGTGTCCGCCACCGGGCCGACCACGTCGGCGGGCCGCACCTGGCAGCCGTAGCGGCGCAGCCAGGAGGGCACGGCGGGACCGAGCGCGTCGCGGACCCGACCCGACCCGGGCGGGCCGGCGGTGAGCAGTTCGTCGCCGAAGACCAGCAGCGCGGCCCGGGGCTGACGGCGTACCCGCAGCTGGTCGTGGCCACAGGAGGCGGCCAGCCCGATCAGCGCCGGGTCGACCGGGGTGCCGGCGGGCAGCAGTTCCTCACCGGCCACCGCCTCCTCGCCCGGCTCGCGCCACTCCGGGTTGACCCGGGGCGTGCCGGTCACCCGTCCGTCGGGGGTACGGTCCGAGTCCTCGATCCGGAGGATGGCGGTCGTCCCGGCGGGGACCATCGCGCCGGTGGCGATCTCGACGGTGGTGCCGTCGGCGGTCAACGCGGCCGGGGTGTGGCCGGCGAGCACCCGCCCCACGACGTCCCACGGGCCGGCCCCGCGCACCGCCCAGCCGTCGACGCTGGAGGTGGGGAAGGCGGGCAGGTCGGTCCGGGTGGTCAACGGCTCGGCCAGGGTGTGCCCGTCGGCATCGGCCAGCGCACGGTTGACCGTGGGCAGGACGGCGGCCAGACCGACCGCGTACACCCGGGAGCGGGCCTCTTCCCATCCGGCCGGCGGCGGCGCGGCGACCTGCGCCGCGGCGGCGGCGGTTTCCGTGCTCACCGGGCGGGCCTCCGTTCGGACGGGACGCGGGGCGAGGGCCTCGCGTTCACCCCGCGAGCCTAACGCCGCCGCACCGGCCATGCGGTCAGTGGTCGCCGCCGCGCAGCTGGTCCACCGTGTGGCTGAGGATCGGCCCGAGCACGGCCAGCCCGTCCTTCGCACCGCCCCGCGAGCCGGGCAGGTTGACCACCAGCATCCGGCCCAGCACGCCGGCGAGCCCCCGGGACAGCGCCGAGGTGGGCACCCGGTCCCGGCTGTGCGCGCGGATCGCCTCCGCGATGCCGGGGACCTCGTGGTCGAGCAACGCCCGGGTCACCTCCGGGGTCCGGTCGGTGGGGGTGATGCCGGTGCCGCCACTGGTCAGCACCACGTCGACCCCGTCGGCGTGGGCGGCGCGCAGCGCCTCGCCGACCGGCTCGCCGTCGGGCACCACCACCGGTTCGTCGACCTGGCAGCCCAGCTCGCGCAGGCCGGCGACGAGCAGCGGGCCGCTGGTGTCGGCGTACACCCCGGCGGCGGCCCGGTTGGACGCCACGATCACCCGGGCCCGGATCACGGCCGGTCCTCCGGGCGGACCCACTCGCCGGTCTTGCCACCGGACTTGCGCAACACCCGGACCGCGTCCACGGCTGCGGCCGGGTCGACCGCCTTGACCATGTCGATCAGGGCCAGCCCGGCGACGGCCACCGCGGTCAGCGCCTCCATCTCCACCCCGGTCCGGTCGGCGGTGCGCGCGGTGGCGGTGATCTCGACGGTGTCGTCGGTGAGTCTCAGGTCGACGGTGACCCCGTGCAGCGCGATCGGGTGGCAGAGCGGGATCAGGTCCGGGGTGCGTTTGGCGCCCATGATGCCGGCGAGCCGGCCGACGGCCAACGCGTCGCCCTTGGGCAGCCCGTCGCGGCGCAGCAGCTCCACCACCTCGACGGTGGTGCGCAACCGGCCGGCGGCCACGGCGAGCCGGCCGGACACCGGCTTGGCGGAGACGTCGACCATGCGGGCCGCGCCCGCAGCGTCGACATGGCTGAGCTGCGCGGGATCGATCACGTCCAGGAGCCTAACGGTCGGATCCGACAGGGGGGTACGTCCGGTTCGCACCGGACCGTGGGGAACGACGGGTCGACGCCGTACGGGATGATTCTTGATCGATAGTTCATCGTCGATTTCATCGGTCGCCACTAATAGGTTCTCCGACCGGAGGGAGAGCGGGAAACGCCATCGCATCCGGGATCGGACACGGGAACGTCACCGCCGAGAAACCCTACGTCGCACCGCGACCGCGAATCGCTACCGGCCCACTTCGGCGACGTTGGCACGTACGCGCCGATCCGACTACCCTCCGTTCCGCCATCGAGTGATCCGCCACACTTGGACGCCGGCCACCTCGGAGTAACCGCAACCAGCACCCCTCGCCCGATGTCGCAGACCTGGCCGCTGCACCATTATCTAGCGTTAACGAGAACCGGCCGGAGTACTCAGCACTCCGTTTCCCCACGGAAACGGAAAGTCACCAACTCCCACTCAATTCTCATCTATCGCTCATAGTTACATTTATACCTCCAAAATCGGCCTAACCGCACTTAGGCTGTCCCCTGTCAGACGCCGACCGGAAGCGTCGGCGCAACGATCAGGGGAGGGCAACGCGATGTCCGCACACGAGTGGCTGTAGACGATTGTGGTGGCGGCGTGACCCCACGTAGCCTTGGCTTCTGCTCAGCGACACGGAGTGGTTGTCGAGGACACGATGGCACGACCGGACGATGGCAAGACGGAGGCCGAGCGGCAGCTGAAGCTGCACGTCGGCCTCGTCTGCGTGGTGGCTACCGCAGCGGCGGTCGTCGCCCTCTACCAACTGGTCCACCTTGACCTCACCGGCGACGACCTCACCCGATCATTCGCCCTGGCCTTCATGGCCGCACTCGGCGTCCGGATCAACTGGCAAATTCGAATTCGGGCCACGGTCCACGCAATCTCCTGGAGCGAGACGGCGATCGTCCTCGGCTTGGCCGTCGCCCCGGCGCCACTGGTCGTGCTGACCACCGGAACCGGCGTCGCGATCGCCCTGTTGTCCATGAAGCGCTCACCGTTGAAGACCGCCTTCGGCATCGCCAAGAGCATGCTGCTGGCGGCCGGCGGCGGCATCGCCCTGCACGCTCTCGGCTGGTCGCCCCAGAACACCGATCTCCAACACGTCATCGGCATGATCGGGCTCGCCTACATCGTCGCGGTGGTCCTCGACGAGCTGCTGACCCTGCCGGTCATCGCGATGGCCACCGGCACCCCGCTGCGCAGGCTCTTCTGGGACGACCTCGGGCTCCGCCTGACCAGCGCCCTGGCCCGGTTCGTCATCATCGGCGTCACCCTGGTCATCCTCCAGGCCGATCCCCGGCTCCTGCTGGCCGTGCCACCCCTGGTGCTCAGCCTCCACCTGCTCTACTCCAACCAGGTCAAGTCCCGTACCGAGCAGCAGGCCTGGCAGCGCCTCGCCCGCACCACCGACGCGCTCAACGTGGTCGACCTGGACAAGGTCCTCACCACCGCCGTCACCCAGGCCACCGAACTCTTCTCCGCCGACGAGGTCGAGATCGAGCTGCGCGACGCCGGCCGCACCGTGCGGGGCGCCAGCGGCACCATCACCTACGACGGGCCGTCCGGCACGCCCAGCGAGATCGCGGGCACCGTCCTGTCCGCCCGCCTAGAAGGCCACGACCGGACCGCCGACGTCGGCATGCTGCGGCTACGGTTCCGGGGCCCGGTACGACTCAACGAACGCGAGCAGTACACCCTGCGCACCTTCGCCTCCGCCCTGTGCACCGCCGTCCGCAACGCCCAGGCGTACGCCGAACTGGCCCGGGTGGCCGACGAACACGCCCACGCCGCCAGCCACGACGCGCTCACCGGCCTGGCCAACCGCCGGCAACTGCTGGACCGGGGCACCGAACAGCTCGGCACCCGGCACGCCGAGGGGGTGACCGCGCTCGTCCTGATCGACCTCAACCACTTCAAGGAGGTCAACGACACCCTCGGCCACGCCGCCGGTGACCAGGTGCTGATGCAGGTCGCCGGCCGGCTGCGCGCCGCCGCCCGCGACCAGGACCTGGTCGCCCGCCTCGGCGGCGACGAGTTCGCCGTGCTGCTGCGGGCCCTGCCCGCCCCCGCCATCGCCGCACACCGGGCCGAGATGCTGCTCAACGCGCTGCACGAACCGCTCGACGTGGACGGCATGCGGATCAGCGTGGAGGCCAGCGGCGGCATCGCGGCTGCCCCCGCCAGCGGCGGGGTGCCGGAACTGCTACGCCGCGCCGACGTCGCCATGTACCAGGCCAAACGGGCCGGTCAGCGGATCGCCACCTACGCACCGGCCCGGGACACCGCCGACCTGCGCCGGCTCACCCTCGGCGGGGAGCTGCCCCGCGCGGTGGCCGACCACGAGTTCACCGTCAACTTCCAGCCGATCGTCGACCTCGGCAGCGGCGAGGTGACCGGGGCCGAGGCGCTGGCCCGCTGGCACCACCCCCGACACGGGATGATCGACCCGTTGCGCTTCATCGAGGCGGTGGAACGCTCCGGCATGCTCCCCGCATTCGCCGAGGCCATCCTCGACCAGGCGCTCGTCGCCGCCGTCACCTGGCGGAGCGCTGGCTTCGACCTGCCGGTCTCGGTGAACGTCTCCCCCCGCAGCCTGCTCGACGCCCGGTTCCCCGGCGCGGTGCTGGCCCGGCTACAGGCCCACGACTTCCCCCCGGACCGGCTGGTCCTGGAGCTGACCGAGACGCTGACCCTCAGCCAGCTCGACGTGGTCGACCGGGTGCTCAGCCGGCTGCGCGACTCCGGCATCCGGCTCGCGCTGGACGACTTCGGCACCGGCTACTCCTCGCTCTCCCTGCTCTCCCGTATCCCGGTCCACGAGCTGAAGATCGACCGCAGCTTCGTCACCGCGATGGAGAGCTCCGCGGAGGCGGCGGCCGTCATCCGCTCCACCCTCGACCTCGGCCGCAGCCTCGACCTGGCGGTCGTCGCGGAGGGTGTGGAGAGCGAACCCCAACGCCGGGCACTATGGTCACTCGGCTGCGCCGCCGGCCAGGGGCACCTCTTCGCCCGCCCGCTGCCGGCCGGTGCGCTCCTCGCCGCCCTCCAGCGCGGCTCCGGCGGACGGCCCGGCACCCTCGCCACCCCACTGCACGACACCGGCGCGGTCATCCGACTCAGCACCCCCGGCCGCCGCCAGCCCGCCCGGAACCGTCCGACGGGTCTGCCACACTTGCCGGCGTGACCGCCGCCGACCGAGCCGCCCGCACCTGGCGGGCCGTCGACACCGCCGCCGGCGGACTCGCCCTCGACCTCGGCCTCTACGCGGTCTCCGCCGCGTTCGCCGCCGCCACCGCCGTCACCTCCACCCTGGCACCGCACCGGGCCTGGGGGAGCATCGCCGCCGTCGGCTACCTCGCCGCGACCCTCCTGGTCGCCGGTCAGTTCCTCAACCGGCACCGCCGCCCGGCCCTGGCCGGCACCACCGCCCGCTGGGTGGTCACCGGCCTCGCCTGGGCCACCACCGCCCTGCTCCCCCTGGTCGTCCAGGCCGGGCAACGGGCCGCCGGGCGGACCGACCGGGCCCAGGAGGAGGTGGTGGTGGTCGAGCACGCCGGCATCCGGCTCGCCGAGCACGGCACCCCCTACCTCGGGCCGGACGCGATCGCCGCGCTGCCCGCCGACGAGCGGCTGCTCGGCTACACCCCGTACCAGCCGGGGATGGCGTTGTTCGGGCTGCCCCGGGCCGCCGCCGACGCCTGGTGGACCGACTCCCGCGTCTGGTTCGCCCTGGTCACCGCAGCGGCACTGGCCCTCGCGGTGGGCGCGCTCCGCCGCTCCGCCCGCCCCACCGGACGATGGACCGAAGCACCTGCGGTACTGCGCGGTGTACAGGCGGCGACCGTCCTGCCGATCTGCGCGCTCACCCTGGCCACCGGCGGCGACGACCTGCCCGTACTCGCGCTCTGTCTGCTGGCGCTGGCCCTCGCCGCCGCCGGCCGACCCGGCCCGGCCGGCGCGGCGGTCGGGCTGGCCGGCGCGTTGAAGCTCTTCGCCTGGCCGGTCGCCCTGGTCCTGATCTTCTGGGGGGTGACCCGACGGGCCGGGCTGCGGGTCGCCGCCGGCGCGCTCGGCCTGCCCGTCCTCGCCCTGCTCCCCGCCCTGCTGGTGGACCGGGACGCGCTTGTGGAAAACGTGATCCGCTTTCCGCTCGGCCACGGGCAGGTCACCAGCCCCGCCCAGTCCCCGTTTCCCGGCCAGCTGATCGCCACGGCCCTGCCCGGTGGCCGGATCATCGCCGCCGGGCTGCTCGTCGCCGTCGGCGGCGCGATCGCCGTCCGGCTCCTCCGCCGCCCGCCGCGCAGCGCCGCCGCCGCCGCGCTGATCTGCGGGTACGGCCTGCTCGCCGCGATCGGGCTGATGCCCACCACCCGCTTCGGTTACCTGCTCTACCCGCTTGCCCTGCTGAGCTGGGCCACCGCCCTGACCGCCCACCGGGCACCGGTTCCGCCGAGTCCCCGGCACGGCCCGCCCGCAGGGCGTAGACCTGAGAGCATGGGCAGCTACCGTGATCGCGCCGACGCCGGCCGGCAACTCGCCGAACGGCTCACCGCGCTGGTCGGCCAACCCGACGTCGTCGTGCTGGGCCTGGTACGCGGCGGAGTCCCGGTCGCCCGGGTGGTCGCCGACCGGCTCGGCGCACCGCTCGACGTGCTGGTGGTCCGCAAGCTCGGCCTGCCCTGGGCCCCCGAGGTGGCCTTCGGCGCGCTCGGCCCTGGTGGCGTCCGGGTCCTCAACGACGCGGTCGCCGCCCGGCTCGACCCGGCCGACGGTGCCGACGTGCAGCGCCGCGAGCAGGCCGAGCTGGACCGCCGTGAGGCCCGCTACCGCACCGGCCGCCCCCCGCTCGACCTGACCGGACGGACCGCCCTGATCGTCGACGACGGCCTGGCCACCGGGGCGACCGCCCGCGCCGCCGTACAGGTCGCCCGCCGGCTCGGCGCCCGACGGGTCGTCGTCGCGGTGCCGGTCGGCGCGCAGGAGGCGTACGAGATGCTGGCCGCCGAGGCCGACCAGGTGGTATGCGCCCAACACCCCGTCGACTTCGGCGCGGTCAGCGCCTACTACGACGACTTTCACGAGGTCGACGACGACGAGGTGACCGAGGCGCTGATCACCACCGCCTGAATCCCGCGTCGACCGGGTACCGTCGAGCGATGCAGCTCACCTGTCCCAAGTGCCACGGAGACATGCGCCAGTACGAGCGCAGCGGAGTCGTCATCGACCAGTGCGGCGAGTGCCGGGGGATCTTCCTGGACCGCGGCGAACTCGAAAAGCTGTTCGAGGCCGAAGCGAACTGGAACCAGCAGCGCGGCGCACCCGCGCCCGGCCAGCCGGGGCCCGCCCCCGGTCAGCAGCACGTCCAGACGCCGGGTGGCTACCCGCCGCCACCTCCGCCGCCGCCCGCCCCGAGCCACCAACCGGGCTACGGTGCCGTACCGCCGCCCCCGCCCCCGCCGGGCTACCCGCCGCAGCCCGCGTACGGCACCCACGGCGGCTACGGCCACCCGCAGCAGCACCACGGCTACCACGGCCACTACAAGCGCAAGAAGCACAAGGGCTTCCTCGACGAGATGTTCGGCTGACCGACAGGTCGCGACCGGGCCGGACGCTCACCACCCGGCCCGGTCGACGCTCCCTGACCCCGGGTCGCCGACTGTCGTGCCGGGCGGTGTCCCGCATGCGACGCTGCACTGCATGACGTTCGCCGGGCAGCACCTCGCGTTGGCGCAGGCCTACGACGGCATCACCCGGGTGGTCGCCGACCTCGACGACGACGCCCTGCAACGACCCACCCGATGTCGCGGCTGGGTCGTCGTCGACCTGCTCTTCCACCTGCTCTGCGACGCCCAGCGGGCAATGGTCACCCTGGCCAGCCCCGCCGACGGGCCACCGGACGTCGACGACGTCAGCTACTGGCGGTCGTTCCCGCCCGGCCGAGACGGCGGCGACGCGGCCCGACACGCCTGGTGGGCCCGCCGCTCCGCCGCCGCCTTCGACCGGCCCACCGCAGTGGTCCGGATCTGGGCCGACACCGCCCCGGCCGCCGTCCGCGCGGCGGGCGCCGCCGACCCGGACGGCCACGTCGCCACCCAGGGACACGTGCTGCGGGTGCCCCACTTCCTGGCCACGCTGACCACCGAGGCCACCATCCACCACCTGGACCTGGTACTCGACCTGCCCGACGCGCCGCCGCCCGGCGCGCTCGCCGTCCGGGTCGCGGTAGCCGCCATGGACGGCCTGCTCAGCGACGACGCCGTCCGGCCCGGCAGTTGGGACGACGCGGAGTACCTGCTCAAGGCCACCGGCCGGGAACCGCTCACCGACCGGGACCGGCGGGAGCTGGGCGAGGCCGCTGGCTGGTTCCCCCTGCTCGGCTGAGTCACCGGAGTCGTCGCCCGGCCGGCGGCGGGCCGGAGCGGACGACCGCGCCGCCTGCGGCGTGTCCGAGCCGGTGCCCTGCCGGCGACACGTTGCCCGGCACGACGGCCACTCGTGCTACGGCGTACCGGAGCGGCGTCGGCGTGGGTCAGACGATCGCCATGTCGACGAAGCGGGACAGGTGGAGCTGGGCCGCCACCGTAATTGAGTCGGTCGGTCCATTTCTGTGCTTGGCAACAATGAAATCCGCCTCCCCGGCGCGCGGCGACTCCTTGTCGTAGTAATCGTCCCGGTGCAGAAGAATGACTACGTCGGCATCCTGCTCGATCGAGTTGTGGGTGGCGATCCCGTTGGCGATGAAGTTGTGGGTGCCGAGCACGGTCGCGTCGTAGACCTCCTGTTCACCCAGGGACTCGATCGAGATGATCTCGTCCCAGAAGATGTCGTTGGTGGCGTGCAGGTCGAGGTCGGCAGCGTCGAGCACCGAGGCGATCTTCGCCAGTCTGGATCGGCTGGGTGCGTGTTTCCCGAGCGCGCTGCCACAGAACTGGGTACCGACGGATCGCGCGAAGTCGCGGTGGCTCATGCCCTGCTCCACCAGGATCTCCCGGACCCGGCTCCACACCTCGGTCGGCACGGTGTCGACGTTGGTGTTGCTCTCTGTCGTCTCCAGAGCGGTGAGCAGCGCGCCACACGCATCCGCACGCTCCCCGTGAACTCCGATCTCACGCAGAAACCGCAACTGGTCGTCCCGGCCCGAAATGTCGAGGGTGTACTGGGGTCGGTGGGCCACCACCGGCACGACTTCGAGGCGTGCGGTGATGCCGTACCGCAGGAGGAGACGGGAGATGTCCTCAAGCATTCGACGGCTGGTCGAGGAGAAACAGACGCGTCCGCCCCGACCCGACCTGTTGACATGCACCGATCCGTCGGTCGACCACAGGTGGCGAAGGAACAGGGTGACCTGCTCCTTGGGCAGGCTGAAGACCGCCTGGGGAAGGAACTTCTCGTGCGACCTCAACCCGAAGAGCCCCAGCCTGTCCAGCCACTCCGCGATCGGGTTACGCCTGCCCCGGGCCAGTCGGTACGGGTCGGGCAGCCGGAGCGTCGTGACCCGGGCAGCCTCGTACTCGTCTCGTACGGCGGTGATCCCGAAGTGCTTTGCGGCCTCAGCGACGGCCGACAGGTTCTCCTCGTCCCGGCTGGCGTACCGAATGGGCTGACGTCGGACGAATGAGCCGTCACCAAGAAGATGCGCGAGTAGTACCACCTCCGCCTCTGCCCACGGCCGCGTCGCCAGAGGCGGAGGTAGGTGCCTCGGCGTGGCCAGACGCGCTCCGGTAGCCAGTTCGCCGAGCGGCACCCAGCCGGCAAAGGTGAGGAACGGATGGTTTGCCGTCGCATCGATCTGCTTTCCCGACGCGAGCGTCAGGCGGAAGATCTCCCGGCGGCCGCTGGGAAAGACATGGGTCATGGTGCGGGGTGAGTACCGGAGATTCTCGTCAAGTGCCCAGACCGGGATCTCCCTCGTCCCTGCCGTCAGCAACTCGCCCATGGTGACTTCCGCGTTGTTGTCGGCCCTGATCAACCGGGTCTCTGCCGTCAGGCAGCCGGACTCACGCAGATCAGACAGCTGAGGGCGCTTGTCGGTGCGTTGCTCGGGGCCACGGTTCAGCTGACTGACCGCGATCACCGGGCACTCGACCTCCTTGGCGAGCAGCTTCAGGCCACGGGACAGGTCGGCGACCTCCTGCTGGCGGCTCTCGGTGCGCTTCGGTGAGGTCATCAGCTGGAGATAGTCGACCACGATCATCTTGAGGTCGTGCTTCTGCTTGAGCCGACGGGCCTTCGCCCGGATCTCCATCAGGTTCATGCTCGGGGTGTCGTCCACGAAGAGCGGCGCCTCGCTGATCTCGCCCATGCAGCGGGCCAGCTTGGTCCAGTCGTCGTCGGAGAGCTGACCGCTGCGCAGCACGTGCAGCGGGACCCGCGCCTCGGCCGAGAGGAGCCGCATGACGATCTCGACCTTGCTCATTTCCAGCGAGAAGATGGCGGCGGCCTGGTTGGCGCGGATCGCAGCATTGCGGGCGAAGTCCATGCTTGCCGTGCTGTTGTGCGTCGGAATCATCGACCGACCGGCCAGGTAGAGGTGTTCCGGATTGTCCACGGTCACGCACCGGACCGGCACGCTGGCCACCGGCCGGACATCCACCACGTGCCGGACGCCGGCCCGCACGTCCGAACCGGTGCGCCGGCGGGCGGCGTGGACGGACGCCTTGTGCTCCCGCCGGAAAACGGCGTCCGGGGCGGCGAAGTCGATCGTGTACGCCGTCGACGACCTCTCGGTACGGCCGTGTACCGCCCGCCCGGTGACCGTGCAGTGGTAGCCGAGGCTGACGACGAGTTCCCGGACGTCCTCCGCCAGCCGGCGGGAGGTCGAGGTGTACCGGAGGTTGCCCGTCGGGGCGATCGTGGCGGCGGCGTCCATCAGGCCGGCGAGGAGCGCCCGGCGCTGCGCCTCGGAGCCCCGTAGGTACTCCTGGGGAATGTGCTTCTCCGGGGAGACGCCGATCCGCCGCAGCGACGCGCGGAGCGAGTCGGTGAGCCCGGCCCGGTCGCGGTGCCCGCCGCCGAGCCATCCGCCCAGGTTGTAGGGCGGGATCGGCAGCCGCCGTTCGGGCAGTTGGAGGGGGGCGCAGTCGGTGACGGTGTGGTTGGGGCGGGCGTCCGGGCCGGTGTGCAGCGTCGCCGCGATCTCCGCGGTGGTGACCACGCCGTCGCGACGCGCCAGGATCCCGGTACGGCCCGGACGTGTGCTCCCGGGCATCGCGCCGACCGGTGCCGGGGACTGCGCGTGGGTGGTCTGCCACAGGTGTTCGGCGTCGGCGACGATCACGCTGCCGTCGGAGAACTCGACCTCGTAGCAGGGGCGGCCCGTGAGCACCGCGAAGGCGGCGGTGACCGTGGTCGGCGTACCGTCGGCGGCGAGCAACCGGTCGCCCACCTCGACCTCGCCCATGGTGGTCCAGCCGTCCGGGGTTGGCAGGGGCGTGTCCAGGGCGAGCGCCTTGCCGAGACCGGGCCGGCCGGCCACGATGATCAACTGGCCCGGGTGCAGGCCGTTGAGCAGCCGGTCCAGGTCGGTGAAGCCGGTCGGTACCCCGGTCATCACGCCGCCCTGCGCGCCGACCGCCTCGATCTCGTCCAGGGTCGGCTGGAGCATGTCGGCGAGCACCGCGAAGTCCTCGCTGACCCGCCGTTCGGTGATCTCGTAGACCGCCTGCTGGGCCAGGTCGACGACGTCGTCGACGTCCCGGCTGCCACCGGCGGCGGTGCCGTAGCCGAGCTGCACGATCCGGGTGCCGGCCTCGACCAGCCGGCGCAGCACCGCGCGTTCGCCCACGATCCGGGCGTAGTAGGAGGCGTTCGCCGCCGTCGGCACGGCCGCCATGCAGGTGTGCAGGTAGGGAGCGCCCCCGATCCGGGCGAGGTCGCCGGAGTCGGACAGGGCCGCCGCGACCGTGATGCCGTCGGCCGGCTCGCCGCGACCGTAGATGTCGAGGATGGCGTCGAAGATGGTGGCGTGGACGGGCCGGTAGAAGTCGGTGGACTTGAGGATCTCGACGACGTCGGCGATCGCGTCCTTGGAGAGCAGCATGCCACCGAGGACGCACTGCTCGGCGGCGACGTCCTGGGGTGGGGTCTTGTCGAACTGGCCGTCGCGCGGCGGCGGGGCGGACGACTGCCCCGCGACTCGGGGCTCCGCCCGCATGTCGTCGGTGACCGACACGGTTCCCCCTCCACAGCGTCAGGTCGAGCTGGTCCAGCAGGCAGTACGCCGGCGGTGTGCCACCTTCCGATCGGACCGGTCCGGTCGATCGGGGGCCATCGCGCGACCGGTCGGTGCCCCACGATACGGACCCCGAGGTCAGCCCCTCAACCGCCGCGGTGGACGAGCCTCGGGACAACCTGTGGACGCGAGTGGACAACCATGTGCGCAGCGTGTGCACAGCCTGTGGAAAACTGTGGGGGAATTCCGGGCGACACGCCTCTGACCTGCTAGTTCGTTGTCCACACCCTGTGGACGAATAATTTCCGGTAAGGCTCTTGGGTCGGTCTTCCCGTACTATCGCTGCGAAACGGCTACACCTGGACAGCGGATTGCACTTTCGGTTGAGAAGGGTCACGCTCCGGCCGTGAGTTACCGGGACTGGGAGCGCGGGGAGGGCAGCCCGCGCGAGCGTCAGCCGATCGCCCCGTGGGACGACCTCGGCGACCCGGTTCCGTCAGATTCGTACTCCTCGACGGACCGCTACCGTACGCCGAGCCGCCGACGGGCGGTCGGGCGTGGCCAGCAGGAACCCGTCGACGCCTACCTGCCTCGCTGGGCGGTCGAATCGGGGATCGCGCACGCCGACGGCAGGGGTCGGCACGCCGCCCCAGACGACGACGAGGACGACGACACCCGTCCGGTGTCCGGGGTGAGCCGGCGCGCGGCCAGGCGGCGGCGGGAGAGCGCACGTCGGGAGCCCCGGGCGATCGGTGCGGCCCCCGAGTCCGACCACACCCGGGAGTGGACCTTCGACCGCCCCCAGGAACAGGGGTACGTCGGCAGCCGGCGGGCGGACTCCGACGAGGATGAGCCGATCTCCGGGGCCGCGCCGACGACCCGCCCGCGCCGCTCCCCGTCCCGTCGTCCGGAGGTGATCTGGTCCGGCGGTGACGACTCCGACCTCCCCGTCGAGACCGTGCCCGAGCAGCCGCCCCGACGTCGGCGACGCAACACGGACGATTCGTGGGCCCGCCCGATGACCAGCCCGGAAAGCCGTCCGGCGGCCGACCCGTGGAGTCGTCTCGCCGAGCCGGAGCCGGAGGACCGCCCTGCGGTGGACCCGTGGGACGCATCCGGCCTGCACACCTGGCAGAGTCCGGCCGCCGACGACCGGTGGGACCGTCTCAGCGCGGCGTCGGGCTGGGAGCAGCGCGACAGCACCGGCCAGTGGGACCGGTTCACGGACACCGCGCAGTGGGACCGGACGGACGTCGGCCGGTGGGGTCCGGTGACCGCGGACCGTGACGAGACGGACCGCCGGGACACGGGCGACTTCGACCGCCGGGGCCGGGATGAGGTCGACCGCCGGGACCGGGGCGACGCCGGCCGGTGGGAGCGGTCGGTGCCGCCCCGGTCGTCGCAGCCGGTGACGGGTGAGGGCTGGCCGTGGGGTGAGCAGCCGGAGGGGTTCTGGTCGGGCACCCGGCTGGCGGGGGACGATCCCCGGTGGATGGATCCGCCGGCCTCGGCGCCCCGGTCCCCGGTGGTGGGTTACACCGCGCCGAGGCCACGGACGGCCCCACGACGTCGGGCCGAGCCGGTGTCCGGCCGGGCGGTGGCGGCGTCCTCACTGCGGGACCGGATCGGGTCGGTGGGCGGCGGGTCGTGGAACCGTCGCCTGGAGGACGACCTGCTCGACCCGGACCCGGGTGGTCCGCTGCGTCCGCTGGTCTACACCGCCGCCTGTTACCTGGTGCCGGCGGTGCTGGTGTTCCTGTGGTTGTTGACCCTGGACGGTCAGCCGCCGGCCGGTTGTGTCACGGACATCAGCGGGGGCGGGTGCGAACCGCCCCGGGCACACGCCTTCGGCTCACTGATCGCGGGCGCGCCCCGGTTCGGTCTGGCGTTGCTGAGCAGCCTGGTGGTGGCGGTGCTGCTGCGCCGGGTCGGGACGACCTGGCGTTCGGCGACGGTGGCGCTGGCGGCGGCGGTGGTCGGTGGTGGTCTCTCCACCGTGATGATCAGCGCGGTCACCGGTCAGCCGATCGGCTGACTTCCGCGGTACGGGTCACCGTGGGCGAGGTGGTGCGAGTGCGGCGGGGCCGGGTACGGCGAAAGGGCCCACACCGTGTCCGGTGCGGGCCCTTCACGTGATGCCGTGCTGCGGTGTCAGCCCTGGACGACGTTGAGGTCGAACTTGGCGGCCACCTCGGGGTGCAGCTTGACCCGCACCGGGTAGGAGCCGGTCGACTTGATGTGACCGGGCAGTTCCAGCCGACGACGGTCGAGGACCGGGCCGCCGGCCGCCTTGACGGCGTCGACGACCTCGGCCGGGGTGACCGAGCCGAAGAGCCGGCCACCGTCGCCGGCGCGGACCTTCAGACTGACCTTCAGACCCTCGAGCTGGTCCTTGACCTCGTTGGCGTGGCCCAGGTCGCGAATCTCACGGGCCGAACGGGCCCGCTTGATGACCGTGACCTGCTTCTCCGCACCCTTGGTCCAGCTGATCGCGAAGCCCTGCGGCAGCAGGTAGTTACGGCCGTAGCCGTTCTTGACCTCGACGATGTCGCCGGGGGCACCGAGACCGGAAACTTCCTGGGTCAGGATGATCTTCATGTCGGTGCCTCCTCTCAGCGGGCCGTGGCGGTGTACGGCAGGAGCGCCATCTCACGGGCGTTCTTGACCGCACGGGCGATCTGCCGCTGCTGCTGCGAGGTGACGCCGGTCACCCGCCGAGCGCGGATCTTGCCGCGGTCGGAGATGAACTTACGCAGCAGCGCGGTGTCCTTGTAATCGATATAGGTGATCCCGTCCTTGTCGAGCGGGTTCACCTTCTTCTTCGGCTTGCGAAGTGCCGCAGCCTTGGCCATTGCACGTGCTCCTGGTTTGCGATCGCGGGCGCTCGGCGCCATTAGAACGGAGGCTCCTCATCGAAATTGGCGCCCGAACCACCGCGAGAGGAGGCAGCCGGAGCAGCAGAGGCCCAGGGGTCGTCGAAGTTGCCTCCGCCGCCGCCCTGATTGCCACCGCCACCGGAGCCGAAGCCACCGCCGCCGCCACCGGAGCGCGACATCTTCTGCACCTTCGCCGTGGCGTAGCGCAGAGACGGGCCGATCTCGTCGACCTCGAGCTCGATGACGGTACGCTTCTCACCCTCGCGGGTCTCGTACGACCGCTGACGCAGCCGGCCCGAGACGATCACGCGGGCGCCCCGCTGGAGCGACTCGGCGACGTGCTCCGCCGCCTGCCGCCACACGGTGCAGGCCAGGAAGAGCGGCTCGCCGTCCTTCCATTCGTTGGTGGTCTTGTCCATGAACCGGGGCGTCGAAGCGACCCGGAACTTGGCGACCGCCGCACCGGACGGGGTGAACCGCAACTCGGGGTCATCGGTCAGATTGCCGATGACCGTGATGGTGGTGTCTCCTGCCATGACCATCTCCTCGCGCACTCATCGTTCTGCCGTACAGGCTCTCAGAGCCCTCCGACAGCATCGACGAGGCTGATCCGGGCGAACCGGGGTTGAATGCTTAGCGCATCTCCGGCCGGATGACCTTGGTGCGCAGCACGGACTCGTTGAGCCGCAGCTGGCGGTCGAGTTCGGCCACCGCCTCCGGCGTCGCCTGAAGGTCGATGACGGCGTAGATGCCCTCGGCCTTCTTGTTGATCTCGTACGCGAGGCGCCGGCGGCCCCACACGTCGGTCTTCTCCACCGAGCCACCCGCAGTCCGGATCACGTTCAGGTACGTGTCGAGCGACGGTGCAACGGTGCGTTCCTCGAGGCTGGAGTCGAGGATCACCATGACTTCGTAATGACGCAAGACGTGCTCACCTCCTGTGGGCTAGGCGGCCACGGTCCTTCCGTGGCAGGAGGTCGTGCGTCGTGCCCGCCCGGCGTCGGGGGAACCCGGCCGGACGCGGACAACCGCACCAGGATACCCGGTCGCGACGATCACCCCCGGGCAGGTCGGCCCGGCAGGTCGAGGGAGAGCGACAGGGGCCCGCCGCGACACCCGAAGGCCGGCGGCGGACCCCTGTCCACGAGACCGCGGGGCGTCCCGTCCGCATTCCTTGGGTGGGACCTGGGGAGGAACGACCACACCGATGAGGTTGGATCGAGGACACCCCGCGGAGCTTCATCCTGTTGTTATCTGACGGTACAACAGCAATCGTCACGTGATAGCCGAATTGAAGCTATTAGTCCGAGATTACGATGGCGACGGTACGGCGTGTCCCGGCGGTCCCACCCGGCTCAACGATCGCCGGGGTCGGCAGGTGACGCGCCCACGCGGACGGCGCGACTTGCCCGTGACCATCACCGCCGGCGTCGGCCGCGGGACGTAGGCTCGCCTGCATGCGTATCGGAGCCCACGTCGACCAGGCCGACCCGCTGGCGGAGGCGACCACCCGTGCCGCCGAGGCGGTGCAGTTCTTCCTCTCCGACCCGCAGGGCTGGAAGGCCCCGAAACCCCGGGAGGACGCCGACCGGCTCCGCGCCGCCGACGTGGACCTCTACGTCCACGCCCCGTACGTCATCAACGTGGCCACCCTCAACAACCGGATCCGCATTCCCAGCCGCAAGCTCCTGCTCGGCCACGCCACCGCCGCGGCGCAACTCGACGCCCGAGGGCTGATCGTGCACGGCGGCCACGTCAACGCCGGCGACGACCTCGCCGTCGGCTTCGACAACTGGCGCAAGACCTTCGCGTACGCGGCCGACTCCGGCGGCTTCCCCGTCCCGGTCCTGATCGAGAACACCGCCGGCGGCGACAACGCCTGCGCCCGACGGCTGGACGCGCTGGCCCGGCTCTGGGACGCGCTCGGTGACTACGAGGTGGGCTTCTGCCTCGACACCTGTCACGCGTACGCCGGCGGCGAGGAGTTGCTCGACCTGGTCGACCGGGTGAAGGCGATCACCGGCCGGATCGACCTGGTGCACGCGAACAACTCCAAGGGCGGGTTCAACTCCGGGCAGGACCGGCACGACAACCTCGACGGCGGCACCATCGACCCGGAGCTGCTGGTGGCGGTGATCCGGGCGGCCGACGCCCCGGTCATCGTGGAGACTCCCGGCGGTGCCACCGGTCAGGGCGCGGACATCGCCTTCCTCCGTGAGCAACTCGGCACGGGAGCCTGAGCGCCGATGACCACCAACGCGACAGGCGGCAGCCAGCCGCCCCGGCAGACCAGCCGGGCCGACACCACCCCCGACCCGGCTCCCGGTTCCGCCGGTGTCCCCGCCCCGGCCGGGGACACCGAGCCCGTCCCGACCGGCGGGCGCGAGCCCGTCCCGACCGGAGACCGCGAGCCCGGCACGAGCGACGGGCGCGAGCCCGGCACGAGCAAGGACGCCGAGGCTACCCCGGCCACGGACGCCAGGCGCGACACCGGCACGAAGGCCGAGGCCACCCCGGACAGGGACGAAGCCCTCCCGGGCAGGGACGACAAGGCCAGCCGTCGGGGCAAGGACGACAGGTCCGAGGCCACCCAGGACAAGACCGGCAGGGACCAGACCGACAACGACAAGACCGCCCAGGGCAAGACCGACAGGGACAAGGACGGCAAGGACAAGGACGGCGAGGACAAGACCGGCACGAGCGAGGACGGGGCCAGCAAGGCCGGGCCGGGCAAGGACGACAAGGCCGGTACCGGCAGCGCCGCGAGCGAGGCGGACCGGAAGGACACGGCCGTCGAGGCCGACCCGTGGACCTCGTTCGCACCCGCGCCGGAGCCGGTGCCCGGTCGCCCCCGGCGGGCGGCCCGCGCCACCGGCCGGTTCCTGGTGCACGAGTGGACGCTCGCCGTCGTCGCCTCGCTCGCCCTCGCCGTGGGGATGACCTGGCCGACCCTGCGTTACCCGCTCTACACGCTGCCCATGGACTACTGGGATCCGAGTCTTCAGGCCTGGCAGATGGCCTGGTCGGGGCATGCCCTGCGGACCGACCCGGGGCAGTTGTTCCATTCCAACACGTTCTTCCCGGAACCGTGGAGCTTCGCCTTCTCCGACATGCTGCTCGGGTACGCCCCCGCCGGCCTGATCGGCTCCGGCCCCGACGCCGCCGTGCTCCGCTACAACATCATGTTCGTGCTGGCCCACGCGATGGCCACGTTCGGGGCGTACGTGCTGGCCCGGCAGTTGGGCGCGGGCCGGATCGGTTCGGCGGTCGCCGGGGTCAGCTACACCTACGCGCCGTGGCTGCTCGCCCAGGCCGGTCACCTGCACATCGTCTCCAACGGCGGAATTCCGCTGGCGCTGGCCATGCTGGCCCGGGGGCACGGTTGGTCGCTCCGGCACGGTTACCGCCCCGAGCGTCGGCGGGTCGGTTGGGCGTACGCCGGTTGGATGGTGGCCGCCTGGCAGCTCAGCCTGGGCTTCGGTATCGGCCTGGTGTTCGCCTACGTCCTCGCGGCGATCCTGCTGGTCTCGGCGGTGGTGTGGTTCTGGCGGCGGCGGACGGTGCGGCACCCGTTCGGCCGAAAGCTGTTCGTCGCCGACCTGGTGGGCGGCCTGCTCTTCGCCGCCGTCGGCGCGCTGCTGGCGGTGCCGTACTTCAAGGTGGCCGAGCTGCACCCGAACGCGGAGCGGACGATCGGTGACATCGACGTCTACTCCCCACCGGCCAGCGGCTTCTTCACCGCGCCGGCCCAGTCGTGGATCTGGGGTGGACTGCACGAGGGGGCGCGGGCGACGCTGTCCTGGTCGCCGGAGATGACGCTGCTGCCGGGCTTCGTGCTGTACGCGTTGGCGGCCGGCGGGCTGTTCTTCTCGGTGTGGCGACTGCGGCACCGGCTGCTGTTGCTCGCCGGGGTGCTGGTCACCATGGTGTTGGCGATGGGCACCCGGTTCTTCGACGGCACCTTCACCTACGCGCCGCTCTTCGAGTACCTGCCGGGTTTCAACGGGCTGCGCACGCCGGGTCGGATGATGCTCTGGACGACGCTGCTGCTCGGCGTGCTGGCGGCCGGTGCGGTGAGCGCCTTCGCCGAGCGGGTACGCGAGATCAGCGCCGACCGGGTGCCGTCCTGGCCGTCGCCGTGGCTGCGTGCCGCCACCCTGCTTCCGCTGCTGCTGGTGACGGTGGAGGGGTTGAACGACATGCCGCACCCGGTGGTGCCGGAGCAGCCGGTGGCGATGCGCACGGTGGACGGTCCGCTGCTGGTGCTGCCCAGCGGCCAGAACCAGGACCAGCCGGTGATGCTCTGGTCGACCAGCCGCTTCCAGCAGGTGGTGAACGGTGGCAGCGGGTTCACCCCGAGGCAGCTCGACGACGTACGCCGGGTGACGGTCGCCTTCCCCGACCGGACCAGCGTCGACTACCTGCGTACCCTCGGCGTGCGCAACGTGGTGGTGCTGCGGGACCAGATCGTCGGCACGCCGTGGGAGGTGACCGTGGACGCCCCGGTCGACCAGTTGGGCATCACCCGCCAACAGGTCGGCAACGCTGTGGTGTTCCGTCTCTGAGGTCGCGGTTGCGGTGGGGTTTTGCGGGGAGCCCAGCCGGCTCCGGGCGGTCAGGCTTGATCCCTGCGCCGGCTGGGCTCCCCGCAAACCTGACGGGCGCATGGCCGTCTCGGACTAGCGCGTCTGGGTGGGGTTTGGGGTTCAGTGGTTTCAGGCGGGGGTGGGGGCTGGTTCTGGCTCGGGGGTGGGGGCTGGGCGGCGTAGTTTGGCCAGCCAGGGGGCGTCGGGGGCACCGTCGAGGACGCCGCCGTCCGGGTCGTCGGGATAGGTCCAGCGGACCGCGTCGCGCTCCGGGTGCAGGATGTCCTTGACGATCAGGACGCAGAGCAGCACCACCGTGCCGAGCCGCAACGACGACGCGAGCACGAAGACCCCCTCGGGGAAGATCGGCCGGCTGGTGGCCGATCCGAGCAGTTCGCCGTAGAAGGCGACGAAGTAGCACACCTCGGCGAGCTGCCAGGCGAGGAAGGCCCCCCAGCGGGGCCGGGCGAGCACCGCCAGCGGCAGCAGCCAGAGCACGAACTGCTGGGACCAGACCTTGCTGAAGATCAGGAAGGCGGCCACCACCAGGAAGGCGAGCTGTGCCAGCCGGGGCCGGCGTGGTGCCCGCAGGGCCAGCACGGCCACCCCGATGCAGGCCAGACCGAAGAGGGCGTACGACAGGTTGTTGAGGGTCGGGATGTTGGCGTTCAGCCACTGGAACGGGCCCTGGTCGCCGGGATTGCCGGCGTTCACCTTGCCGTCCAGGTACCGCCCGATGTACCAGAGCGTGCCCCAGTCGATGGGCCGGGTGGTGTTCAGCTCGAAGAACCGACCCCAGTTGTCCGGGTGACGGATCGCCGCCGGCAGGTTCACCGCGACCAGCGCGACCAGGCCGGTGGCGACGGCGGTGAGCGCGGCCCGCAGCCGACCCGCGCGCAGGCCGAGGATCAGGATCGGGCCGAACAGGAACAGCGGCCACATCTTCGCCGCGCCGCCCAGGCCGAGCAGGACGCCGGCCAGGACGGGTTGTCGTTTCGCCCAGGCGCCCAGCCCGAAGGCGGCCAGCCCGATGGCGAGGAAGTCCCAGTTGACGGTGGCGGTGAGGAACAGCGCCGGGGCCAGGGCGAAGAGGGCGGCGTCCCAGGGTCGTCGGCGGCGCAGGGCGAGGATCACCGCGACCGTGGCGACGGCGAGCGCGCCGAGGGTCAACGCGTTGGCGTTGTAGAACCATCGCCCCTGGTTGATCGTCGGGTCGTCGACGCCGAGCGCGTGCACCGGCAGGCCGAGCGCGCCCATCATGTAGCCGGTGAGCACCGGATACTCGACCGGGTGGTCCCGGTAGGGGACCTTGCCCTCGTTGAGGCCCTCGGCGTAGTAGAGGGCGAGCACGTCGGTGTAGCACATCCGGGTGTACTGCACGTTGTTCTGCCAGGCGCCGTCCTGGCAGGGCGACTTCTGCACCCAGTGCAGGGCCAGGGTCAGGCAGACCAGGGCCAGGACGATTCGGGCCGCCGTCCAGAACCGACTCTCCCGACCGACAGGCCGGTCGAGGGCGACGGCGTGGTCGCCGAGTGGCCCACCGATCGCCTCTGAGGCGCCACGGACGAAGCCGTCCGATCGGGACGGGTGGTCGCTGCTCCCGGCGTCGTCGATGCCGGCCGTGGGCTGGGTGCTCATGAGGAAACATCCTGCCCTATGAATGGCTCCCGGACGAGGAGCATGTTCCGGCCGAGTATTCCGCCGGACCGGCACAGCCGTCCCCGAACCGCGCATCCCAGGGCCTGGCGAGAAACGCCGCTGCCGGCGTCCGCAGCTCTGCGGACGCCGGCAGCGGCATCGATGGTCGACCCGGGATCAGGTCACTCCCGGGTACGGGGTGACGGGGTTGGCAGGATGCCGCCACCGATTCCGCCACCCGGGCCGCCCGGGTTGAGCGGGTCCGTTGGATTGCCGCCCGGGTTGCCACCTTGGTTTCCACCCTGGTTGCCGCCCTGGTTGCCGCCTTGGTTTCCACCCTGGTTGCCGCCCTGGTTGCCGCCTTGGTTTCCACCCTGGTTTCCACCCTGGTTGCCGCCACCGAGCTGGCAGGCCAGGTCGGCCGGGTCACAACCCGGCGCGTCGGGCGGCGTGCTGGGCGGCGGGGGCGGGGGCGGGGTGCCGTTGCCGGAGTTCGGGTCGCCGACGTTCGCGGCCGGCGGGAAGTCCGCCTTCTCCTTGCCCTTGAGCGCGCCGTTCATGACCCGTTCCCAGATCTCACCGGGCATGGTGGCACCGCTGATGTTGGTGCCGTCCTTCAGCTTGATGGCTTCCCGCTTGCCCTTGTTGCCGACCCAGACGGCGGTGGCGAGCTGCGGGGTGTACCCGATGGTCCAGGCGTCACCGTTCTCGGTGGTGCCCTCCTTGAGCTCCCAGGTGCCGGTCTTGGCGGTCGCCTTCCGGCCGTCCGCCAGGGTGTGGTTGATCCGGCCGGGATAGTCCTCCAGCACGTCTGTCACATCGGCGACCACGTCCGGGTTGATCCGCTTCTGCGGCTTGAGCTGCTCGTCGCCGAGCTTCTCCCACTTGCCGGTCTCCTTGTTCTGCTTCTCCGCGGAGATCAGGAAGTGGGCCTTGTTGTAGACGCCCCTGTTGGCAAAGGTGGCGATGCCGTTGGCGTGGTCGAGCACGGTGATCGGGTACTGACCGTAGGCGACCACGTGGTAGAAGGGGTCGGGCGCCAGGTCGGCGGCCTTCGTCTTGGTCAGGTCGTGGCCCTTCGGCGGGTCGACGTTCGTCTGCCACATCATGCTGACGCCGGCCTTGGCCGCCATGTCGACGATCTTGTCGGGCCCGATGTCAAGGCTGACGTGGTAGAAGGGCACGTTCAACGACTTGAGCGTCGACTCCCGCAGCGTGCAGGAGTCTCCGCAAGTGGGGTTGTCGGTGCCGGCGTTGCTGACCCGGAACTCCACGCCCTCCGGGGTGAACGCCCGGCCCTTCCAACGCGACTCGACGGACTTGCCGGCCTCGAGCGCCGCCGCCAGCGTGTAGATCTTGAAGCTGGAGCCCGGCGAGTGACCGCCGGTGACGTTGCCGTTGGTGTCGGTGTTCTTGCCGGCGTAGTCGGTGCCGGTGCCGTCGTCTCCGCCGTAGTAGCCGACCACCCGGCCGTTCTTCGGGTCGATCGACACCACGGCGGCCATCAGGTTCTTCCGGGAGCCGTCCAGCTCGGAGCCCTTGGTGCTGCGTTGGGCGGCGTCGGTGATGGCCTTCTGCACCTTGTTGTCGATGGTGGTCCGGATCCGGTAGCCGCCCTCGCGGAGCATCGCCGAGCAGAGCGGCTTGCGGTCGGTGATCTCCGCCTCGTTCTCCGTGCAGAGCTTCTTTCCCCGCATCTCCGCCGAGACGTAGTTGATCACGTTACCGATCGGGGTGTTGACGCCGAACTTGACGCCGGACCGGGACTCCTTCGGGGTCTGCAACGTCTTGGTCGGGTACACCGTCGGGTGCGCCGGGCGGTTGGGTGCGTCGACCCAGTGCATCTCGATCATGTTCTTGACGACGTAGTCCCACCGCTCCTTGGCCGCGGTCGGGTTGACCGACGGGTCGTAGCCCTGGTGGGTGGCGCTCGGCTCCGGCTGCTTGATCAATGCGGCGAGCACGGCGGCCTCGGCCACGTCGACCTTCGAAACCGGCTTGCCGAAGTACGCCCAGGCCGCCGCCTCGATGCCGTACGCGTTGCGACCGAAGTAGATGGTGTTGAGGTAGTGCTCCATGATCTGGTCCTTGGTGAACTGATCATTGAGCTTGGAGGCGACGATCGCCTCCTTCACCTTTCGCGCGTACGAGTCGTCCTGGAGGTTCTCGTAGGCGTTGCGGGCGTACTGCTGGGTGATCGTCGAGGCACCCTGCTTGTCACCGTTGGAGAGGTTGTTCCAGGCGGCGCGGGCGATGCCCTTGTAGTCGACGCCGGCGTGCTCGTAGAAGTTCTTGTCCTCCGCCGCCGCCACCGCGTCCCGCATGTGCTGCGGGATCTGGTTGATCGAGACGAAGGTGCGGTTCTGCTCGCCCACCTTGGCGATGACCGTCTTGTTGTCGCTGGCGTAGATGGTCGTGGCGAGCGGCAGCTTGATCTGGTTGGGCAGCACCACCGTGGTGGAGTAGTAGGTGAAGCCGACCACGCCGAGGCCGGCGAGCATGACGAAGACCGCGAAGCCGGCGATCAGCAGGTTGATCCGCTTGCGCCGCTTCGCCCGCGCCATCGCGTCCGGGTCACCCGGCCCACGCCCACGCCCGCCGCCGGTACCGCCGCCGTGGCCACGGCCCGGCCCGTTCGGGCCACCCGGACCACCAGGACCGCCGCCGACCTGTGCGACGCCGGCCCGCGCCGAGGCCCGCCCGGCGGAGCCGACCGAGGCCGCGCCGACGCTGGCCCGGCCGGCGGAAGCCGTCCCGACGGTGGCCCGGCCGGCCGGTCCGGCTGCCGGGGAGACCGGCACCGAGGCCCGACCCGCGCCACCTCGACCCGGCGCCGCCGGGGAGACCGGCACGGAGGCCCGGCCCGGCCCGGCCGGGGAGACCGGCACCGAGGCCCGCCCCGCGCCCGCCCGGCCGACCGAGGCCGAGCCGGCGGCGCCACCCGCCGACCGCGGCGGGGGTACCGCCGCCGAGGCCCGCCCGGTGGGCGCAGCACCGCCGACGGAGGCCCGGCCGCCGGCCGGAGCCGCCCCCCGGGCCTCACCGGAGCGTCGGGGGTACGCGTCGTCCCCCGGTCCGGGGCCGCCGCTCGAGCCCGGTACCTGGGCCCGCGCACGCGGGGAACTGGGATCGCCGTACGAGTTCATTCCTCACACCCTGCCGGTCG
The DNA here is from genome assembly GCF_044548625.1 of Micromonospora sp. NPDC051925. Classification (NCBI taxonomy): domain Bacteria; kingdom Bacillati; phylum Actinomycetota; class Actinomycetes; order Micromonosporales; family Micromonosporaceae; genus Micromonospora; species Micromonospora sp. NPDC051925. The sequence continues at coordinate 120,849 of NZ_JBIUCH010000006.1, read as the reverse complement.
CGGTGGGACGCGGGGGCGCCACCACCGGGTTGCCGTGAGTTGACACACGCGCCATGAGGCCGGGGAGGGGCCAGGGTCGCGCTGCAATTTCCACATCAATCGGGCCATTCGGGCCGATGAGCCGCCGGTCGCGGTGTCTGTGTCGTACGACACCCGAGTCGACCGGATCAGCAAGCTTCACCGTTGCGCCTCTCGCCTTCGCCCCTGGGTCGCAGTGGCGGCGGCCTCCGCCGCTCCCTGCTCCGGACCGCCCTCGGCCAGCCCGTCCCGGCCGAGCAGGAACTGCTCGACGAGATGGTTCCAGTCACAGCCGAGGCACACCTCCACCACGAAGACCTGGAACTCACGCAGCGTCATCGCCAGCACGGGCAATTCGGCCAATGTGCGCGCCTGGCCGGCGGACTGCCGGAGTTCGTCCCCGTAAATGTAGTGGACGTGGGTCAGGTTCTCGCTTCGGCAGATCGGGCACCGCTCCTCGGTCGGTTCCCCGTGGAAGCGAGCAGCGTTCTTCAGGTAGGGCGACGCGTCGCAGACGTCGTACGTGCCGACCCGCCCGGCGAGCAGTTCACGCAGCACCGCTCGCTTCTGGAGCGAGTAGTCGACCACCTGTCGAGACGTGCGCATGCGGCAAAGGGTACGCGTTTCGCCCGGGTGGGGCGACCACCGTCACGATCGGTGAGGAGGTTGCGGCGGAACGAGGGTTTGCCCTGATGGCGGGTGAGGTACTAACGTGCGATGTATCGGTCCGATACATCGAGGTGGTTAACGTTCCACCCCGAGGGTAAGGGAAGGGTGGCCCGTGCTCGAACTCGCCATCCTCGGCCTCCTCCAGGAGGCCCCGATGCACGGCTACGAGATCCGCAAGGAGCTCGCCGCCAAGCTCGGCGCCATCCGGGCGGCGATCAGCTACGGCTCGCTCTACCCGACCCTGCGCAGGTTGCAGGCGGCGGGTTGGATCACCGAAGCCGCCGAGGCACCCGCCACCGCCGAGGAGGTTCCCGCGCTGACCAGCCGACGAGGTCGGGTGGTCTACAAGATCACCGCGGAGGGCAAGGAACGATTCGCCCAGCTGATCGCGCAGGCCGGGCCCGAGACGTACGACGACACGGGCTTCGGCGTGCACTTCGCGTTCTTCGCCCGTACCGACCAGGCGACCCGCCTGCGCATCCTGGAGGGTCGCCGCCGCACCATCGAGGAGCGTCGCGAGGGACTTCGTGACGTGCTGGGCCGGGCAGCCGAGCGCCTCGACGCGTACACCCTGGAACTGCAGCGCCATGGGCTCGACGCCTGCGAGCGCGAGGTCCGCTGGCTGGAGGAGCTCATCGCCAACGAGCGCTCCGGCCGTGCCCCGACAGTCCCGCAACCCGGGACGGCCGGCGGCCGACGAGACAACAACAGCCCGCCTCCGCCTGGTGAGTCCAGGAATGAGCGGCCGTGATGAAGAAGAAGGAGGCAGACGCTATGGGCTCCGTCCGCGTCGCCATCGTCGGTGTGGGTAACTGCGCCTCGTCCCTCGTACAGGGCGTGGAGTACTACCGCAACGCCGACCCGAACGACCGCGTCCCGGGTCTCATGCACGTCACCTTCGGCGACTACCACGTATCGGACGTGGACTTTGTCGCGGCGTTCGACGTGGACGCCAAGAAGGTGGGCATGGACCTCGCCGAGGCGATCGTCGCCAGTGAGAACAACACCATCAAGCTCTGCGACCTGGCGCCGACCGGCATCAGCGTCCAGCGCGGCCCGACCTTCGACGGCCTGGGCCAGTACTACCGCGAGATCATCGAGGAGTCGGACGCCGCCCCGGTCGACGTGGTCAAGGCGCTGCGCGACGCCCAGGTCGACGTGGTCGTCTGCTACCTGCCGGTCGGTTCCGAGCAGGCGGCCAAGTTCTACGCCCAGGCCGCGATCGACGCCGGCTGCGCCTTCGTCAACGCGCTGCCGGTCTTCATCGCCTCCGACCCGGAGTGGGCGCAGAAGTTCACCGACGCCGGTCTGCCGATCGTCGGTGACGACATCAAGAGCCAGGTCGGCGCCACCATCGTGCACCGCGCGCTGGCGAAGCTGTTCGAGGACCGTGGGGTCGAGCTGCTGCGGACGTACCAGCTCAACTTCGGCGGCAACATGGACTTCATGAACATGCTGGAGCGCACCCGGCTGGTCTCGAAGAAGATCTCGAAGACCCAGTCGGTGACGTCCCAGATCCCGCACGAGATGGTCAAGAGTGACGTGCACATCGGCCCGTCGGACCACGTGCCGTGGCTCGACGACCGCAAGTGGGCCTACATCCGCCTGGAGGGCCGTTCCTTCGGTGACACCCCGCTCAACGCCGAGCTGAAGCTCGAGGTGTGGGACTCGCCGAACTCGGCCGGCGTCATCATCGACGCCGTCCGGGCCGCCAAGATCGCCCTCGATCGCAAGATCGGTGGTCCGATCCTCTCGGCCTCCTCGTACTTCATGAAGTCCCCGCCGGAGCAGTACGCCGACCACGACGCGCACGCCGCCGTCGAGTCCTTCATCAAGGGCGAGATCGAGCGCTGACCCGACGACACCAGCACCGCCGCGATGGCCGGGCCCGAACGGGGCCCGGCCATCGCGCGTCACGACCACCCTTTCCGGGTACGACCTGAGCCACCTCCCTCCGACCCCACCCAAGGAGCAGGCGTGGACTCCCCACAGATCGTCGCCCAGCTGACCGAACGCGCCCGGGACACCCCGTACGCGGTGACACCGATCCCCGGGCGGAGTACGGGTGGGGCTGACGATCACGACCAGGCGCGGCGCAGCGCGACGCCGGCCTCCAGTTCCAGCAGCTTCACCTTGCGCGGCAGCCCGCCACCGAAGCCGACCAGCTTCCCGCCCGCGCCCACGATGCGATGGCAGGGGACGATCACCGGGATCGGGTTGCGGTTGCAGGCCACTCCGACCGCCCGCGCCGCGCCGGGATCGCCGACCCGGCGGGCCACCTCGCCGTAGGTGAGCGTCTCCCCGTACGGGATCAGGGTCATCTCCTGCCAGACCGCACGTTCGAACTCGGAGCCGCGCGGCACCGCCACCGGCACGGTGAACTCGGTCAACTCACCGGCGAAGTACGCCCGCAGCTCCGCCACCGCCCGGTCGGCCGGCCCGGCACCGGAGCTGTCCCCGGCCGACGCCATGCGGCCGAAGTACGTGCCGCAGACCGCCGTGCCGTCGACGGCCACGGAGAACTCTCCGATCGGGGAGTCCAACACGGTCCAACGCATGCCGACCATTCTTCCGGCCGGGCCGGGCAACCGACACCCGCCCCCGATCGTGGCCGAACGCTACGTGGTGGAACGGCCGTGATCCCTCGGCTCGTTGATCGGGCGGGGGCGGAGCCGGTGACGTACCCGGCACGCCGGCGTCAGTTCCCGTACGAGATGCTCCATCCCCGGTGACGGGCGCACAGGGCTATTCGCGATGACGTTCGAGGCCGATCGGCGGACCGGCAGCGGGATGGCTGCTGGTCGACGCGGTCACCGGCACGGTGCTCGGCACCCTGCCGGTGGTCGACGTCGCCTGGGTCACCGACGACCGACTGCTCTACCGGCGGCCGGGCGGGTACCAGGACGTCGTGCTCGCCGACCCCGCCGGGCACGAATGGGAACGGTTGCCGCTGCCGAGGAAGCTGGCCGAACGGACGGTGACCGTCGCCCCGAAATGATCACGCGGCGCGTTGCGCCGGCTCGCTACCGTGCAGGTCGTGGCCACGGGGACGCTCATTTTTCTGATCATCGGTGGGGTGGGCGTCGGCGTGCTGGCGCTGGCCCTGCTCGGCGGCGAACTCCTCCACTTCGGTCATCCCGACCTCGACGGTCCGATCTCCGTCGAGGCGGTCGCCGGCTTCCTCGGCGCGTTCGGCTTCGGCGCGGCCATCGTCAACGAGCTGCTCGGCGGGCGTACCCCGGGAATGATCGCGGCGGCGGTCGGCGGCGGCGTGCTGGCGGCCGTGCCCACCGCCTGGCTGGCACGGCGGATGAGCCGGGCGGCGCGGGACATGCGCACCGACGCCACCCCCACCCGCGACGACCTGGTCGGCGCGCTCGGCCTGGTGGTCACCCCGATCCCGGCTGCCGGCTACGGCGAGGTGCGGGTACGCGTCGCCGGCCAGCCGGTGAAACTCAACGCCCGCGCCGACCGGCCCATCCCGCTCGGCGCGCAGATCTTCGTGGTGCAGACGCTGAGCGAGACCAGCGTGCACGTCGAGACCTACTGACCCTCTTCTCGCAGAGACGGAACCCCCATGCCACTCCTCATCGCCATCGGCGGCGCGGTCGTCCTCGCCCTCGTCCTCGTGTTGTTCGTGCTCTCCCGGATCAAGGTGGCCGGGCCCAACGAGGCGTTCATCGTCACCGGCCGCAAGGGCCGGACCACGCAGACCGCCGACGGCGGCCGGTCCACCGACAACTCCGGCCAGAAGGTCGTCCTCGGCGCGTCGGTCTTCGTCCTGCCGGTGGTGCAGAAGCTCCAGTCGCTCGACCTGTCCAGCCGCCGCATCGACGTCGGCATCCGGGGCGCGGTCAGCAAGCAGGGCATCCGGGCCGACCTGCACGGCGTCGCCATCGTCAAGGTCGGCGGCACCGAGGACGCGATCCGCGCCGCCGCCCAGCGCTTCCTGCACCAGCAGGACGAGATCGACAACTTCACCCGGGAGGTGCTGGCCGGCGCGCTGCGCTCGATCGTCGGTCGGCTCACCGTCGAGGAGGTCATCCGGGACCGGGCCGCCTTCGCCAACGCGGTCGCCGAGGAGGCCGAGCACTCGATGACCAACCAGGGGCTGGTGCTGGACACCTTCCAGCTCCAGGACATCCTGGCCGAGGGGTCGTACCTGCAGGACCTGGGTCGGCCGGAGGCGGCCCGGGTGCTCAAGGACGCGGCCATCGCCGAGGCCCGCGCCCGGCAGCAGGCCGAGCAGGAGCGGCTGCTGGCCGAGGAGGCGATCGCCGAGGCGAACCGGAACCTGTCGTTGAAGCAGGCCGGCATCCAGGCCGAGATCGACGCGGCGAAGGCGAAGTCGGCGGCGGCCGGGCCGCTCGCCCAGGCCGAGCGGGACCAGGCGATCCTTTCCGAGCAGCAGAAGGTGGCCGAGCGCAACGCCGAGCTGAAGCAGCGTCAGCTCGACACCGAGGTCCGCAAGCCCGCCGACGCCGCCCGGTACAAGGTGGAGCAGGAGGCGGAGGCGGCCCGCAACGCGGCGGTGCTGAACGCCGACGCGCAGCGGCAGGCCACCATCGCCGCCGCCCAGGCCGCCGCCGAGCAGGCCCGGCTCACCGGTGAGGGCGAGCGGGCCCGCCGGGCCGCGCTCGCCGAGGCGAACGCCATCGAGGGCGCCAAGGAGGGCGAGGCCGAGCAGCGCCGGCGTTCCGCGATCGCCGAGGCGGTCGAGCGGGAGGGCCAGGCCGAGGCCACCGCCATCCTGGCCCGGGGCCAGGCCGAGGCCGACGCGATGGCCCGCAAGGCCGAGGCGTTCGCCGCGTACGGCGAGGCAGCCGTGCTGGACCTGCTGGTCAAGGTGCTGCCGCAGGTGGTCGAGGCGGCCAGCGCCCCGATCGGCGCGATCGACAAGCTGACGGTGATCTCCACCGACGGGGCGTCCTCGCTGACGAAGTCGGTGGCCGGCAACGTGGCCCAGGGCCTCCAGCTCGGCTCCGACCTCACCGGCATCGACCTGCCGGCCCTGCTCGCCAAGCTGGGCGCGGCAACGGCCAACGGCAAGTCGTCGGTCGAGGGCAGCGCGGTCGAGACCCGCTGACCCGACGACGAAGGGGCCGTCCGGCATCGGACGGCCCCTTCGCGTACGTCAGACCAGGCCCTGATCGCGGGCCCAGCGCAGCAACTCCGCCTCGGCCTCGTCGCGGTCGAGCGGGCCGCGTTCCAGGCGCAGCTCCTTGAGGTGCTGCCAGGCCCGGCCGACCACCGGCCCCGGCGGCACCCCGAGCAGCTCCATGATCGCGTTGCCGTCCAGGTCGGGCCGGACCCGGGCCAGGTCCTCCTCGGCGGCGATCCGGGTGATCCGCTCCTCCAACGCGTCGTAGTCGGCGGCGAGCTGGGCGGCCTTGCGACGGTTGCGGGTGGTGCAGTCCGACCGGGTCAGCTTGTGCAGCCGGCTCACCAGGTCACCGGCGTCGGTGACGTACCGGCGCACGGCCGAGTCGGTCCACTCGCCCCGGCCGTACCCGTAGAACCGCAGGTGCAGGCCGACCAGCTTGGTGACCTGGGCGGTGACGTCCTTCGGGTAGCGCAGGGCCTTCATCCGGGCCTTGGTCAGCCGGGCGCCGACCACCTCGTGGTGGTGGAAGCTGACCCGGCCGTCCGACCCGACCGCCTTGGTGGCCGGCTTGCCCACGTCGTGCATCAGCGCGGCCATCCGGAGCACGAAGTCGCAGCCGTCCGTCTCGTACGACACCGCGTTGCTCACCACGGTCAGCGTGTGCTCGTAGACGTCCTTGTGCTGGGCGTGCTCGTCGATGGTCAGCTTGAGGCCGGTCAGCTCGGGCAGGAACCGGTCGGCCAGCCCGGTGTCGACCAGCAGCCGCAGCCCGGTGATCGGATCGGTGCCGCAGAGCAGCTTGGTGAACTCGTCACGGATCCGCTCGGCGGTGATCCGGTCCAGGTCGGCGGCCATCGCGGCCATCGCCGTGCGCACGTCGGGGTGGACGGCGAAGCAGAGCTGGGCGGCGAACCGGGCCGCCCGCAGCATCCGCAGCGGGTCGTCGCCGAACGACTCGTCCGGGGTGCCCGGCGTACGGATGATCTTGGCAGCCAGGTCGTCCAGCCCGCCGTACGGGTCGGTGAAGCGGTGCTCGGGGAGGCTGACCGCCATCGCGTTGACGGTGAAGTCGCGCCGCTTCAGATCGTCGGTGAGGTTCGTGCCGTACTCGACGACCGGGTTGCGGCTTACCTGGTCGTACGCCTCGGCGCGGAAGGTGGTGACCTCCAGCCGGAGACCGTCGCGCTGGCAACCGATGGTGCCGAACTCCCGGCCGGTCTCCCAGATCGACTCGGCCCAGCCCTTGATGATCCGGAGCGTCTGGTCGGGGTGGGCGTCGGTGCAGAAGTCCAGGTCGTCACCGAGCCGGCCGAGCAGTGCGTCGCGCACCGAACCACCCACCAGGTGCAGCTCGTGGCCGGCGCGGGCGAACCGGCGGCCCAACTCGTCGGCGACCGGGGAGACGCGGAGCAGTTCGGCGACGGCGTTGCGCTGCGCGGCGGTCAGCTCACGACGCTCGGCGGCCTGGGGTGCGGAGGCTTCGGACATGGGATCGCCAGCCTATCGGGCGGGGACGGGAACCGATCCGCCGGGCGTGGGTATCCGGTGCGGGTTGACTATGGTCATGGACGTGCGGACCGGTGCCGGCTCCGCCGTACCCCTGGGAGGCTGGAGATGAGCGGCGGGCTCTACCGCAGCGCGAACGCCGCGCAGGGTGGCGACGGGCCCCGGCCGTACGACGGGGCGACCTTCATCTCCGCCGAGCCGCTGAACCAGCCGGGGGTGGAGGCGACCGCGCCACCGCAGGAGGTGGTCGCCGAGACCAGCGCCGCGGCGAACAGCGCGGTGATGGCGGTCGGCAGCCTGGTCAGCCGGGGTACGGGCTTCATCCGCAACCTGATGATCGGCGCCGCGCTCGGCGGTGGCCTGGTCGGCAACGCGTACACCACGGCACAGTTCCTACCGAACCAGGTGTACGAGTTCCTGCTCGGTGGGGTGCTCACCAGCGTGCTGATCCCGGTGCTGGTGCGCCGCCGCAAGCTCGACGCCGACCGGGGCGAGGCGTACGCGCAGCGGCTGCTCACCCTGGCGGTGATCACGCTGGCCGGGGCCGCGCTGATCGCGATGGCCCTGGCGTCCGTGCTGACCGCGCTGTACGCCAGCGGTAAGGACGAGAACTACACCGACCTGGTCACGAACCTGTCGTACCTGATGCTGCCGATGCTGTTCTTCACCGGCGTCAGCGCGCTGATCGCGGCGGTGCTGAACACCCGCGGCCACTTCGCCGCCCCGATGTGGGCGCCGATCCTGAACAACCTCGTGGTGATCGGCACCTGCGGGATCTACATCGCGGTCTACGGCGCCAAGATCCTCAAGCCGGAGGAGATGACCGCCGGGCGGATCCTGCTGATCGGCGGCGGCACCCTGCTCGGGGTGGGGGTGCAGGCCGCCGGGCTGTTGCCGGCGCTGCGCAAGGTGGGTTTCCGCTGGCGGTGGCGGTTCGACTTCCGGGCGCTGGGGCTGCGCGAGCTGGCCCAGCTCGGGGCGTGGATGTTCTGCTACGTGGCGGTCAACCAGCTCGGCCTGTTCGTGGTGGTCAACCTGCTCACCCGGGCGGCGGGCGACGACAGCGCCGGCATCCTGATCTACAACAACGTCTTCCTGCTGCTGATGATGGCGCACGGCATCATCGCGGTCTCGATCATCACGGCGTTGATGCCCCGGATGAGCGCCGCCGCCGCCGACGGCCGGTTCTCCGACGTCACCGCCGACCTGTCCCGGGGCACCCGGATGGTGACGGCGGTGCTGGCCCCGGTCGCGGTCTGCTACGCGGTGCTGGCCGCCCCGATCTCGGTGGTGGTCTTCCAATACGGCGCCTTCACCGGTGACAACGCGGTGGCCACCTCGACGGTGCTGCTGGTCGCGGCGGTCGGGCTGGTGCCGTTCGCGATCAGCCAGCTGTTCACCTTCGCCTTCTACGCACTGCCGGACACCCGCACCCCGGCCCTGGTCAACATCCCGGTGGTGCTGCTGCGGGTGGCGTTGCAGGTGGGGCTCTTCGTCGTCTTCTCGTCCACCTTCGCCGCCGCCGGCATGATGCTCGGCAACGCCATCTCGTACGTCGCGGCGGCGGTGATCTCGGCGATGCTGCTCCGGCCCCGGGTGGGCCGGATCGGGCTGGGCGGGATCATGCGGACCATGGGCAAGGTGGTGGTCGCTGCGCTCGGCGCGGCGCTGGTCGGCCTGCTGGTGGTGAACCTGCTCCCCGGCGACCCGGCGGAGTTGGGCAAGCTCGCCGCGATCGTCCAGCTGGCGGTGGGCGGGTTGGCGATCGGGCTGACCTACCTGGGTCTGGCGATGGTGCTGCGGATCGGCGAGATCACCGAGGTGGTCGGGATGGTGCGCCGGCGACTCGGCCGCTGACCTGTCGGCCGCTGACCTGTCGGCCGCTGACCTGTCGGCCGCTGACCTGTCGGCCGCTGACCTGTCGGCCGCTGACCTGGCCCGGCTGGCTGCCCGACCCGGCCCCGGCCGGGGCCGGGCTGTCCTCTGCCCACCCGACCCCGGCCGGGCAGAGGACACGCAGAGTGAACGACGATCACCAGCCTGGGGATACGCCTGTGGATAACTCTGTGAATCCCCGGTCAGTCACCGTAAAGGGCTGTGGATAACCAACCGTACGGCTGAGCATGTGCCACCATTCGGAGGGAACCTGACCTGATGCCACCGGATTGTCACCGGCGGGTCGGCCCGCGGGTCGGCGGCTTGCGACCGGCGTCTAGATTGGTCAGTACATGTGCCAGCAACGTGGGCGAGAGTGGCCATAAACGGACATATGCCTTCATCGGTGACAGCCCGTTGAGCGCGGCGGGAAGATGACATGTCGGGATGACGGGCGGTCCGGGTAAGGTCGCTTTCGACGGACACGGCAGGTGGCCGACGCCTCGTCGACGCAGCCGGCCGGTTCCATCGACAGCGGAGCGGGAAGCCACATGCCCAGCAGCGCGGGTCCATCGATCGACACGATCACCAAGGGAGGACGGGTGACCCAGGTCGGCGAGGGTCAGGAGGCGGAGGAAACTGCTCCTCCGGTCATGACCTTCGGTGCTCCCACAGCCGGTGAGATCCTCGCCGAGCGGTACGAACTGGTCGAGCACATCAACAACGACAGCGCCGGGCGCCTGGTCTGGCGGGGCGTCGACGTCATCCTGCGCCGGCCCGTGGCGGTCGTGCTCCGCTACCCGGGTGGCGACTCGGCCACCGAGATGCTCCAGGCCGCGGTGGCCGCCAGCCGCGTCATCCACCCCAATCTGGTCGGCGTCTACGACGCCATCGACGAGGACGTCCGGGCGTACGTCGTCCGGGAGTGGGTCGACGGCCGGTCCCTGCGTGAGCTGGTCGCCGACGGGCCGTTGGACCCGGCTCGGGCCACCGCCATCGGCAACGCGGTCGCCAGCGCCATCGCCGCCGTGCACGCCACCGGGATGGTCCACGGCAACGTGCACCCGGGCACCGTGATGATCAGCGACGACGGCCGGGTGGTGCTGGCCGACGCCCGTACCGACGGCGACGACAGTCAGGAAGCTGACATCCGCGCGGTGGGCGGCATCCTCTACTTCGCCCTCACCGGGCACTGGCCGCATGCCGAGGCCCCGCTGCGCGGCGCGACCGCAGGCCACGGCCGGGCCGCGATCCCGGACGCCGTCCGCGACGCCAGCGGGGCCATCGCCGCGCCCCGCCAGGTCCGGGCCGGCGTGCCGGCGTACCTCGACGACCTGACCATGGACCTGCTCGACGCCGAGATCGCCCCGCCGTCGTCGGACGTGCTCTCGGCCGAGCTGAGTCGGCTCGACATCCCCGCCGAGGACCACTTCCTCGACCAGACCGGCACCATCCGGTTCACCGCCGACGGGGTCGAGGACCGCTCGCCGTTGGCCGCCGCTGGCGGCCGGAAGGTCGCGATCGGCATCGCCGGTCTGCTGGCGGTCGCCCTGGTCGGCCTGCTCATCGGCATCAGCACCCTGGGCAGCGGCGACAGCCCGGAGACCGAGCCGGTGTCCCGCCCCTCCACCAGCGCCCCGGCCGGCGACGCCACCCCGGCGCCCGCCGTGCGCAAGCTGACCATCCAGGACATCCGGATCATCGACCCGGACAGTCGGGCGCGCGACGAGTTGGAAGACGCCGAGAAGATGATGGACGGCGACGAGGACAAGGGTTGGGAGACCGACACCTACTACTCGGCCAACTTCAGCAACTACAAGAAGGGCATGGGGGTCTGGATCGACCTCGGTGCCCCGCACACCGTCAAGTCGCTCACGGCCACCCTGTCGGACTCCGGCGTCTCTGCCGCGCTGTTCACCGGCACCGGCGACTTCCCGTCCAACTCGCAGGGCGACAAGAACCTGGTCAAGGGCTTCAAGACGCGGATCGGCCAGCCGTTCGAGCAGCACAACGGCACCAAGATGGCCTTCGACGGCTTCAACCCGGAGCTGAAGTACCAGTACCTGCTGTTCTGGATCACCGAGTTGCCGTCCACCGAGGGGGGCTTCAAGTTGGGCGTCCAGGAAATCTCGGTTCAGGGATCGTGATCTGCCGGCCGCGACCCCGTCACCGCCTCCGCCGGACGTGGTGATGGTCGGTCGCGGCGGGCACCCACCCGACCCGGCGACCGGCGGGCCGGCGTCGGTCGCGGTGTCGCACGCCGAGACCACCGACCTGGACCTGCTCCGCGCCCACGTCGCCGGTGACCGCGATGCCTTCACCGAACTGTTCCACCGGCACCGCGACCGGCTCTGGGCGGTGGCCCTGCGGACCATGGGCGACCGGGAGGAAGCGGCGGACGCCCTCCAGGACGCGCTGCTCTCCGCCCACCGTGCCGCCGGCCGGTTCCGAGGCGATTCCGCAGTCACCACCTGGCTGCACCGGATCGTGGTCAACGCCTGCCTGGACCGGATCCGCCGCCGCCAGGCGCATCCCACCGTCCCGCTGCCCGACGGGAACCACACCGACGACACCCGTGGGGCCGGCGGCGTCGAGCCGGCAGCCCCGGCCGCCGACCACGACACCGCCCTGGTGGTGCGGCAGGCGCTGGCCGGGTTGCCGGTCGAGCAGCGGGCCGCGCTGATCCTGGTGGACGTGCAGGGCTACCCGGTGGCCGAGGTCGCCCGGATCCTCGGCGTGGCCGAGGGGACGGTGAAGAGTCGCTGCGCTCGGGGCCGGGCCCGGCTGGCCCGGGTGCTCGGGCACCTGCGTACCGGCGGTGACGGGCCACCGTCCCGCCCCGCCGGGGCGGAACCGGAGGTCGGCCCCGCCGGGGCGATCGCACCGGGCGGACTCCTCCTCACGGGTCGGGACGTTCCCGACGTCACACCCGGGAACCGGCAGCCGGCGAACGGCGTCCGATCGGGGTCGGGGCAGGCCCGGCAGGGCGCCATCCAGGAGGAGACGTGACGGGCCGGGAGTTCAGGGAGGTCGACCACGACCTGCTCGCCGACTATGTGGGCGGGGCACTGGACGGCACCCCGGAGCAGACCGTCGTCGCCGGCCTGGTGGCCGAGGACCCGGCCTGGGCCGACGCGTACGCCGTGCTGGCCCCCGCCGTGGCCCAGGTGCACGAGGAGCTGACGGGTTGGGGTACCGCCGCGCCGGAGATGCCCCTGGCCGTGGTCGAGCGGCTCACCGCCGTGCTCGCCGGCGCCGGCCCGGGTCTCCCGCCCGCCTCGGCCGACGCCGAGACACCCGACCGGTCCAGCCGGTCCGACCGACCTGCCGGGGTCGGCGGTCCGGTGCCCGCGCAGCCGGGCGGTCGGCGTACCCCGGGCAGCCGTCCCGGTGACGGACGGGCCGAACAGTCCGGTCCCGGCCGGCGGCGGCGCTGGGCGCGGCTCGCCGGGCCGGTCACCCTCGCCGCGGCGTCGCTGGCCGTGGTGGGATTCGGCGTGGCCCACCTGGTCGACGGTTCGACCGCACAGGACGCACCCGCCTCGACGATGGCCGGGCCGGCGCAGGACAGCGCGGAGAACGCGGGACGTGGGTTCCGGTTCACCGGTGAACCCCGGCACAGCGGCGTCGACTGGTCCCCGGAGACGCTGAGCGGCGCGACGGATGCCCCGCTGCCCCGGCTCGCCACCCCCCCGGGCTTCCAGCCGGGAGACGGCCCCAGCCCCACCGCCCTGGAGAGCAAGCGCCTCGCCGGCCCCGGCGGGCTGGATCGGCTGGCCGGGCGGGCGGCGCTCGACGCCTGCCTCGCCGAGATCTCCACCGAGCACGGGCGCGGAGCGGTCACCGTCGACGTGGTCGACTACGCCACGTTCAACGGCGTGCCGGCGCTGGTGGTCCGCTTCGCCGATCCCGCCGGCGGTCGGTGGGCGTGGGTGAGCGGCGCGGAGTGTGGCGTGCCGGGATCCGGCGCGGACACCCGCTACCAGGCGCGGGTAGGGTGAGGACGCGGTCACCGGTCATCATTCGCCGCGTGACGTGACCCACCGGACGACCGGTCCGGGAATCTCCGGTTCGTACGATGACGTTCTGCAAGTCAGCCGCCGACGTCGCTGAACCGTCGGCGCTCAGATCGACGTCGGTGCGCCGCCGATGTCGTACACACACATCGGGAGACGGCAGTGGACGAGGTCCGCAACCTGATCATCATCGGCTCCGGTCCGGCCGGGTACACGGCGGCGGTCTACGCCGCACGCGCCAACCTCAAGCCACTCGTGATCGAGGGTGTGCAGTCCGGCGGAGCGTTGATGACCACGACCGAGGTGGAGAACTTTCCCGGTTTCGCCGACGGCATCCTCGGCCCCGAGCTGATGGACAACATGCGCAAGCAGGCCGAGCGGTTCGGTGCGGAGTTCCTGACCGACGACGTCACCCGGGTCGAGCTGAAGGACACCGGCGAGACCGGTTCGGACGCGGTGAGCACCGTGTGGGTCGGGCAGACCGCCTACCGGGCGAAGGCCGTCATCCTCTCCACCGGTTCGGCCTGGCGTCCGCTGGGCGTGCCCGGCGAGCAGGAGTACCTGGGGCACGGGGTGTCGTCCTGCGCCACCTGTGACGGGTTCTTCTTCCGCAACCAGCACATCGTGGTGGTCGGCGGTGGTGACTCCGCGATGGAGGAGGCCAGCTTCCTCACCCGGTTCGCCGAGTCGGTCACCATCATCCACCGGCGCGACTCGTTCCGGGCCAGCAAGATCATGGCCGACCGGGCGCTGGGCAACGACAAGATCAAGGTGGAGTGGAACAGCACCGTCGAGGAGGTGCTCGGCGACGACGGCAAGGTGACCGGTGTCCGGGTCCGCAACGTGCACACCGGCGACATCAAGGTGCTCGACGTGACCGGTGTCTTCGTGGCGATCGGCCACGACCCGCGCAGCGAACTCTTCCGCGACCAGGTCGAACTCGACGACGAGGGTTACGTGAAGGTGCAGGCGCCGAGCACCCGGACCAGCCTGCCGGGCGTCTTCGCCGCCGGTGACGTGGTCGACCACACCTACCGGCAGGCGATCACCGCCGCCGGCACGGGCTGCGCCGCCGCCCTCGACGCCGAGCGGTTCATCGCCACCCTGAGCTGAACGACCACAACGTAACAACTGAGGAGGAGGGTCATAGTGGGAGCAACGAAGGTCGTCACCGACGCCAGCTTCACCGCCGACGTGCTGAAGTCCGACAAGCCGGTCCTGGTGGACTTCTGGGCCGAGTGGTGCGGGCCGTGCCGCAAGGTCTCGCCGCTGCTGGAGGAGATCGCGGGCGAGATGGCCGGCCAGGTCACCATCGTCAAGCTCAACATCGACGAGAACCCCGAGACCGCCCGCGCCTACCGGGTGATGTCGGTGCCGACCCTCACCATCTTCAAGAACGGCGAGCCGGTGCAGTCGATCGCCGGGGCGAAGCCGAAGGGCGAACTGGTCCGGATGATCGAGTCGGCGCTGTAACACCGGCGTACCACCGGAACCCCGTACCCCGCCCGGGTGCGGGGTTCCCGCTGTCATAGCCCCTGACCTGTGCGAACGGCCGGACCGACCAGACCGGTCACGGTACGCTCCGTAAGCGCCAGTCCTACCGGACGCGCAGCGGCCGTCATCGAAGGTGCCCGGCAGCCAACCTCTGAGGGGGTCCTGCGTGCGTCCGATCCGACCCGGTGACCGCGGACCGGCAGTGACCGAGATCCGTGCGGTCCTGACCGGTCTGGACCTCCTTCCGGCGGCCCCCGGTGACGAGTTCGACGTCGCCACCGAACGTGCCGTCCGGGCCTTCCAGCAGTCCCGTGGGCTCAGCGCCGACGGTCGGGTCGGTGCGGAGACCTGGCGGGCCCTGGACGCCGCCCGCTGGCGGCTCGGCGCCCGCACCCTCTACCATGCGGTGCCCGAACCCCTCACCGGCGAGGACGTCCGGTCGTTGCAGGAACGACTGCTGGAGATGGGGTACGACGTCGGTCGCGCCGACGCCATCTACGGCGTGCGCACCTCCCGGGCGGTGGCGCAGTTCCAGCGCGAGGTCGGGCTGAAACCGGACGGCTCGTGCGGGCCGTACACGATGGGTGCGCTGCGCCGGCTCGGCCGCAAGGTGGTCGGCGGACGCCCCCAGTGGCTCCGCGAGTCCGACGCGATCCGGCAGTCCGGGCCGACGCTGGTCGGGCGGACCGTGGTCATCGACCCGGGGCACGGCGGCGACGACCCGGGCGTGGTGGTGCCCGACGGGACCCTGCGCTGGACCGAGGCGGACCTGGTGCACGACCTGGCCAGCCGGCTGGAGGGGCGGCTCGCCGCGGCGGGGGTGCGGGTGCAGCTGACCCGTGGTCCCGCACCCCGGACCTGCCTGCCGGACACCGACCGGGCGGAGCTGGCCAACTCGCTCGGCGCCGACGTGTTCATCTCGCTGCACACCGACGGCCACGCCAACCCGGCCGCCGACGGGGTGGCCACCTACCACTACGGCACCGACAACGGCGTCACCTCGGCCACCGGGGAACGGCTCGCCGGGCTGGTGCAGCGGGAGATCGTCGCGCGGACCGGACTGCGGGACTGCCGTACCCACGCCAAGGCGTGGGACCTGTTACGGCTGACCAGAATGCCCGCCGTCCGGGTCGAGGTGGGCTACCTGACCTCCCCGCAGGACCAGGCCCGGCTGGTCGACCCCCGGTTCCGGGACCGGGTCGTCGAGGCGATCGTGGCCGCCGTGCAGCGGATGTTCTTCCCCGTCGAGCGGGACGTCCCGACCGGCTCGATCGACGTCAGCGAGCTACGGGCGGTGGTGGCCGCCGGCGCGGTCCGCCACTGAGCCGCCGGCAGCGGCCTCCCACTGAGCCGCTGGCTTTACTGAGCCGCCGCCGGGACGGGGACGGGTGCTGCGCTTGCCCGGTCGGTGTGGGGCGGGTGGTTCAGCCGGCGCTGGATCGGGTCGCCGGGGCGGGGCGGACCGGACGGAGCAGGCTCTCCGGGCTCATCGAGCCGAGCAGCTTCTCCAACGCGTACTCGACGTCGGACTTCCAGCTCAGCGCGGTACGCAGCTCCAGCCGCAGACGTGGGTAGCGCGGATGCGGGCGGACCGTCTTGAAGCCCACCGAGAGGAAGAAGTCGGTCGGGGCGACGCAGGCCCGGACGGAGTCGTCCGGCTCGTCACCGAACTTCGCGTCGCCGAACGCCTCGATCGCCTTGATGCCCCGCTTCGTCAGGTCCCGGGCCACGCCCTGCACCAGCATCCGGCCCAGCCCGCCCCCGGCGAAGGCCGGCACCACGCTGGCGGTCATCAGCAACGCCGCGTCCGCCGAGACCGGCGAGGTCGGAAAGGCCATCGAGCGGGGTACGTAGGCCGGCGGCGCGTACATCACGAAACCGGCGGGCATCCCGTCGACGTACGCCAACTTGCCGCAGGAACCCCACTCCAGCAGGGTCTGGGAGACCCATGCCTCCTTCTCCAGCCCCGGGTCACCGGCGGCGCAGGCCCGCTCGGCGGAGACCGGATCCAGCTCCCAGTAGACGCACTGCCGACACGGGCGAGGCAGGTCTTCCAGGGTGTCGAGGGTCAGACTGACCAGACGTCGCGACATCAGCGCATCCCCACACTTAGGCTCGGAGGCGAGACCAGCCCGGAGCGGCAGCGTCGCCCGCTGCGTCCCCGACGAGCGATCGTACGCCGCCAGCTGACCGTACGGGAGGGGACGCGCAAATGGCCACCCGAGCCGGGCACGGACGGTCCGGGATGTGGACGCGAGACACATCGTGACCGACGACCGGCCCGTCGGGGACTACGATCGACCGACCGGCGTCCCCGCGCCGCCATGGTCGCCGGCACCGCGGGTACCCCAGCGGGCGGGAGCCCGACCGACACCCGATCGAGGTGATGTCATGACCGGAACGACGCTCGACGACTACACCGACCGGTATGCCCGGCGGGTCCGGGGCATGACCGCCTCGGAGATCCGGGCACTCTTCGCGGTGGCCAGCCGGCCGGAGGTCGTCTCGCTCGCCGGTGGCGCACCCTACATCGCCGCCTTGCCGCTCGACGCGGTCGGCGAGATGCTCGGCAAGCTCGGCTCCGAACACGGCGTCACCACCCTTCAGTACGGCATCGGCCAGGGCACCCTGGAGCTGCGCGAACGGATCTGCGAGGTGATGGCGCTCTCCGGCATCGACGCGTCCTGCGGCGCCTCCCCTGACGACGTGGTGGTCACCGTCGGCGGGCAGCAGGCGCTCGACCTGGTGGCCCGGCTCTTCCTCGACCCGGGGGACGTGGTGCTCGCCGAGGGCCCGACCTACGTCGGCGCACTCGGGGTGTTCCAGGCCGCCCAGGCGCAGGTCGTGCACGTGCCGATGGACGACGACGGGCTGATCCCGGAGGCCCTGGAGGTGGCGATCGCCGACCAGGCCCGCGCCGGCCGGCGGGTGAAGTTCCTCTACACCATCCCCACCTACCAGAACCCGGCCGGCGTGACGCTGAGCGAGGAGCGGCGGGAACGGGTGCTCGACATCTGCGAGCGGGCCGGCCTGCTGGTGGTCGAGGACGACCCGTACGGCCAACTCGGCTTCGAGGGCGAGGCGCCCGCGCCGCTGCGGGCCCGCCGCCGGGACGGGGTCTTCTACCTCAGCACCTTCTCCAAGACCTTCGCCCCCGGGCTGCGGGTGGGCTGGATCCTGGCCCCGCACGCGGTACGGGACAAGCTGGTCATCGCCAGCGAGGCGCAGATCCTCTGCCCCAGCGGCTATGCGCAGGCCGCCGTCACGACGTACCTGTCGACTATGCCGTGGCGCGAGCAGCTGAAGGTCTACCGGGAGGTCTACCGGGAGCGGCGTGACGCGCTGCTCGACGCACTGGACGACCTGATGCCCGAGGGCACCACCTGGACCAGACCCACCGGTGGTCTGTTCGTCTGGGCCAGCCTGCCCGAAGGGCTGGACGCCAAGGCGATGGTGCCGCGCGCCATCGCCGCCCGGGTCGCCTACGTGCCGGGCACCGGCTTCTACGCCGACGGCACCGGCACCGGCAACATGCGGCTCAACTTCTCGTTCCCTTCGCCGGAGCGGATTCGGGAGGGTGTGCGTCGGCTGGCCCGCGTCATGGAGCAGGACCTCGCCATGCGACAGGTCTTCGGCGCGGTCACCCCGACCAGGAGCCGGCGGGGCGGCCCGGACGCCCCCGGCCCCGACTTGGCATGATTCCCGCATGGTTGCCACCCCCGTCGAGCGCTCTCTCGTGACCGATTCCGCCGTGACCGATTCCGCAGCTACCGGTGATGCCGCCGCCGAGCGGCACGTGCTGGTGCTCGCGGGCGGCCTGTCGTACGAGCGGGACGTCTCCCTGCGGTCGGGCCGGCGGGTCATCGACGCGCTGCGCAGCGCCGGGGTGGAGGCGGAGCTGCGGGACGCCGACGTGGCGCTGCTGCCCGCGTTGGCCGCCGACCCGCCGGACGCCGTGGTGATCGCCCTGCACGGCGCCACCGGTGAGGACGGCTCGCTGCGCGGGGTGCTCGACCTCTGTGACGTCCCCTACGTCGGCTGCGACGCGCGGGCCTCCCGGCTCGCCTGGGACAAGCCGTCGGCCAAGGCGGTGCTGCGGGAGAACGGCATCTCCACCCCCGACTGGGTGGCCCTGCCGCACGACCGCTTCTCCGAGCTGGGCGCGGTGGCGGTGCTCGACCGGATCGTGCAGCGGTTGGGGCTGCCCCTGATGGTCAAGCCGGCCCAGGGCGGGTCGGGCCTCGGCGCCGCCGTGGTCAAGGACGCCGAAGCGCTGCCGGCCGCGATGGTCGGCTGTTTCGCGTACGACTCGACGGCGTTGGTCGAGCGGTACGTGCCCGGCATGGACGTGGCGATCTCGGTGGTCGACCTGGGTGACGGGCCGCAGGCGCTGCCGCCGGTGGAGATCGTGCCCCGCAACGGCGTGTACGACTACGCGGCCCGCTACACCGCCGGCCGGACCACCTGGCACGCGCCGGCACGCCTCGACCCGGCCGTGGCCGGTGCGGTAGCCGAGGTGGCGTTGGCCGCGCACGCCGCGCTGGGGCTTCGTGACCTCTCCCGCGTCGACCTGATCGTCGACGAGGACGGCCGGCCGCACGTGCTGGAGGTCAACGTGTCCCCCGGCATGACGGAGACGTCGCTGCTGCCGCTGGCGATCCAGGCGGCCGGGCTGGACTTCGGGCAGGTCCTCGGCACACTGGTCAGCCGGGCCGCAGTCCGCCGCGCCTGATCCTTCCGCGTCCGCTGCTCCTCGGGTGGGGTCGCCCGGTTCGGTCGGGATGACTCGTCAGCGCCGGCCGACGTCCGAGGCGGCAGTCCCTTCGTCCCCGTCCTCGACTCCGGTCTCGCTGTCGGTCTGGTTGTCGGTTCCGACCCCGGCCGGATCGGTGGTCCCCGTGCCGGCGTGGGCGTCGGTCCTGTCGGTCTCGGATCCTGCCTCGGCGTCGGTCCTGTCGGCCGCCGCCCCCGTGCCGGCATGCGCGTGGTTCTCGCCGGTCCGGGTTTCGGCGGCCCCGCTGGCGGTGTCGTGACCGTCGTTGTCGAGGTCGTGGGCGTCGCTGGTCTCGGCGTGGTGGGCGTCGCTCGTGCCAGGGCCGGGGTGGGCCTTGTTCGGCGCGTCGGTCGAGGTCTCCGCCGGCGCAGGAAGGGGAGTCTCCTCCTCCGACTCGATCACCGACACCGCTTCCCCGGCAGCCGCCGCAGCGGCCTCGGCCGACGACTGCGCAGCGATGCTGGAGGGCGTCTGCCACTGGATGCGGGGCGGCTCGGCGAGTGGACGTCCACCGAACTCGGCCAGCCAGGCCGCGACATGCGCCAGGTTTTCCCGCCACTGGGATTCGGAGATGGGCGGCAGGATCGAGTCCCAGAGCGACAGGAACGTGCCGCGTAGCTGGAGCCGGCCGTACGGGCGAGCCAGGAACCACATGTGCAGGTGGGCGGACCCGTCACCCCAACGGTTCACGTGCACTCGGGCGACGCCGTCCAGCGAGCGGATGGCGCGCTCCAGACGGACAGTCATCACCCCGAGTTCGGCAGCGAGCAGGTTGGGTAGGTCGCCCAGGTCGAGATGCGACCGCGACTCAAGGATCAGCACCATCGGCAGACCGGTGGGACGGTCCATGGCCCGTACCCGCCAACGCTCACCGACCCAGATGTACGCATCGTCCGGCGCGTTGCAGGCGATGCACTCCCGGAGTCCTTCGCCCTTGCGGGGAGGTTCGACCGGCACTGGTTCGTCGAGGTGCTTGACCCGCAGATCGCCTTCGAAGGGGAACGACGGCCACTGGGTGAAGTCCGGAACTGAGGGTGGAGGGGTGTCGTGCACGACGCTGACCCTAACCGAGACCGGGACCGCTGTCCCTACCCCGAACGCCGCTGATCATGAGGGGATTTCGGTCGAGCGAGGCGACTCGCGCGTGGGCGCACGGGAGAGTTCCGAGGCAGTTGTCCACAGGCTGATGAGATCACCACCACACCCCGTCATCCACAGGCCAAGGTGGCCCTGACGCGCTGTTTCACGTGAAACGAGTGCCGCCTGTGGAAAACTTCTGTGGATAACTTTGCTGCTCATCCACAGCACTGTTCACAGGAAGCAGGGGTCCGATTCCATCAACGATCGAGGGGCTTCTCGGGCTGTTGGGCGGGCCGTGATTTTCACCTCTGAGGTCGCTGCTATCCGGAGCGGTCGCCCGGATAACAGCGGCAACAGACCAACACGGAACTCGCCTGCGACCTCTCCTACGCGGGGTCCATCCAGTGGCGAGGGAGGACCGGCGAAGTCCCCACCTTCGTGCAGACGACGCCGCACGGCCTGGTTTCACGTGGAACGGCAGTTGCTGTGGACCCGCGCCCGACTGCGCCTCGGCTCTCGATCGACGGGGGCCGGGGAGTTCGGGGGTCCGGTGAGTCCGGGGTTTCACGTGAAACGGCGAGGAAGGACGGGCGTTCGCGGAGAGCGGCTTCGACTCCACGGACGTCGACCAGTTGGCTCGCGTGCTTCCCTGCCCCGGACTCGCTCCACGGCGACACGACCTACGGGCTGCCGGGCCTGCCCGGTTGGTAGCTCTCCGGATGACCGCTCCTCCCCCCACTGCGGGCCCGAGCCCAGGTCTACGCCAGCCCCGAAGGCTCGCAGCCATGGCACCCTCGGGGCCTGCCAGTCCATCTTCCCGCCCACTCCCCGCAGGGGTTCAGCGCGGCATTCTTACGGGTTTACTGTCCCGCACTCCCGCGGGCCAGCACTCCCGCGAGACCACAGCCCGGCTATCCCACGGGCCCGAAGGGCGATGCCCGTTCGCTCCCGCCTCCCGCCTCCCGCCGCCGAGCCTGCTTGTGCTTGCGCGGCCTCTCATCCAGTGCCCGGCGTCGAACCCTCCCGGCCCGGCCTGGACCGGCGGCGGTCGCAGCGCAATCGGCAAGAGTGCCGTTCCCGGACCTCGGCCGAGGAGTGCGACGAGAGCACCGTTCCCCGCTCTGGATCAGCGAGGGCGACCGTGGGAGGGCCGTTCCACGTGAAACATGGCCGTCTGCGGCAACTCCCCGAACCAGGGCCGGGGAGGCCGACGTCGATCGGTCCCGCCCGCTGCGGGTAGCCGATCTTCGCCTCGGCAGCCGTCGTCCGGTTGCACCCTCGGCTCGCCGCCAGCACCAGAGCCTCAGATCGACTCAGCGGGCCACTGCGCCCCCGGCAAGCCCGACGGGTGGGGTGTGATCTCCGAAGCGGTCCAGGACGATCTGAGCGGCCACACGGGGATATCGCCGGGTGGAGCAGAACCGCCATGCGGGTACCCCCTCTGGCGGCCCAAGGTCCCCGGCCGCCCAAGGTCCCCGGCCGCCCAAGGTCCCCGGCGGCGGCGACGCCTCCGACGCCCAACGCCCCCTGGTGGCCCAACGCCCGGGACCAACTCTGCGTGCCCGGTTGTCTGTCATGCCGAGCATCCGCGCGGATCCTGACCAGGATCGTCCGACCCGACCCGAGCCGACCCGAGCCGACCCGGCCGCCCGGCATGGGAGAGCCCCTCGTTCCACGTGAAACCCTTCCGACGCGATCACGGGTCGGCGACGAGCAGGAGCCGGCACAGTCGCCGCACATCTCGGATCGGCTACCGAACGGCCGGGCCGACTCCCGGCAGAGGCTTCCCTCGACGGAGCAGAGCCGCACTACCTTCACCATGCCGAACGCGTCGCAAGCGGACAGCACCCAGAACGAACCGGCCGCGTACCCGATCGGGTACGCGGCCGGAAACGGCAAGGGCAGCGGTCAGTCCTCCGACTCCGGCTGCTCCTCCTCGCCGACGCCGATGATGCCGACGATCCGCTCCAGGTCGTCCACCGTGGCGAACTCGATCGTGATCTTTCCCTTGCTCCGGCCGATGTCCACCTTCACCCGGGTATCGAACCGGTCGGAGAGACGGTCGGCCAGGTCGGTCAACGCCGGCGCGTGCGGCTTCGAGCGGCGCTTGGCCGCCGGTGTCTTGGCCGGGCCGTCGCTGAGTGCCAGGGCCACGATCTCCTCGGTCGCCCGCACCGAGAGCCCTTCGGCGACGATGCGGAGCGCCAGCTGCTCCTGCGCTTCTGCCTCGTCGAGGCTGAGCAACGCGCGGGCGTGGCCGGCGGACAGCACGCCGGCCGCCACCCGACGCTGGACCTGTGGCGGCAGGTTCAGCAATCGGATGGTGTTCGAGATCTGCGGCCGGCTCCGCCCGATTCGACGGGCCAGTTCCTCGTGGGTCGCACCGAACTCCTCCAGCAACTGCTGATAGGCGGCGGCCTCTTCCAGCGGGTTGAGGTTGGCCCGATGGATGTTCTCCAGGAGCGCGTCCCGGAGCATCGCGTCGTCCTTGGTGTCCCGGACGATCGCGGGGATGGTCTCCCGGCCCACCGCCTGGGCGGCACGCCACCGCCGCTCACCCATGACAAGTTCGTACTTCTCGCTGTCCAGTTGCCGGACGACGATCGGCTGGAGGAAGCCGACCTCCTGGATGGAGGTCTTCAGCTCTTCCAGCGCCTCCTCGTCGAAGACGTGCCGCGGCTGCTTGGGGTTCGGCACGATCGCGTCAACGGAGATCTCGGCGAAACGTGCGCCGGGCACCGGGCTGAGCTGAGGCTCGTCGGGCTGCGGCGGCGCGAGGACCACCGGCGCGGGCGTCGTCGCGGCCGGGGCCACCAGATCGGTGGACGTCTCGATCACCGGACGCTCCGGGTCGACCTCCACGGGCAGGGTCGCCGTGGCCGTGCTCTCCTGCACCGGCCCGGTCGGGATCAGCGCACCGAGCCCTCTACCCAGACCGCCCCGGGGACGGTTCTTCATAAGACGCCTCCCAGCGACTTGTCCGCACTACGCATTCCGGCTCACCGGCTCCTTGACACCGCGCTCGGCGATCTCCTGGGCGGCCTCGAAGTAACTCGTGGCCCCCCGCGATCCGGGATCGTAGGTCATCACGGACTGCCCGTAGCTCGGGGCCTCCGATACCCGGACGTTGCGGGGGATGACGGCCTGGAGCACCTTGTCACCGAAGTGGTTCCGGACGTCCTGCTCTACGGCGTCGGCCAGCCGGGTACGGCGGTCGTACATGGTGAGCAGGATCGTGGAGACCTCCAGCTTCGGGTTCAGGTGCTGGCGAACCAGATTGATGTTGTTAATCAGCTGGTTCAACCCTTCCAGGGCGTAGTACTCGCACTGGATCGGGATCAACACCTCCTGGGCGGCCACCAGGGCGTTGACCGTGAGCAGGCCCAGGGAGGGCGGACAGTCGATGAAGACGTAGTCGAAGTGCCCCGGGTACGCGTCGATGGCCCGGTTCAGCCGGGACTCCCGGGCAACCACGGAGACCAGTTCGATCTCGGCGCCGGCCAGGTCGATGGTCGCCGGTACGCACCACAGGTTGGGGATGCCCTCCACCTCCTGCGCCACCTCCGCCAGCGGCACGCTGTCGATCAGGCAGTCGTAGACGTCCGGGACCCCGGTGTGATGGGGGACGTTCAACCCGGTGGAAGCGTTGCCCTGCGGGTCGAGGTCGACCACCAACACCCGGTTGCCGTGCAGGGCCAGAGCCACCGCCAGGTTCACCGTGGTCGTGGTCTTGCCCACGCCACCCTTCTGATTGGCAACGCACATCACCCGGGTCCGCTCAGGACGGGGCATGGTCACCTCGCCACTCGGATTAAGGATCTGCACGGCGCGCATCGCCTCCATAGCCAACGGTGGGTCATCCTCTTCGCGCGTCGGAGTTTCACGTGAAACGTACGCGGCCTCTGCCGAGCCGACTGCCCCGGCCCCGGGGCCGTTCCCCGGGGAGTCGATGACAGGCGTCGCATCGGGGTGTAGCTGTGCGGGAACCGGCGATGGACTGTCAGCCATCGGTGTCCCGAACCGCGAGGGCACCCCCGCGTTCCGTCGCACCGAGGCCGCCGCCCGGAGGTCCGGGGCGTTGACCGGTCGGCCATCGGGGCCGGACTGCGTAGCGGGCGGCGGCACGTACGACTCGGGTGCCGGACGTGCGGCACCCACCACCGGTGGCTCGCGCCGCAGCCCGGGATCGTGCTCCGGCGAACGGATCGGTGGCTGTCCGCCGGTCGTCCAGGTCTGATGGTCGGTTTCACGTGAAACAGGGTCCGCGCCTGAGCCCGGCCCCTCGGGACGGTTCACCCGTGGATCGTCGTACCTGCCGTCGTCATGCACCTGTCATCCCTGCCCGCTCCGGATGGTCGGTCCGCACCCCGTCTCGCTTGCCGTACCCGCGCTCGCACCGCGGTGCGTACGACCCGGCGGGGGCGATCGGGACCCGGTGCGCCCGACATCCGCCCGCCCCACACTATCGACGCGCGGCCAGCCTACGGGGGACGGGCGCGGCGGGTCCATCTTCGTTCTCGGCGGCACCGCCTTCGACCGGGCTCGTGCTACTCAACCGGGTCAACCTCGACGCGACGCGACCCGCCGTGATCTGCGGTAACCGCGCCGCGCTGCCGGAGCGCCCGCCGGTCGGCCGTCAACACGGGCCGACCGGCCACCACAGATCCATCCCGAGGAAGTACGTCCAACCACAGGGTGGCGCAGGGAACCCGGACTGGCGGACCGGGGATTCAGCGAGCGCGCTTTCGACCACCGCGTGACCGCTTCGGTGCCTTCTTCGCCACCGGGGGTCGGACCACCCGCTCCCGGACGATCTCCACCACCGTGGTCGGCGGGTCGAGGATGTCGGCTCCGCAGAGCCGCACCGCCGGCTCGCTCCCGCCCACCTTCGCCACCGCCTCGGCATGCTCGGCGACCTCGTCGGCCGCAGACGCCCCCTTGAGGGCGATCAGTCGCCCGCCGGGAGCGACCAGCGGCAGGCTCCAGGTGGCGAGCCGATCCAGCGGCGCCACCGCACGGGCGGTCACCACGTCGGCGGTGAACGGGCCGACGCCGTTCGCCCCGGTGGCCGCCTCGTCGGCCCGGCCCCGGAACACCCGGACCGTCCTGGCCAGCCCGAGCCGCTCCACCGCCTCGACGAGGAACGAGGTACGCCGGGCCAACGGCTCGACCAGGATGACGGTCAGGTCGGGACGGGCGATCGCCAGCACCAACCCGGGCAGCCCGGCTCCGGAGCCGACGTCGATCACACTGGCGCTCTCCGGAATGCGCTCGGCCACGGCCGCGCAGTTGAGCAGGTGCCGGTCCCAGATCCGGGGTGCCTCCCGAGGACCGATCAGGCCGCGCACCACACCATCGGTGGCGAGTAGTTCGGCGTACCCGGCGGCCAGGTCGAGTCGGTCGCCGAAGAGTGCCCGCGCGGCGGTGGCCAACTCGGCCGGGAGTGCGGCGTCCTGCGCGGAGGGGACGGGACGCTCGGGCGACGGCCCGGGTGGCACGCCACCCGGGCCGGCTCCGGCATCCGTCGTGATGTCGTCGGGTGTCACCAGCTCAGTCCGCCGGCCGGACGACGATGCGCCGGGTCGGCTCGACACCCTCGGACTCGCTCTCCACGCCGCTCATCGCGTTGACCACATCGTGCACGCACTTGCGCTCGAAGGCCGACATCGGCTCCAGCCGTACCGGCTCACCGTGCTCCTTGACCTTCTCCACCGCGTTCCTGGCGACGGCGGCGAGTTCCTTGCGCCGGGTGGCGCGGTAGCCGCCCACGTCGAGCAGGAGCCGGCTCGGCGAGCCGGTCTGCCGGAACACGGCCAGCCGGGCCAGCTCCTGAAGCGCTTCCAGGGTGGCACCCCGCTGTCCGACCAGGTTCTGCAGTCGACCACCGACCACCTCGACGACCGGACGGCCACCGGAGACCAGCTCGTCGATGTCGCCGTCGTAGTCGAGGATGTCGAGCAGGCCCTCGATGTAGTCGGCGGCGATCTCGCTCTGCGCGAACAGTTCGCCCTCGCCGGCTGGCTTCTTCTCCTTGCCGCCCTCCTCGGGCTCACCCTCACCGGTCGCGGCGGTCGGGACGGTCTCCTCGTCGAGCGAGGCGTCCGCGCTGGGGATGCTGGTGTCGGTCACGGTGTCATCTCCGTACTAGCTCGGCCGGACCGTCGGGTCCGCTGGTCTCCCGGGGCGACCGGCAGGAAGGGGGCCGGTTCGACCACGGGCACGTCTCGTACGGGCCAGTCTCGCCCGCGTCCGCGCTGGGCGCGGCGGTTCCGGCCCGGCGCCGGCCGTGACGGCGGCTGCGCGGTACCGGAAGGCCGCCGTCGGGGATCAACCGACGGCGGCCCGGTGGGTCAGCCCTGGCGCTTGGCCGGGCCCTTCTTCGGATTGGCCGGCTTGGCACCCGGCTTCGGCCCGGCGACCTTCGGCGCGGCCGGCTTGGCCGGCACCTGCGCGGCGGGCTTGTTCCGGTTGAGGAAGCCACCGGTCTTGGCCGGCTGCACCGGGCCACGGCCGGCGGTCGCCGGCTTGTTGCCGGTGGCCCCCTTGTTGGTCACCAGCGGCGGGAACTTGCGGAGCACCCACTGCTGCTGGCCGAGGGTGAACAGGTTGTTGGTGACCCAGTAGATGATCACACCGATCGGGAAGATCGAACCGGAGACCAGCAGGGAGAGCGGGATGCCGTAGAGCATCAACCGCTGCACCATCCGCTGCTGCGGGTCCTCCGCCCAACCGGTCTTGAGGATCATCTGACGGCTGGTCAGGTAGGTGGTGCCCATCATGACCAGGACCAGGATGCCGGCGATGACCTTCACGGTGGTGCCGTTGGCACCGAGCCGGGCCAGTTCGTCGGCGGTGGAGCCGAACTTGCCGGCGATCGGGGCGGTGAAGATCGTGGCGCTGGAGGCGCTGTCGAACTGCTCGGCCGTCCACCCGTAGAGGGTCTTGGCGTCCTTGGCCGGGTCGAGCCGCCGCAGCACGTGGAAGAGGCCAAGGAAGACCGGGATCTGGAGGAACATCGGAAGGCAGCCCATCAGCGGGTTGGCCTTTTCCTTCCGGTAGAGCTCCATCATCTCCTTCTGGAGCGTCTCCCGGTCACCCTTGTGCTTCTCCTGGAGCTCCTTGACCTTCGGCTGGAGCGCCTGCATCGCCCGCTGCGACTTGATCTGCTTGACGAAGACCGGGAAGAGGATCACCCGAACGGTGACCACCAGGAAGACGATGGCGAGAATCCACGACCAGTTCGTGCCGAGGACCGCGGCGGCCGGCACCCCGATGGCGTCCCACGCCGAGTGCCAGGTCAGCAGGATCCACGAGATCGCGTAGTAGATCCAGTCGAGACTCAATTCTCAGACTCCAGTCACGTCGGCACGTCGGCGGTCGCCCGGCTCCGGCACCGGGTCATGTCCACCTGGGTGGAAAGGGTGGCAGCGCGACAGCCGCCGGACCGTCAGGCCCGCTCCCCGGAGCGCACCGTGGCGGGTCACCGCCTCCAGGGCGTAGGCACTGCACGACGGGTAGAACCGACAGCGGGCCGGCAGCGCCGGGCTTATCCAACGACGGTACGCGATGATGGGGCCACTGAGCATCCGGGCACCCAGGCTCCGCGGCTGCGGCGCGGCGGATCCGCTGCTCACCGCGACCGCCGTCCCCGGGGTACCCGGGCGGCGGCGATGGCCGCGTCCAGGTCGCCCCCCAGCCGGTCGTACGGCGTGCCGGCGGCGGTGGGCAGCGCGCGCACCACCAGGGTGCTGCCGGCCGGCAGCGCGGCCAGCCGGTCACGCACCAGGTGCCGCAGCCGGCGGCGGACCTTGTTGCGGACCACGGCAGGCCCGACGGCCTTGGACACGACGAAGCCGGCGCGGCTCGACTCGGAGATCATCTCCGGGTCGGTGCTCCGCGCCGGCTCCGGCGAGGTTGTCCCGACAGGTGTGGTCGCGAGAGGTGTGCAGACCGCCGGCAACGTCAGGTGGACGACGACGGCACCCCGCCCGACGCGTCGACCGCCCCGGACCGCTGCGGCGAAGTCGTTGCTACGTCGCAGGCGTTGTGCGGCCGTCAGCACGACTGTCCACGTCCCCGGACCGGTCGGCCGTCAGGCCGACAGGCGGGTGCGGCCCTTGGCGCGGCGGGTCGACAGGATGGCGCGGCCGGCACGGGTGCGCATGCGCAGCCGGAAGCCGTGGGTCTTCGCGCGCCGGCGGTTGTTCGGCTGGTAGGTGCGCTTGCTCACGTCAGGCTCTCCGTTTTCGTACGTCCCCGGCACGGGTTCGCCCGGGGTCGTTTGGTGGACCAGACCACCTCGGCGGTGGCCCCCGATCGGTGCTGCCCGGTGGTGCGGAACCTCGGCGATTCGAGGCCGCGACCATGGGCAACAAGCACCCATCACCCTAGCAGAGGGCGACAGAGCAGCCCCTCCACCCTACGCAGGGGGGCA
The DNA here is from genome assembly GCF_044548625.1 of Micromonospora sp. NPDC051925. Lineage (NCBI taxonomy): Bacteria > Bacillati > Actinomycetota > Actinomycetes > Micromonosporales > Micromonosporaceae > Micromonospora > Micromonospora sp. NPDC051925. The sequence goes on along the minus strand of NZ_JBIUCH010000006.1, from coordinate 91,879 downwards.
ATGACCGTCAAACGCCTCAGGGCCGGGGCACGGCGGCCGACACCCCGACCGATCAGGCGTTCTTCACCGATGCTGCCGGGGACGTCGGGGTGGCGGCGGTTGATGGCGGCCCGCCGTCGCTGTTACCGTGCGCGTTTGCGGTCAGCTTCAAGGTCCGGGTTGTCGTCGGTAGGCAAGACCGGATCGGGCAGTGAATCGTTCGGCACGGTGAACCCGCTTCAACGCCCCTCCCCGACAGGGGGGCAGGTCCGACCCGCGTCCGGCGGGCGGCCACAATCGGTCGGTACACACAGGCTGTGGATAACTTGTGGATGCCGGCCGGTCAGCCGTCCGGTGGGTGAGAGGTACCACCCGCTCGAACGCGGTGGCGGGCCCGGCACGACCGCTGGACCACAGCGGCGGCCGGGAGCAGAGGCGAGGGGGTGGCACGACGGTGGCCGGAACGATCGACCTTGCCGCGGTGTGGACCGCGGCGACGGACGAACTCGCCGACGAGATCATCTCCGCCCAGCAGCGCGCCTACCTCCGGCTGACCCGGTTGCGGGCGATCGTCGAGGACACCGCGTTGCTCTCCGTACCGGACGCCTTCACCCGGGACGTGATCGAGTCGCGGCTGCGACCGGCCATCACCGAGGCGCTCACCCGCCGGCTGGGCCGACCGATACAGGTCGCGGTCACCGTGCGGATCGCCGAGGACGCGGCCGGGCGACCGGCCGGCACCGTCTACCGCAGCGGGCCGGAGCCCGCCCCGGCGGACCCCGGTGCGGCCATGGACGACTACCCCGGATTCCGGCCGCCGGCCTACGGCGAGCCGGAACCGCCGTACCAGCGGGAGGCCGGCCCACCGGAGCAGTCCGAGGAGCGGCAGCCCCCGGCTGGCCCACCGGAGCACGACGGGCACCACCCGGCCCGGGTGCCGACCAGCCGGGACGGCGGCCAGGACACCCTCTTCGGCACCGGCTTCGCCGAACCGATGCGGGTGAACCACCCCGCCCCCGAGCGGCGCGGTTTCGAGGAACGCAACCGCCCCGAGCCGGACACCGACCTGCGCGGCTACGAGTCCGCGTACCGGGACCAGGGCCGACCGCCGCGGGACCAGCAGAGCCCGCGCGGCCTGGCCCGCGACGGCGCCACCGACAGCGGCCCCGGTCGGGCCGGCGTCGACCATCGACCCGGTGGCGGGGACCGACGCCCCGGCGGTACGGAGGGCAGCGGCAACCGGCTCAACCCGAAGTACATGTTCGAGACGTTCGTCATCGGCTCGTCCAACCGGTTCGCCCACGCGGCGAGCGTCGCGGTGGCCGAGTCCCCGGCCAAGGCGTACAACCCGCTGTTCATCTACGGCAGTTCCGGGCTGGGCAAGACCCACCTGCTGCACGCGATCGGGCACTACGCCCAGACGCTCGGCAATGCCCGCTCGGTCCGTTACGTCTCGACCGAGGAGTTCACCAACGACTTCATCAACTCGCTGCGGGACGACAAGACCAGCGCGTTCCAGCGCCGCTACCGCGACGTCGACATCCTGCTGATCGACGACATCCAGTTCCTGGAGAACCGTGAGCGGACCCAGGAGGAGTTCTTCCACACCTTCAACACGCTGCACAACGCCAACAAGCAGATCGTGATCACGTCCGACCGCTCGCCGAAGCAGCTGGCGACGTTGGAGGACCGGTTGCGGACCCGGTTCGAGTGGGGCCTGCTCGCCGACATCCAGCCTCCCGACCTGGAGACCCGGATCGCGATCCTGCAGAAGAAGGCCGCCCAGGAGCGGCTCTACGCCCCGCCGGACGTGCTGGAGTTCATCGCCTCCCGGGTGTCGAACTCGATCCGGGAGCTGGAGGGGGCGCTGATCCGGGTCACCGCGTTCGCCAGCCTCACCCGGTCCAACGTCGAGCTGTCGTTGGCCGAGGAGGTGCTGCGGGACTTCATCCCCGACGGCGCCGGCCCGGAGATCACCGCCGACCAGATCATGGTCTCCACCTCGGAGTACTTCGGGGTGAGCCTGGAGGATCTGCGCGGGCACTCGCGCTCCCGGGTGCTGGTGAACGCCCGCCAGGTGGCGATGTACCTGTGTCGTGAGCTGACCGACCTGTCGCTGCCCCGGATCGGGCAGGCGTTCGGCGGTCGGGACCACACCACCGTGATGCATGCCGACCGGAAGATCCGTCAGCAGATGGCGGAGCGACGCTCGCTCTACAACCAGATCGCCGAGCTGACCAACCGGATCAAGCAGAACACCTGAGACGTACGCCACTTCCGCTCCGCCTTCGACGCCCGGCCGACCATCTCGGCCGGGCGTTTTCGGGTCGGTGGGACGTCGGTGGGTTGACCCTCCACCGGGTCGAGGGCCCACGATCGGCGCATGTCGACGTCACGTTCGTCCACAGGACGGCCCGGTTGTCCACACCCCCTGTTCCACAACCGGTGGATAACCACGCTGTGTCCGGAGCCGGTTACCCACAGACTGTGGATAAACCCTGGGGACAGTGCTGTGGACGGCTGTGGACGACGCGACGGTCGTCCACAGCCGACGGCCGACCTGTGAGCAACCTGTTGAAGGTTCTGGGGATGAAGCCGATCCGGGCCGTCGTCGTTGTCCACAGCGCTGGGGGTAAACCCGGTGGATAACCGGTGGACAACCGGTGGACGGCGGTGGACAACTGTGGGGACGCGGGGTGCCTGTGGACCGCCGGCCGGGTTTACCCCCGGGTTCTCCACAGCGAACCCACCGGTGGATAACGTGTCTGACCTGCGACGACGCGAGTTACCCACAGTTTGCACAGGTGCGATGAAGACGATGAGTTATCTCTTCTGAAGAATCAAAAACCAATCATCACCGTTGGACTTCCTGTGGATCGGGCCGCAGCGCTGCCGTCGGCAGTCGCCCCGGCACCGAATCCACGGGGTCGGGCGCACAGCCGATGCCCACGCGCCCTAAGGTGCGATGGGTACCCGCACGGTCGGGCGGGACGGTGGGCAGCGGTCGGCATGAGAGAGTTGTCGCTGACGTCGACGCGGAGGCATTGATGAAGTTCCGAGTAGAGCGCGACGCGCTCGCCGAAGCGGTGGCGTGGACCGCGAAAAGCCTGCCCAGCCGGCCATCCGTACCGGTGCTCGCCGGGGTGATGCTGCGGGTCACCGACGGCAACCTGCAGGTCTCCGGCTTCGACTACGAGGTCTCCAGTCAGGTGACCGTCGAGGTGCAGGGGGACGCCGACGGCGCCGCCCTGGTCTCCGGCCGGCTGCTCGCGGAGATCACCAAGGCGCTGCCGGCCAAGCCGGTGGACATCGCGGCCGTCGGCGCCCATCTGGAGCTGGTCTGCGGCAGTGCCCGGTTCACCCTGCCGACCATGCCGGTGGAGGACTATCCCGCCCTGCCCGAGATGCCGGAGAGCGCAGGCACCGTCGAGGCTGCGGCCTTCGCCGCCGCCGTCGCCCAGGTGGCCATCGCCGCCGGCCGGGACGAGACGCTGCCGATGATGACCGGCGTCCGGCTGGAACTCTCCGGCGGCACCCTGGCGATGCTCGCCACCGACCGCTACCGGCTCGCCCTGCGTGAGATGGAGTGGACCCCGGACGACCCGGAGATCAGCATCAACGCCCTGGTCCCGGCCCGTACCCTGAACGACACCGCGAAGGCGCTCGGCCCGCTCGGCGGCCAGGTGACCATGGCGCTGTCGCAGGGCGGCGCCGGCGAAGGCATGATCGGCTTTTCCGGTGGCACCCGCCGGACCACCAGCCGGCTGCTCGACGGGGCCAACTACCCGCCGGTCCGCTCACTCTTCCCGGCCAACAGCAACGCCGAGGCGCGGGTTCCGGTCAGCACCCTGATCGAGGTGGTCAAGCGGGTCGCCCTGGTCGCCGAGCGGACCACCCCGGTGCTGCTCAGCTTCAGCTCCGACGGCCTGGTCGTCGAGGCGGGCGGCACCGAGGAGGCGCGGGCCAGCGAGGCGATGGAGGCCACCTTCACCGGCGAGCCGCTGACCATCGGCTTCAACCCGCAGTACCTGATCGACGGCCTGGCCAACCTGGGGGCCCAGTACGCACTGCTGCGCTTCGTGGACGCTTTCAAGCCGGCGGTGATTTCTCCCGCCGGCGAGGATGGCGAGGTCATCTCTGGGTACCGGTACCTCATCATGCCGATCCGCGTGTCCCGCTGATCGCGCCCGGCACGTCCCAGACGCACGGAGGTAGGAGCAGATGCAGCTCGGCCTGGTAGGACTCGGCCGGATGGGCGGCAACATGCGCGAGCGGTTGCGGGCGGCCGGGCAGGAGGTGGTCGGCTACGACCGCAACGCCGACCGCAGTGACGTCGCGAGCCTCGCCGAGCTGGCCGACAAGCTGGAGTCGCCCCGGGCGGTCTGGGTGATGGTCCCCGCTGCCGTCACCGACGCGACCATCGACGCGCTCGCCGAGGTGCTGGCCGAGGGCGACATCGTCATCGACGGCGGCAACTCACGGTTCAGCGACGACGCGCCCCGGGCCGCACGCCTCGCCGAGCGGGGCATCGGCTACGTCGACGTCGGTGTCTCCGGCGGCGTCTGGGGCAACGTGAACGGCTACGCCCTGATGGTCGGCGGCGCGCAGGAGCACGTCGACCGGCTGATGCCGGTCTTCGAGGCGTTGAAGCCGGCGGGTGACTTCGGCTTCGTGCACGCCGGGCCGGTCGGTGCCGGCCACTACGCCAAGATGGTGCACAACGGCATCGAGTACGGCCTGATGCACGCCTACGCCGAGGGCTTCGAGCTGCTGTCCGCCTCCGAGATCGTGACGAACGTGCCGGGCATCATCAAGTCCTGGCGGGAGGGGACCGTCGTCCAGTCCTGGCTGCTCGACCTGCTGGACCGGGCGTTGGACGAGGACCCGGAACTGGCCGACCTGAGCGGTTACACCGAGGACACCGGCGAGGGCCGCTGGACGGTCGACGAGGCGATCCGGCTGGCCGTCCCGCTGAACGTCATCACTGCCTCGCTGTTCGCCCGGTTCACCTCCCGGCAGGAGGACTCACCCGCGATGAAGGCGGTCGCCGCGCTGCGTCAGCAGTTCGGCGGGCACGCCGTTCACAAGCGCTGAGCGGCATCCACAGGCTGTGTACGTCCGCCGGCTCGAACTGGTCGACTTCCGCTCGTACGAGCGGGTCGGCGTCGATCTGGAGCCGGGGCCGAACGTCCTGACCGGTGCCAACGGCGTCGGCAAGACCAACCTGGCCGAGGCGCTGGGCTACGTGGCGACCCTGGACTCGCACCGGGTCGCCACGGACGCGCCGCTGGTCCGGTTGGGCGCCACCTCGGCGGTGATCCGCTGTGCCGTGGTACACGACGGCCGGGAACTCCTGATCGAGCTGGAGATCGTCCCCGGCAAGGCCAACCGGGCCCGGTTGGGGCGTTCCCCGGCCCGTCGGGCCCGGGACGTGATCGGCGCGTTGCGACTGGTGCTGTTCGCTCCGGAGGACCTGGAACTCGTCCGGGGCGACCCGGCCGAACGCCGCCGCTACCTCGACGACCTGCTGGTGCTCCGGCAGCCCCGGTACGCCGGGGTGCGCGCCGACTACGAACGGGTGGTCAAGCAGCGTAACGCCCTGCTGCGCACGGCGTACCTGGCCCGCAAGACGGGCGGGTCGCGGGGCGGTGACCTGTCCACCCTGGCGGTCTGGGACGCCCACCTGGCGCAGCACGGTGCCGAGCTGCTCGCCGGGCGGCTGGAGCTGGTCGCCGCGCTCACCCCGCACGTGGCGAAGGCGTACGACGCGGTGGCGGCGGGCGAGGGGACGGCCGGGATCGCGTACCGGCCGTCGGTGGAGCTGGCCGGGCCGACCACCGAGCGGGCGGTGCTGGCCGAGGCGTTGACCGCCGCACTGGCGGACTCCCGGTCGGCCGAGATCGAGCGGGGCACCACCCTGGTCGGGCCACACCGAGACGACCTCGTCCTCACCCTCGGCCCGCTGCCCGCCAAGGGGTACGCCAGCCACGGCGAGTCCTGGTCGTACGCGCTGGCCCTGCGGCTGGCCGGGTACGACCTGCTGCGCGCCGACGGGATCGAGCCGGTGCTGGTGCTCGACGACGTCTTCGCCGAACTGGACGCGGGCCGCCGGGAACGGCTGGCCGAACTGGTCGGCGGGGCCGGTCAGCTCCTGGTGACCTGCGCGGTGGACGACGACCTGCCGGTGGCCCTGCGGGGCACCCGGTACGCGGTGGGCGAGGGGACGGTCCGTCGTGTCGACTGAACCGGAGCGCGCCGACCAGCCTCCGAAGGCGACGGGGGGCCAGCGCCGCACCTCCTCGGGCGGGGCAGGCGGTGTGCGTACCCCCCGAGGAGCGGGAGGCGACACGGACGGCGAGCGGGCCCGCGTGGCCGGCGCTGCCGCGGACGCGGCGGCCGGTGGCCGGGTGGGTGCCACACCCCGCAGCCGCGTCGTGGCCGGCGGTGGGGCGGCCTCCGGCCGGGAGGGCGGATCAGCGGCGGTAGGCGGCGCGGCCGGCGCAGGTGTCGCCGGCGGGGCGACCGGAACGGGCGGGGCCGCTGACGGTGCGCCGCAGGAGACGGGGCCGCAGCTGGCGCGGGCGGTGCTGGACGCCGCGAAGGCCCGCCGTGATTCGGCGGCCCGCAACCGTCGCCCGGGTGCGACCGGCGCGGCCGGCGGTGGCGAGCGGCGGCTGCGTGGCTACTCCGGGCCGGGGCCGGACCCGCGTGACCCGCAGCCGCTGGGGGCGGTGCTGGAACGGCTGATGAAGGCGCGCGGCTGGCAGCAACCGGCGGCCGAGGCGACGGTCTTCGGGGCCTGGGAGCGGGTGGTCGGGGCAGAGATCGCCCAGCACAGCCGCCCGGTCAAGCTGGAGGACGGCGAGCTGACCGTGGAGGCCCGGTCGACCGCCTGGGCGACCCAGCTGCGGCTGCTCGCCGGCTCGCTGTTGAGGCGGATCGCCGGCGAGGTCGGCCACAACGTGGTCCGCAAGCTGCACATCCACGGACCGGCTGCGCCGTCCTGGTCGCGCGGGCCGCGTCGGGTACGCGGCCGGGGGCCGCGCGACACCTACGGCTGACGGTCGTCGCCCGGCGCGCGTCGGGCCTCCCGCTCGGCGCGCTTGCGCTCCCGCTGCTCGCGGCTCCACTGCTTCCGTCGTTCCAGGTCCTGCTTCCAGGCGTCCCGCGCCTGTTGGGAGCCGCCCTGCACCGCACCCTGCACCTCGGGCGGACCGGCCAGGTTCCGGAAGGCCCACGCCAGGAGTCGACCCCCTTCGCCGGGGGCCCTCGCCGCCGGCTTGTCCTCGCTCATCGGCACCGACCTCTCGTCAACACTTGGTGTACAAACCATTGGTACACCAAGCATTGGTACGATCGCAACGACGACGAGGAGGTGCACGGGTGGACGGTCAGCCCGGCGGGGATCCGCTGGCGTTGGAGGAGCAGGTCTGCTTCGCGCTCTCCGTCGCCGCTCGCGGCGTCGTCGCGGTCTACCGGCCGCTGCTGGAACCGATGGGGCTGACCCATCCGCAGTACCTGGTGATGCTGGCGCTCTGGCAGTACGCGCCGTTGTCGGTCCGCGAGTTGAGCCGGCTGCTCCAGCTCGATCCCGGCACCCTGTCGCCGTTGCTCAAGCGGCTGGAGGCGGCCGGCTACCTCCGTCGCGAGCGGGACCAGGCCGACGAGCGCAGCCTCGCCGTGTCGCTCACCGAGAGCGGGCGGGCGCTCCGGGACCGCGCCGAGCAGATCCCGCCGGCGGTCGTCGCGCGGCTCGGGCTGCCCCTGACCGAGCTACGCGACCTGCACGGGGTGCTGACCCGGGTGATCGCCGCCGCCAACGGTGCGGTGGCGGCCGGTCCCCCGGCCGTTCCTCCCGCCGCCGGGGCACCGGCCCGGGAGAACTAGGCGTACGGCCCGGCGATCAGTGCTGCGGACCGGGTCGGCGGCCGGGTTCGGCGTCGGCGTAGACGGCGAAGCCCCGGTCGGCGCAGCGCCGGTAGAAGGCGGCCAGCACGCCCAGCTCGGCGCAGGTGAAGTCCCACTGCGGCGGGTCGCCGTTCTCGTCGCGCAGCCGGTCGAGCCGGCTGCCCAGCCAGCGCAGCTGCTGTTCGGCGAGCCGGCCGTCGCCGAGCAGCGCACGGAGCACCTCGCTGACCGACTCGAAGGTCACCGACTCGCCGTGCGGCCGGTGCTGGGCGACGAACTTCTCCACCCCGCCGGCGATCCAGGCGCAGCCGTCCGGGTCGATGACCGGGTCCTCGTCCTCGGCGGCGGCGTCGGTGGCGTAGAGCACATTCTCCAACCCGAGGATCAGGTCGACCAGCTCGGTGTAGGCCGTGGCCCGGACCGTGCCGGTCTTGGCGATGTGCTCGGCGAGCGCGGCGGTCGGCGCGGAGATCCGGGGGACGTCCACGATCTCGCCGAAATCGACGAACTCGGCCGGCGCGACCGGGTCGTAGAAGCGGCCGGTCCGCGGCCAGTGCACCGCGACATTGTCCAGCCCCATCTGGTGTCACCTCTCGAGAGCACGTGTCGGGTCGATCGGGTCCATCGTCCCGGTTAAGGGTGGAAAAGATCAAGACGGGCAGCTTCGCCGCGCGCCGCAAAGCTACGGCACGGCCGCCTCCGGGCGCGACCCCTGCCCGCCCGGTGAGCCGGTCGATCCCGTGGCGGCGGGCGCGGAGGGCGGAACCCGGGCGTGTAGGGGGAGTCGCGGACAGCGAGATTCGGCCGGCTACGGGGGTCTCAGCCGCCTTCAACGGGTGCCGAGTGGCGGTTCTGTCGTGTGCGCACAGTAAGATTAGGGGCGAGACGACGACCTGACGCGGTGCGACGGACAGGGGCCTTCACCGGCCCTTGATCAACGTCCGGGTCGGGTCTGGCCGATCGCGATCCGCGGGCAACCGCGGCGACCGGCGCGCACGATCCGCGACCGCCCTCCGGGGCCACCGCCCGTGTGCGTCGACGTCGCGTCCTGTCCGCCGAACCCGCGCTCCCGCGCCCCGGCGTGGATGGTGCGAGAAAGTGGCCGAGGGTGGCAGCGCAGGACAAGCAGGAGTACGGCGCAGAGTCGATCACCGTCCTCGAAGGGCTGGAGGCGGTCCGCAAGCGGCCCGGTATGTACATCGGGTCGACCGGCGAGCGCGGCCTGCACCACCTCGTGTGGGAGGTGGTGGACAACGCCGTGGACGAGGCGCTCGCCGGCTACTGCGACACCATCGACGTGGTGCTGCTCGCCGACGGCGGGGTCCGGGTCACCGACAACGGCCGTGGCTTCCCGGTCGACCTGCACCCGAAGCTCAAGAAGCCGGGTGTCGAGGTCGCGCTGACCGTGCTGCACGCGGGCGGCAAGTTCGACGGCAAGGCGTACGCGGTCTCCGGCGGTCTGCACGGCGTCGGCGTCTCGGTGGTGAACGCCCTCTCCACCCGGATGGCCGTCGAGATCCACAAGTCCGGCTTCGTCTGGCGGCAGCAGTACCACAACTCCAAGCCCGACCCGCTGGACAAGGGCGAGACCACCGACCGCACCGGTTCGGCGGTCTCCTTCTGGCCGGACCCGGACGTCTTCGAGACGGTCGACTTCGACTTCCAGACCATCTACCGACGTCTCCAGGAGATGGCCTTCCTCAACCGGGCCCTCTCGATCCACCTGCTCGACGAGCGGGTCGCGGAGGGCGAGGAGGGCAAGCCTCGCGAGGTCACCTTCTACTACGAGGGCGGCATCGCCGACTTCGTCCGGCACCTCAACGCCTCGAAGAACCCGATGCACAAGACGGTGGTCGAGTTCGCCGCCGAGGAAGAGGGCATGTCGGTCGAGATCGCCATGCAGTGGAACGAGTCGTACGGCGAGTCGGTCTACACCTTCGCGAACACGATCAACACGCACGAGGGCGGCACCCACGAGGAGGGCTTCCGGGCCGCGCTGACCAGCGTCGTCAACCGCTACGGCGCCGAGAAGAAGCTGCTCAAGGGCGACGAGAAGCTCTCCGGCGAGGACATCCGCGAGGGCCTGGCCGCGATCATCTCGGTCAAGCTGGCCAACCCGCAGTTCGAGGGCCAGACCAAGACCAAGCTGGGCAACACCCCGGTGAAGAGCTTCGTGCAGCGGGTCTGCAACGACCGGCTGGTCGACTGGTTCGACCGTAACCCGGCCGAGGCCAAGACGATCATCCAGAAGGCGTCCCAGGCGGCCCGCGCCCGGATCGCCGCCCAGCAGGCGCGCAAGCTGGCCCGGCGCAAGTCGCTGCTGGAGTCCGGCTCGATGCCGGGCAAGCTGGCCGACTGCCAGTCCACCGACCCGCGCGAGTCCGAGGTCTTCATCGTCGAGGGCGACTCGGCCGGCGGCTCGGCCAAGCAGGGCCGCGACCCGCGTACCCAGGCGATCCTGCCGATCCGCGGCAAGATCCTCAACGTGGAGAAGGCCCGGATCGACCGGGTGCTGAAGAACAACGAGGTCCAGGCGCTGATCACCGCGCTGGGCACCGGCATCCACGACGACTTCGACATGGAGAAGCTGCGGTACCACAAGGTGGTGCTGATGGCCGACGCCGACGTCGACGGCCAGCACATCCAGACGCTCCTGCTCACCCTGCTGTTCCGCTTCATGCGACCGCTGGTCGAGTTGGGCCACGTCTACCTGGCCGCCCCGCCGCTCTACAAGATCAAGTGGAACAAGAAGGGCGACGACGCCCAGTACGCGTACTCCGACCGGGAGCGGGACGGGCTGATCGCGCTGCGCCAGCAGAAGAAGCCCAACGCCAAGCCGGACGACATCCAGCGGTTCAAGGGTCTCGGCGAGATGAACTACCCCGAGCTCTGGGAGACCACGATGAACCCGGCCACCCGGACGCTGCGTCAGGTCACCCTCGACGACGCCGCCACCGCCGACGAGCTGTTCAGCGTGCTGATGGGTGAGGACGTCGAGGCACGCCGCTCGTTCATCCAGCGCAACGCCAAGGATGTCCGGTTCCTCGACATCTGACGGACGGTCGGGCCGGCCGGTGACCCACCGGTCGGCCCGGCGATGTCCACCGGGTTATCCACAGCTTGGCCGGTTTCCACAGCGTTATCCACAGCACGAACACGACTCTGAGTCTGATAAGGGTTAACAGTGACCGATACTCCCGAGTCCACCCCGAACGAGCCGGAGACCCCCGAGACACCAGTCGCGGCGGTCGTCCAGCACGACCGGATCGAGCCGGTCGGGCTCGAGGTCGAGATGCAGCGCTCGTACCTCGACTACGCGATGAGCGTGATCGTCGGGCGGGCCCTGCCGGACGTCCGGGACGGGCTCAAGCCGGTCCACCGCAAGATCCTCTACGCCATGTACGACTCCGGCTACCGGCCGGACCGGGGCTACGTGAAGTGTTCCCGGGTCGTCGGTGACGTGATGGGTCAGTTCCACCCGCACGGTGACTCGGCCATCTACGACGCGCTGGTCCGGATGGCCCAGCCCTGGTCGCTGCGCTACCCGCTGGTCGACGGCAACGGCAACTTCGGTTCGCCCGGAAACGATCCGGCTGCGGCGATGCGTTACTGTATTATCGCAAATGTCCGCATTCGTACCGCCGGCGGTAGCGTGCGGATCGGCGACGTCGTGCCGGGCGCCGCGCCGAGCAGCGAGACCGGCGTCGACCTGAAGGTCCGGGACCGCAACGGCGACCTGGTCCGCGCCTCGAAGTTCTTCCACTCCGGCGAGCACCCGACGTTGCGGCTGCGCACCCGCGAGGGGTACGAGCTGACCGGCACCCACAACCACCCGGTGCTCTGCCTGGTGGACGTGGCCGGGGTGCCGACCCTGCTCTGGAAGCTGCTCGCCGAGATCTCCCCGGGTGACCGGGTGGTGCTCCAGCGGACGGTGCCGGACGAGATCGGCTACCCGATGCTGGAGCACGTCGAGGCGGCCGTCCTGGCCGGCGCGTTCGTCAGCGAAGGCTGGGTGTCCGAGGGGCGGGCCGGCTTCAACAACGTCGACCGGGAGTTCTTCGTCCGGGTCCTCGCCGCCTATGACCTCGCCGTCGGTGGGCCGCGCTACGTCAGCGAGCGGACCATCGCCTCCGGCAGCATGCTGCACGAGCTGGACGTCCAGGACCTCTCGGCGTTGCGCACCAGTCTGCTCGGCGAACTCGTCGGCGCGCGCAGTGCCGCCAAGTTCGTGCCCGAGTTCGTGTGGCAGGGGCCGGCCGCGATCAAGCGGGCGTTCCTCCAGGCCCTCTTCGAGGGTGACGGGTCGTCCTCGCTGCTGCCCCGCAACACCATCCAGGTCTCGTACTCGACCCGGAGCGAGCGGCTGGCGCGCGAGGTGCAGCAGCTGCTGCTGGAGTTCGGCGTGATCAGCCGGCAGACCCGGTACGACGACGGCGAGATCAAGGTCGTCGTGACCAACCGGCGCGACGCCCGGATCTTCGCCGCCCACGTCGGCTTCCTCGGCCGCAAGCAGGCCAAGCTGGAGTCCGAGCTGGCTCAGGTGCCGGCGAGCAGCACTGCGCTCTCCAGCGACCACGTCCCGCTGGTCGGTGACTTCATCCGCGCGCACGGGGCCCGGCGCTGGACCGAGCGGGACTGGCTGCGTCGGCACAACGTCGACCGGATCGAGCGCTGGGAGCGGGACCGCGACGAGATCGCCGCCCGGATCACCGAGGCCGAGGTGCTCGACGTGGTCGAGCCGTTGGTCGACGGGCGGTTCTACTACGCCGAGGTGGCCAGCGTCACGGACGCCGGGGTGCAGCCGGTCTACAGCATCCGGGTGGACACCGAGGACCACTCCTTCATCTCTGACGGTTTCGTCAGCCACAACACCGAGTGCAAGCTCGACCCGTTGGCGATGGAGATGCTGCGGGACATCGACGAGGACACCGTCGATCTGCAGGACAACTACGACGGCCGGGCCAAGGAGCCCACCATCCTGCCGGCGCGCATCCCCAACCTGCTGGTCAACGGCTCCGAGGGCATCGCGGTCGGGATGGCCACCAAGATCCCGCCGCACAACCTGCGCGAGATCGGCGCGGCGGTGCAGTGGTGCCTGGAGAACCCGGAGGCCGACGAGGCGACCACCCTCGAAGCGCTGCTGGAGATCGTCAAGGGGCCGGACTTCCCCACCCACGGCCTGATCGTCGGTCAGTCCGCCATCCAGGACGCCTACCGGACCGGTCGCGGGTCGATCCGGATGCGCGCGGTGGTGGAGGTCGAGGAGGACAAGCGGGGCCGCCCGGCGCTGGTCGTCAGCGAGCTGCCGTACCAGGTCAACCCGGACAACCTGGCCGAGCGGATCGCCGAGCTGATCAAGGAGGGCAAGCTCGCCGGCATCGCCGACATCCGGGACGAGTCCTCCGGACGTACCGGCATGCGGATCGTGCTGGTCCTCAAGCGCGACGCGGTCGCCAAGGTGGTGCTGAACAACCTCTACAAGCACACCCAGCTCCAGGAGACCTTCGGCGCCAACATGCTGGCCCTGGTCGACGGGGTGCCGCGCACCCTCAACCTGGCCCAGTTCCTCCGCTACTACGTCGAGCACCAGATCGAGGTGATCCGTCGGCGGACCGCGTTCCGGCTGCGCAAGGCCGAGGAGCGGGCGCACATCCTGCGTGGCCTGGCCAAGGCGCTGGACGCCCTGGACGAGGTGATCGCCCTGATCCGGCGCTCGCCCACCGTCGACGACGCCCGGCAGGGCCTGATCCGGCTGCTGGAGATCGACGAGATCCAGGCGACCGCGATCCTGGACATGCAGCTGCGCCGGCTGGCCGCCCTGGAGCGGCAGCGCATCCTGGACGACCTGGCCAAGCTCGAGATCGAGATCGCCGACCTCAAGGACATCCTCGCCAAGCCGGAACGCCAGCGGAAGATCGTCTCCGAGGAGCTGAGCGAGATCGTCGCGAAGTGGGGCGACGAGCGGCGTACGAAGATCATTCCGTTCGACGGCGAGGTCTCGATGGAGGACCTCATCGCCCGCGAGGACGTGGTGGTCACCATCACCCGCACCGGCTACGCCAAGCGCACCAAGGTCGACCTCTACCGCTCACAGCGGCGCGGCGGCAAGGGCGTGAGCGGCGCGACGCTCCGGCAGGACGACATTGTCAGCCACTTCTTCGTATGCTCCACACACGACTGGATGTTGTTCTTCACGAACAAGGGCCGCGTCTACCGGGCCAAGGCGTACGAGTTGCCGGAGGCCAGTAGGGTGGCCAAGGGCCAGCACGTGGCCAACCTGCTCGCCTTCCAGCCGGACGAGCAGATCGCACAGATCATCGAAATCCCGAACTACCAGGTGGCTCCCTACCTGGTACTGGCCACGAGAAACGGCCTGGTGAAGAAGACTCGACTCGAGGAGTTCGACTCCAACCGGTCCGGCGGCGTCATCGCGATCAACCTTCGCGATGAGGACGAGCTGGTCGGTGCCGTCCTCGCGGCGCCCGAGCAGGACCTGCTGCTCGTCTCGAAGAAGGCGCAGGCGATCCGGTTCAACGCCTCCGACGAGGCGCTGCGCCCGATGGGCCGGGCCACCTCGGGCGTGATCGGCATGCGCTTCACCGACGACGACGTCCTGCTGGCCATGGAGGTCGTCCGGGAGGGCCTGGACGTCCTGGTGGCCACGAACGGGGGATATGCGAAACGCACCCCCATCGAGGAATACCCGGTGCAGGGCCGGGGAGGTAAGGGCGTGTTGACTGCGAAGATCACCGAGCGCCGCGGTGGTCTGGTCGGCGCGGTCGTGATCGATCCGGACGACGAGCTGTTCGCGATCACCAGCAACGGCGGCGTCATTCGGACTCCGGTGAAGCCTGTACGCCGTACGCGTGACCGGAACACAATGGGGGTCAAGCTGATGGACCTCCCGGACGGCGTGACTATCGTGGCGATTGCTCGCAATGCCGACGAGCCTGACGAACAGGACTAGTTGAATGACGGAGACACAGGCGAAGTCGGGGAACAAGGGGACCTCGGCCAACCCGGTCGACGAGGATGCCGCCAAGAGCGGTACAACCCCCGCCGGCCGCGCCGCCGTGGGTCGGGCGACCGTCCCCGCCGACGCGCCTGCCCCGAAGTTCACCCGGGCACCCGGCATGGCACCGCCGCCGGACAAGCCCGGTGAGGACTCGGGGACGACCGAGAAGCCCCAGACAACGGGCACCGAGGTGCCCTCCTCCGCCACCCAGCCGGTGCCCGCTGCGGCCAGGTCGAGCAACACGACACAGCCGATCTCGGTCGGGGCCGCCACCTCCCCGTCCACGACCGGCACCCAGCCGAAGGTCGGCGGCGGTTTGCGGCCGAGCCCGGACGGTGGGCGTCCCACCCCGGGCGCGGGTGGCGCCCGTCCGGCCAACGGTGGCGGCCTGCCCCCGGGCCTCGGTGGTCCGGCCGCCGTCGGTGCCGCCCGGGTGGGTGACGCGGTACGCGCCGCGCGTACCTCGGTCAGCTCGGCGGCCTCCCGAGGGCCGCGCCGGGCCCGGTTGAACCTCAAGCGGATCGACCCGTGGTCCGTGATGAAGTTCGCCTTCGCCGTCTCGGTGGTCCTGTTCATCGTGGTGGTCGTGGCGACCTCGGTGCTCTACCTCGCGCTGGACGCGATGGGCGTCTTCCAGAGCGTCAACGACAGCCTGACCGACCTGGTCAGCGCCAGCGGCGGGCAGGGCACCGGCGGTGGCTTCCAGATCACCGCCAAGGGCGTGATCCTGACGTCCGCCCTGGTCGGGCTGGTCAACGTGGTGCTGTTCACCGCGCTCGCCACCCTCGGCGCGTTCGTCTACAACGTCTGTGCCGACCTGGTCGGCGGGATCGAGCTGACGCTCGCCGAGCGCGACTGATCCGACCGCGCTCGCCGAGCGCGACTGGTTCGACCCGACGCCGGGGCACCGCCGACAGCGGTTGCCCCGGCGTCGGGCGTCCGGGGCTGCTCCTCCGTCGCGTGCACTGTCCGCGTCTCCAGCGGCTTCCTCGTCGCCTCGATACCGCTCTCCCTGCGAAGCTGAGTGGATCTCTGCGCACCCGACCCGCGACCGAAACGGTTCGTCCGGTCGGTGGGCACCCGGTACGGTCAGGTTGGCGCGCGAGCATCGGCCACCCCGATTTGGGAGCGGACGACGCGATGGGTTAATCTTGCTCGTCGCCACGCGGGGCTATAGCTCAGTCGGTTAGAGCGCAGAGCTGATAACTCTGAGGTCGCTGGTTCGATTCCAGCTAGCCCCACCGCACACCGTTCCGACGGGCAGGTCGAGCGCAAGGGGTCGCCCCATGTTCAAGAAGCTTCTGTTCCTGGTCGGCGTCGTCGGCATCGTCGCCGTGGTGGCCAAGAAGGTCAAGGCTTCCAACGACGAGCGCGCCCTCTGGCACGAGGCGACCACCGCGCCCGACCTGCGCTGACCGGCCCGACTCCGGCCAGCACCCGGCGGCTTCAACCGCCCCCGGGGCCCTAGCTCAACTGGCAGAGCACTGCCTTTGCAAGGCAGGGGTTAGGGGTTCGAGTCCCCTGGGCTCCACCAGCACTTTCCTTGGTTGATCTCGACCCCGGCTACAGCCAAACGGTTCACGCCGTCTCTTCCTCACCGAGCACACGATCGATGGCCGAGGTAGCGCTCGCCGTCGAACCAGCCGGTGCCCGGATCCGCCGCAGAGAAGGCACGCCCAGCTTCCCGCAAACAGCACGCTCGGCATCGGTCAACGTCCGCGGTGACGTAACCCCGACCTGCCGGATCAGCGGTGTTTCATCCGCTTCTGGCTACTTTTGATCACTAGGTTCTGGGTTCGAGTCCAGGCGGCCCACCACGGATGTGAAGGTCAGCCCCAACGTGAGCTTCGAGCCCCGCAACGCGGCGGCCTGAGGCGATCACGGCGCTGTGCGGCGCATGTTTGAGTACGCACTACTCAGGACGTGCCTGCAACGGTTCCTTAGGTTCGCCCTCATGATGTCCTCTCCAACTGTCATTTCCTCCCATACATGGTTCCAGCGCGCACTGACGACCCTGACCTGCGGTGCCCTTCTGCTTCCTACGATCCTCGCCTCACCGGCCAGCGCCGACGACGGTCGACGCAGCGATAAGCTCTCCGACCTGCGGGTGTGCGACCTGTCCGCCTGCTATCTGGCGTTGGGGGTCGTGGACTCCGACGCCGACGGTGTGGCCGACGCCGACGAGATCGCCCTCGGCTACGACCCGCTCGACCCGGCGAGCACCCCGCCGCTGTCCCTTGTCCTGGCCGCGACGCTCGGCCGGAAGCTGCCGACCTACGAGCTCGGGTACGGCACGTGGGCCGTGTTCCCGGAGGATTTCGTCAAGGGCCTCGAAAAGAAGTGGTTGGGCCTGCAGGACCTGCCCGGGGGTATCGAGCCGAGCCTTCCGTCGGAGGTCTTCGGGATTCCCACCCGTAGGGGCAGCATCGCGCTCGCCGGGATCGACGACGGGCTGCTCAAGGGTCTCGGCGTCGAAGCGCCGTGGAAGACTGGCCTGACCTTCGGTCTGACCCTCGACAGCGGCGGCAAGAAGATGGGGATCGATCTCGGGCGGTTCAACGGCAGCTGGTACGGCGCGTACGACGGTGTGACCGCCTGGTGGGCAGCCAGCCACGGCGGCGAGAAGAACACGAGCACCGACAAGGGGACGAGGTACACGGAGTACGGCGACGGGTCCTCGTCGATTACCAGGCCCGGCACGCCGGGGTGCGAGGAACTGTGTACGTCGAGCAGCCGGACCGAGTACTACGACCCGGAGCTGAACACGGCAGGGGAGTCGACCGACGAGGCGTACTACGACCTGAGCGGCAGGTACCACACCGAGCGGACGCAGCGCGACGGGAACGGGAACGTCGTCAGGGAGACGGAGACCGTCCACAGGGGGAACAAGGACGGCAGCACGACGATCACGAAGGACACCACCGACTACGAGCGCGACAAGGACGGCAAGGCCACCGGGACGACGAAGACCCACACCGAGCGGACGGTCGACAAGAACGGCAAGGAGGCCTCCTCGACCACCAAGACCCAGAAGTGCGACGCCAAGGGCGAGAACTGCACCGATGCGATGACCACCGGTGAGGAGGGCACCGGCCTGGCCCTGCCCGGCACGGCCTGGCTCTCGCACAAGGAGGCGGCCGCCGCGCTCGACAAGCTGCTCACGATGAAGGGCACGACGGTCACCCCGGTCCAGGACGCACCCTCCGTGGTCGGGGTCCTGACCGACGACGACGTCAAGGCGGCCCTGCGCCACCGTGACCTGATCTCCCTGTTCTCGGGTGACGACATCAGCACCCACGTCGGGGCGATGGTCGTCGGGGCCGGCTGGAACACCGCCATGCCGGAGACCCGCCCCGACCTGCCCAATCCGCTCGACGGGGCGACCGGCGGCGGGGCCCCCGGCAGCGGAGGCTGCGCCTCCGGCGGCAGTACCTGCTGAGACCGCTGTCCGACGGCGGTGCGGCTGTCGTCGCCGACGTCCGCCGCACCGCCACCGGACAGGGTGACTACCGGTGCGGAACACCGTACCGGGCGAGGCCACCCCGGGAGGTGATCCCGAGCTTCGCATAAGCACGGGACAGGTGGTTCTCCACCGTCCGCACCGACAGGACCAGGCGCCCGGCGATCTCGGCGTTCGTCGCCCCGCCCGCGGCGAGCTCGGCGACGAGGCGCTCACGGGAGGTCAGCGGGTCGGCGGGCACGGGTGACCGGCCCAGCAGGGGGGTCGGCGGGTCACCCGCCTGGTGCGCAAGCTCGTCGGCCCGTCGTCGGGCCGCAGCCGCGGCCCGACCGGACGCACACCGGGACGCCGCCGCCGCGGCCTCTGCCGCGTACAGGGGTGAACCGACGGCCTCGAAGGCCGCCGCAGCCTTCAGCAGGGTCTCGGGGCAGGCGCGTTCCAGCCCGGTGGCCAGGGCCAGCCGCGCCGCGCCGGCCGGGGACCCGACGGCGAGCGACGTCAGCCGGGCGCGTACCCCGGTGCCGTCGTGCATCCGGAGGCGCTCGTGCAGGATCCAGGACTCGGCTGCCACCGCCCGTTCCTGCGCGGCCCTGGCCTGGCCCTGCCGCAGCAGGTCGCAGGCCAGGGCGTGCTGACCCTCGGCGTACGCAGCCCAGCCCAGCGCGATCGGGACGGTGTGGCGCAGGAACCCCAGGCCCGCCTGTGGCGAACGTAGATGTGTCACCCACGCCGGTTCCGGGGTCAGGCCGCGCGAGCCGTGGGCCACGGTCAGCACGGACAGGCAGACCCGGGTGCAGTCGGTCATCCCGGCAGCCACCGAGGTCACGAGGCTTCGCCGCGCCCAGAGCGTCGCATCGTCCAGGTGCCCCGCCTGCAACCGGGCCGCGCCGACGCACAGGGCGGCCCAGGCGCGCTCGAAGACCACGCCGTCGGCCAGCGCGCTGTGGTACGCACGCTCGGCGGTGTGTGCGGCGTCGTCGAGCCGACCGTGCTCGCGCAGCGCGTGGCTCGCGTACACGAGCAGTTTGTCGCGGGTCCCGGCGGTCGCCTCCGGCCCGGCGGCCGTGACCTGGTCGAGCAGTTCCTCGACGACGGCGACCGCCTCGCCTGTCCGTCCGAGGTGGGCCAGGGCGTTGCTGCGGCTCGTCGCCAGCATGGTCCGGACCGGCAGCGGCAGCGTGGCGCCGTCCCCGATGACGGACGCGAGCGCCAGCGCCTCGTCCGGGAACCCGGCGTATGCCAGGGCGTCGGCCTCGGCGACCGCGAACAGGGCTCCGACGGGTGCCCCGGCGGGATAGCGGGCGGACTGCTGCCGTAGCACGTCCCGGGCGGCGGGCAGGTCGTAGCAGCCCCAGAGGATCACCTTGTGCAGGGTCACGGCGAGCAGGGCGGCGTCCTTGCCGGGTGGGGTGTGGCCCAGCGCGTCGCGCAGGACGGCCACGGCCTCGTCGGCACGCCCGGTCTCCCAGAGGTTGACCGCGAGGACGAGGGCGGCACCGACGGCGACCTCAGGGTGGGCGGTCCAGACCTCGGCAACCCGGTCGAGGCACGCCCGGGCCAGCCGTACCGCGACGTCTGTCGCGCCGCCCACGGCGGCGACCCGCGCTGCGGCCAGCAGCGGCCCCGGCTCCGCGGCCTCTCCGGCGTCCAGGCTCAGCACGGTGCACCGCACGTGGTCGTGCGGTGCGAGGGTTTGGGCGACCGCGAGGTGCTCGCGGAGCACCGCCCGCCGACGGGCGGGCGACAGCCCGTCCCACAGCACCTCGGCGAACAACGGGTGGACGAACCGCGCGGTCTCGGCCGTCCAGACCGCGATCCCGTGGGTGACCAGGTGCTCGGTTCCGGCGAGGTGCCCGGCCTGTGCGATCTCGTCGTCGTGCGCCCGGCCGGTGGCGGCCAGGAAACGGGCGGCGGCGACGGCGTCGTCGGGCAGGCCCGCCAGGCGGGTCGGCAGGAGGCTGCGCAGCCCGGTGGGGACCGGCAGCGGTCCGACGGCGTGCCAGCCGACCGCCGAACGGTGCAATGCGCCGGAGCGCCGAGCACCGTCGAGCAGTTGGGTGACGAACAGGGCGTTGCCGCCGGTCCGCCGCCACACGTCGTCGACCACCCCGGCGTCCACCGGGCCGTCGAGCAGCGCGTCGACGAGCTTCTCCGTCGATGTCCGGTCGAACGGCGCAATCGGCAGGAGCACGGTGCGCGACGACGCCGCGAGCTCGGCCACGGCGGGCGGCACGCGACCGTCGGCGGTCCGCACGGTACCGACCAGCGTGCGACCGGCGTCGCGGGCGACCCGTACCGCGACGGCCAGGGAGACCTCGTCGCAGCCATCCAGGTCGTCGACCGCGAGCACAGCTCCGGCTGGGACCGTCCGGAGCACCTGGGCGACCATCTCCGCGAGTGACGTCGTCGCCGGGTCGACCAGGTGCGCCAGGGCCGCCAGCGGGACGTGCGACAGCCCTCGCGTGCCCCAGGCGCGGACGGCAGGGAGAGCCGTGGACACGGCGTCGAGCAGCCGGGTCTTGCCCACGCCGGCCTCGCCGGTGACCAGGACCACGTCCGTCTGTGGATCGCGCACTGCTGCGAGGACGTCGCTGAACTCCTGGGCCCGGCCGATCATCGTCATGCCGGGATCATCTCCCACCCCCCCGGTGGTATATACAGCATGACGACCGTCGTCACCGGATGTGGCAGTGTTGCTGACCGTCGAGGACCCATGTCACGGTGCTATCGCTACAGATGTCTCGATCAGGAGCCGGGCGGCACCCCGCCGGTTCTGACGGGGCCCGATCCGACAGGAACCCATGTCGACTCCCGACCCCACGGCTGTCCACTATCGAGCGGTTCGTCGTCGCGCACTGTCTGGAGCAGGCCCGCTGAGCCAGGTGGCCATCCACGAGTTCGCCGTGACCGGCGCATCCGATGGCCCGTACGCGATCACCACCGGCCCGGACGGCGCGCTGTGGTTCACCATGGTCCACAGCGGTCGGATCGGCCGCCTGGTCCCGGGCGAGGAGCCTGTCAGCCGGCAACTGGATGATCCCGCCTGCCAGCCGACGATCATCGTCGCCGGGCCGGACCAGGCGCTCTGGTTCACCGAGTACCAGGCGCACCGGATCGGACGGATCACGACCGAGGGCTGCGTCACCGAGTTCCCGTCACCCACCCGGGAGGGCGGACCGTTCGGCATCGCTGCCGGCCACGACGGCGCGCTGTGGTTCACCGAGACCGTCGCCGACCGCATCGGGCGGATCACCACCGACGGTCGGGTCACCGCCTTTCCGTTGCCGGTCGTCGGGGCGTTCCCGTCCGCGATCACCTGCGGGGCCGACGGCGGGATGTGGTTCACCATGAACCAGGCCAACGCGATCGGCCGGATCGACATGGACGGGGCGGTGACCGTTCATCCGCTGCCGACGGAGGCCGCCGGACCGGTCGGCATCACCGCAGGCCCGGACGGCGCCTCCTGGTTCGTGGAGATCACCGTTGGGCAGATCGGACGGATCAGCACCGACGGGGCGATCGTGGAGTTCCCGCTGCCCGACCGGGCCGGCCGCCCACACGCCATCATCGCCGGTGGCGACGGCCGGCTGTGGTTCACCGAGTGGGCCGGCAACCGGGTCGGCTCGATCACGACCGACGGCGTGATCGAGACGTACGACCTGCCGACCCCACGCTGCGAGCCACACGGCATCGCGGTGGGGCCGGACGGAGACCTCTGGGTGGCGCTGGAGAACGGCTCCCTGGCCCGCGTCGTTCCTGCCGACGGCATTGGTCCGCACTGACCACGCGCCGCTGCAGCGGTACGCCGGGCTCGGCGCGCTCGGCCCTGGTCCCGATGTCCACCTCGATCATGCTGGGCGAGAGGTCGATGCGTCCGCGCTCGGCCCGATCCGCCGCAGGTGCACAGCGGGTGTCACTCTTCCCGGATGCTCGCTGCGGCGCGGTGGTGGCGGGGGGTCTCGATCTCGTCGAGCAGCGCGATCGCGAAGTCCGGATAGCTGATCCGGCTGGCCGGATCGCCGTGTTCGGCGAGCCGGTAGCCACCGGTGCGCGTGCCGCCATGGTCGAAGTCACCGGCGGGGGCGAGGTATGCCCAGTCGAGATCGCCGGCGCGGAGCTCCGCGAGCCCGGCCGCGTGGCCGAGGTAGAAGGACCGGTACTCGTTCGGGTAGCCGGGCTCGTCCATCAGGGCGGCACCGGACGCCCCGGGCAGGACCGGCGCGAGGCCGACCACCACCAGACGGCGTACGCCCGCCTGGGCCAGGCCGGTGGTCAGGGCGCGGGACGACGCGGTGAAGAAGTCGTGCGGCGGTACGGACAGGTCCACGGCGGCACTGATGGCGGCATCCTGCCCGGCGGCTGTCTGCCCGATGCTCACCGGGTCGGTGACGTCACCCGCCATCACCCGTACGTCGTCCAGGTCGCGGTGGCCTGCGGGGTCGCGTACCACGGCGGTGACCTGGTGGCCCCGTCGCTGCGCCTCGGCGACTGCCTGCCGCCCGGCCCGGCCGCCGGCGCCGTAGACCACGATCTTCATGTGAAACCGCCCCTCACCAGGGCCGGAGCCCATGAGCCCGGCCGGTACGCCGACGCTATCGAGGGCTGCGGTTACCAGGGGGATACCGGCTATTGTGGAGTGATGAGGCAGCCCCTGCCCGCCGACATGTTCGACGAGCTGTGCCCGTCCTCGCTCAATCCGATCCGGTTCGGCGACAAGTGGGCGGCGCTGGTCATCCGCTGCCTTGAGCACGGGCCGCGCCGCTTCTCCGAACTGCGCGTTCCGCTGCGTCGGGTCACCGCCAAGGTGCTCACCCAGTCGCTGCGGTCCCTCGAACGGGACGGTCTGGTCAGCCGCACGGTCCACGCCGAGGTCCCGCCGCACGTCGAGTACGAGCTGACGCCGCTGGGCCGCAGCCTGCTCGTACCGATCGCGGTGGCCTGTGCCTGGACCGAACGGCACTGGGACGAGCTGCTCGACGCCCGTGAGTCGTACCCCGGGACGACCGGATCCGCAGGCGCACGGACACGAGAGGCGGGCGAAGCGGGTACGGGCAGCGCCGGGGCGGGTACGGCCACGATTGACCGCATCCCTAGCGTCTCGGCCATGGGAGCAGTCAAACCGTGGCACCTGGTCGTCCTGATGCTCTGCTGTCTCGTGCCCACGGTGCTGGCCGTCGGCGGGGGCGTCTGGGCACTGCGCCGGTCCCGTCGTGACCGCTGATCCGCAGTGACGACCGAGGGTTCCCGCGTCCTTCAGCTCTACTGTCGGGTCGAGATCGCGGTGACCGACCCGGCTGCGCTGACCGACCACGCGGTCGCCGAGCTGCGTGCCGCCGACATCGACTGGGCGCAGGAGCAGGACGACCTGCCGTCCGCGATCGCGGAGCTGCGGAGTGACCTGGCCGACGCGCTCGGCTCCGTGGTGGACCTCGGACGGGTCGTCGACGGCCTGCCCGGGGTGGAGTTCCGGGGCGGTCTCTGCTGGGCGGAGACCGGTCCGCGTCGGGAGCCGTTCGGCCCGGCCGACACCGCCCAGCCGCCGCCAGACCGGCCGGGACCAGATCGTCCGGCCCCGTAACAACGCGGGAGCCGGTCGGTACCCGCACCGGCCCGATGGGCACCCACCACCGGCCCGGTCGGCACCCGCACCGGCCCGGTGGGTGGGTGGCAGGCTAGCGTCGGGGCGTGACCATCGGATCTCCCCGCGTCCTGCCCGCCGAGAGCGGCATTGCCGAGGCCGCCGCCGTGCTGCGGGCCGGCGGGCTGGTGGCCTTTCCCACCGAGACGGTCTACGGGCTCGGCGCGAACGCGCTGGACGCCCGGGCCGCGGCGCGGATCTTCGAGGCGAAGGCCCGGCCCAGCTTCGATCCGCTGATCACCCATCTGGCCGACGCCGCCGACCTGCCGGCCCTCGTCGGTGTGCTGCCCCCGCCGGTCGCGGCGCTGGCCGAACGGTTCTGGCCGGGGCCGCTCACCCTGATCGTGGACCGACCGGCCGCGATCCCGCCGATCGTCACCTCCGGGCTCGGCACCATGGCCGTCCGGGTGCCCGACGAGGCGTCCGCCCGCGCGCTGATCAGGGCCGCCGGGGTGCCGGTGGCCGCGCCGAGCGCCAACCGGTTCGGGCAGCTCAGCCCCACCCGGGCCGAGCATGTCGTCCAGGGGCTCGGCGCGGCGGTCGACGTGGTGCTCGACGGCGGCCCCACCCGGTGCGGGATCGAGTCGACGATCGTGGACGCGCGCGGCCCACACCCGGTGGTGCTGCGACTCGGGGCGTTGCCCGTGGAGGAACTCGTCGCGGCGGTCGGGCCGGTGACCGTACGACCGGGCAGCTCCGGGCAACCGGTGGCACCCGGCACGTTGGCCGCGCACTACGCGCCGCGTACCCCGTTGCGGGTGGTGGGCGGTGGGGTGCCGACGCCGGCCGACGGGGCCCGGCGGGGATTCCTGGCCTTCCGGGACCGGCCGACGGGCGGCTACGCGGCGGTGGAGGTGCTCTCGCCCGCCGGTGACGTGACCGAGGCCGCCGCCCGGCTCTTCGACGCGCTGCACCGGCTGGACGCGGCCGGGGTGACCGAGATCCTCGCCGAACCGGCCCCCGACGAGGGCGTCGGACGGGCGATCAACGACCGGCTGGGCCGCGCCGCCGCCACCTGGTCCCCGGCCGGCTGACCAGCGGCTCCGCCACGAGGGGCGGTCAGCGGGTGGGCGGGGCCGGTAGGTGTTCCACCAGTCGGGTCAGCGCGCCGTTGGCGAGGGTGGCACCGAGCGCCGAACCGGCGGCGATGCCCCAGCCCACCGGGCCGAGCGGGGTGCAACCGAAGAACTGGCTCACCCCGGGCGTCTGCACCACCACGGCGAGCACACCGACCGACGCCGCGGTCGAGGCGAGCACCGTGGGGCTGGTGCCGCCGGCCAGTACGGTCTGCCCCAGCTGGGTGCCGACCAGCGAGACCAGCGCCACCGTGCCGGCCCGTCGGCGGCGGCCGGTCCAGCGGGCCAACGTCCAACCGGTGGTCGCGCCGAGGGTGGTGGCGGCGGCGCGTAGCCCGATCTCCCGGGTCATGGTGCCGCCGAGCGAGGCGTCGGGCCCCTCGCGGAGCAGTCCGTCGGCGTGGTCGGAGTCGGGCGGGCGGACCGCGATGGCCAGCGCCGGGGCCAGGTCGGTGAGCAGGTTGACCAGGAGCAGTTGCCGACCGTTGAGCGCGGACCGGCCGGTGACGGCGGCGCTGAGCACGCTGAACGCGATCTCGCCGAGGTTGCCGCCGACCAGGATGCTCAGCGCGTGGCGTACCGACGACCACATCGCCCGCCCCTCCACCAGGGTGGCGATGATGGTCTCCAACCGGTCGTCGGTGACCACCAGGTCGGCGGCGGCACGGGCGGCCGGGGTGCCCCGTTGGCCGAGGGCGATGCCCACGTCGGCCAGCCGGATCGCCGGGGCGTCGTTGGCGCCGTCGCCGGTCATCGCCACGGTACGCCCGCACCTCTGCAACGCCTGGATGATCCGTACCTTGTGCGCCGGAGTGCACCGGGCCACCACGTCGGTACGGCCCAGCCGCTCACCCAGGGCCGCGTCGTCCAACTGGTCCAGCTCGGTGGCGGTGACCACCCGCTGGCCGTCGGTCTCCGGACTGATCGCCGACGCGATCGCCTCGGCGGTGGCCGGATGGTCCCCGGTGATCATGATGGTGTGCACGCCGGCCTGTCGGATCCGGCGGACGGCCGGGGCGGCGCTGTCCCGTACCCCGTCGGCGAGGGCGAGGAAGCCGACGAAGACCAGCCCCCGCACCTCGTCGTCGGTGACCGCCTCGGCGCCGGCCCGGCACTCCGCCACGGCGAGAATCCGGTGCCCCGCCCCGGCCCGGTCGGCGAGCACGGTGTCCAGCCGGTCCCGGCATCCGTCGTCCAGCGGCTCGTCCCGGCCACCCGGGGTACGCCAGGACCCGCACCGGGGCAGCACCGTCTCCGGGGCACCCTTCACGCTGAGCAGCATTCCGTCGGCGGTCCGGCCGACGGTCGCGTGGTAGCCCCGGGACGGCTCGAACGGCAGCACCCCCACCGCCGCCCAACCGTCCGCGCCGGTCTGCTCGGTCACCTCCGCCTTCCGCGCGCCGTACCGGACCGCCCGGTCGGTGTGCTGCGGCAACTCCTCCGGATCGACCGCGTCCGGGGTGGCGCGCAGCCCGGCGGCGAGAATCCGGCGCAACCCGTCGTCGAGCCGGTCGACGGGAGCGAACCGGCCGTCGTCGCCGACCCCGGCGAGCAGCAGCTTTCCTTCGGTGAGGGTGCCGGTCTTGTCGAAGCAGAGCACGTCCACCCGGCCCAGCGCCTCGATGGTGCGCGGATTGCGGACCAGCGCGCCGTGCTCGGCCAGCCGCCGCGCGGCGGCCAACTGGGCCGCACTGACCAGGAACGGCAGCCCCTCCGGCACCGACGCCACGGCCAGGTTCGCGGCGGTCGCCGCCGTCTGCCCCAGCGGTACGCCCCGCAGCAGCCCCGCCCCGGCCACCGCGATCGCCGACCCGGCGGCCAGCGGGATCGCCGAGCGGGTGAGCCGGCCGAGCCGGGCCTCCACACCGCTCTCCGGCGGGGCCTGACGGGCCAGCGCGAGGCTCCGGCCGGACTCGGTCCCGGTGCCGGTCGCCACCACCACGGCGGTGCCGTGTCCGGTGGCGACGGTGGTGCCCTCGTACAGCATCGAGGTGCGGTCGGCCAGGGCGGCGGCGACCACCGGGTCGACCCTCTTGGTCACCGGCAACGACTCACCGGTCAGCGACGACTCGTCGGCCTCCAGCCCGTCGGCGGTGAGCACCCGGCAGTCGGCCGGCACCGCGTCCCCCGGCCCGAGGGTCACCACGTCGCCGGGGACCAGGTCCTCGGCGGCGGCCACCTTTTCGGCCCCGTCCCGCAGCACCCGGGCGGTGACCGCCGACCGGGACAGCAGTTCGGCCAGCGCCCGGTCGGTGTTGCGTTGGTGTACCGCCCCGACCAGCGCCGATCCGCCGACCACACCACCGACCAGGGCCGCGTCGACAAGCGAGCCGAACGCCGCGGAGAGGACCGCGCCGGCGGCCAGCACCGGCGTGAGCGGGTTGGCCAGCTCGTCGACGAAGGCCCGGAACAGGCCGACGGGGCCGGTCGAGGCGTCAGGGCCGGCGCAGTGCCGGCGCTGCGCCTCGGCGTCGGTCAACCCGTCCGGGGTGGTGTCGAGCTGGCGCAGCACGGTCGACACCGGCATCAGGTGCCAGGCGGTGGTGGCCGGCACCGGGCCCTCGGCCGGGTCGGGCAGCCGGCGGGCCCGCCACACTCCGTGGGCGAAGGCCAACGCCGCCGCGCCGTTGACGGCGGCGAGGGTACGACCGGGCAGCTGCGGGGCTGCGGCGGTGAACGCGCCCAACGCGCCGAGCCCGGTGCCGGCCATGGCGAGGCGGATGTTCTGCCCGGTCATCCGCCGGGCCACCCCGGCCGCCTCGATCAGTAGCGCGGGAATCCGCAGGTCGGTGCCGACGAGCAGGTGGGCTCCCCACGGGGGCAGATCCTCGGGGGCGGCCACGCCGAGCCCGCAGTCGGACCCGGCCAGCGCCGCCCGGTCGCCGGAGACCAGCATCACCACCGCGCCGTCGTGTTGCAGGGCGCGGACGGACTCGGCGAGCCGGTCCCCGCCGGGCAGCACCGCGTCGGCGAAACCGTACCGCTGCGGTTCGGCACCGGCCACCACCAGGCGCAGGCCGGCGTGCCGGGCGGCGGCGGGCAGCGCGTCCACGCCAGGAGCCGGTTCCGGTGCGACCCGGACGACGGCGGTGAGGGCGTCGCCGTGGACGAGACCGAGCAGCGGTCCGCCGCCCGCGCGCAGCCGTCGGCTGTCCGGGGTGTCACCCGGGTCGTCGGCGTCGAGGTCGGCCAGCGGACCGAGCCGCCAACCGTCCGCCTCGTGGACGTCGTCCGGGTGGTCGGGGTCGAAGAGGGCGAACGCCCGGCCGGCCACCTCCCCGGTGTCCGTGTCGGACAGCGGTGCCAGGTCGGCGAGGACGCCACGCTGCGAGCCGAGCACGGCGGCGTCCAGCACCACCGTGTCGATCCGGTCGAGTTCCCGCAGCACACTACGGTCCATCGCGATCACGCCGCGCCGGGCGAGTATCCGGCCGAGCTGGGCGGCGTACCCCTCGCGGCCACTGCCGGGGGCCTTGGGCAGCGCGGCGAGCCCGAGCGCGGCGGCCCGCTTCCGGCCGGCGACGGGCAGCGCGGCGGCCCCGGCGGTGGCCCCGGCGGCGAGCATCGTCGAGATGTACCGCTCGACGGGGCCGTCCGGCCGGGGGCAGGGTCGCCCGGGCCCGGGTGAGCGGGCGACGGCATGCTCCGGATCGCCGGTCAGCCTCGGTTCGGCCCGGGTCCAGGTGGCGAGCTGGGCGCGGGCCTCACCCCACTGCACGATCCGCTGCGCGCCGTCGAGGACGATGCCGGCCCAGCCGCCGGTCAGGCCCTGCACGACCGCTTCGGCGAGCGGGAACAGCACCTCGGCGCGGGGGTCGGCGCGCAACCCCCGGCCGGCGAGGTCGTGCAGCTTGGGGTGCAGGTCGACGGCGGTGAGCAGGCCGGCCACCTCACCCGGTATCGGGGTGAACGGCAGTATCCGGGTGGCGGCGGAGATGGTCAGGCCGAGCGCGTCGGAGGCGAGCGCGCCGAGGGTCCGGGGGGTACGCGGCCCGTCCTCCGGCGGATGCGGGGGCGGGATCTCCGGGTCCGGTTCGTGCGGGCAGACCCGTTCGACCCGGGCCACCGTGTCGATCAGGTCCCGCAGCTTCGGCTTCGGTTCCTCGACGGCCACCACCACCCGGCCGGAGGGGGCGTTCACCCGGGCCCAGGCCACCCCGGGCATCCGTTCCAACGCCGCCTCGACCTGGTGGGCCAGCCGGTCACCGCCGTCCTGGCAGACGCCGTGCACCTCGATGTGGTGCCGGCCGTCGCGGGACCAGACCCGGCGGCGGGTGAGCCCGGCCACCCGGGCCAGCCGCTCGGCAGCCGAACCGACGGTACGGGACGCCCCGCCGACCAACGGCGGCACCGGCACCGACGGGAGGATCCGGCCGGCGACCCGGCCCAGCGTGGTCATCGAGCGGTACGGCCGGCTCGTGGGCCCCGCCCCCCGCGGCTGTCGCCGTACGCCATCTCGCCTCCCGCTTTCGTCAGGCGGCCCGACTTCCCGGCGGGGCGTCCGTTATGCCCCCGGGGCGGGGGAAGTTTCCGCCGGTGGCAGGGCATGGACGGCGGTGGCGGTGGAACTCGGCTGGCGACCCGACGAGTCGGCAGGGAGGCCGGAATGAGCACGATCACGCGACATCTGAGCGGCGGCCGGGAGACGGTCCGCGCGTACACCCACCGGGTGGAGGTGCCGATGCTCGGCGAGGTGGCGGTGCCACCACCGGACAAGATCGCCTACTACGCCGGGTTGGGGGTGCTCGCCGCCCTCCAGGTCATCGAGTGGCCGCTGGCCCTGGTGATCACCGCCGGTCACCTGCTCGCCGACCAGCACCTGTCGGGGCTGGCCAAGGGGCTCGGGGAGGCGCTGGAGTCGGCGTGACGAGACCGGGCTCACCCTTGACCTGAACCGGGGTGCAGGTCGCAGGCTGTGCCCATGCCACACGTACCGTCCCGGGCCGGGACCATCCGGTGACCGCCACCCTGAACCCGGCGGCACGCCTCTACGATCCGCGGCTGCGGGCGATGACGGTGGGCATCGTCGCCCTGGTGTCGCTGCTCGCCTTCGAGGCGCTGGCGGTGGGCACCGCCATGCCCACGGTGGCCCGTGCGCTGGACGGGCTGGGGCTGTACGCGCTCGCCTTCGGCGGCCCGTTCGCCGCCGGTGTGCTGGCCATGGTGCTCTCCGGCATCTGGTGCGACGCCCGGGGGCCACGTGCCCCGATGTGGGGCGGGGTGGGGTTGTTCGTCGTCGGGTTGCTCGTCGCCGGGAGCGCCACCGCGATGGGCACCCTGGTGGTCGGTCGGGCGGTGCAGGGCTTCGGGTCCGGGCTGCTCTCCGTCGCGCTGTACGTGGTGGTCGGACAGGCGTACCCGGAGGAGTTGCGGCGTCGGGTCTTCGCCGCGTTCGCGGCGGCGTGGGTCATTCCGGCGCTGGTCGGTCCGGCGGTGGCCGGGCTGATCGTCGAGTACCTCGGCTGGCGCTGGGTCTTCCTCGCCGTGCCGTTGGTGGCGTTGCCGGCGGTGCTGCTGGTCGAGTCGGGCCTGCGCACACTCGACCGACCGGTGCCGGTCGGGCCCCCGGCCGGGGCGGCGGCCCGGATCGGCTGGGCGGCCGGGGCGGGGGTGAGCGCCGCACTGCTGCACCACGGGGGGCAGCAGCGCGGCGCGTTGGCCGTGACCCTGGTGGTGGTGGCCCTGGCCGGGCTGGGGGTGTGCGCGCCCCGGCTGCTGCCGGCGGGGTTCCTGCGGGCGGCCCGGGGCCTGCCCACGGTGGTGGGCCTGCGTGGGCTGGCGGCGGCGGCGTTCGCGGGCGCGGAGGTGGTGATCCCGCTGATGCTGTCCCGGGAGCGGGGTTTCTCGCCGACCGCCGCCGGTCTGGTGCTCACCGTCGGGGCGCTCTCCTGGGCGGCAGCTTCCTGGTCGCAGGGTCGGCTGCCGCCGCCGCGTTCCTCGGCGACCCTGCCCCGGCTGGGGCTGGCCTGCGTGGCGGCGGGTACGGCCACGGTCACCCTCGCCGTCTGGCCGGCGGTGCCGGTGGCGGTCGGGGTGGTCGGTTGGGCGGTGGCCGGGCTGGGGATGGGCCTGGCGTACCCGTCGCTGTCGGTGTTGACCCTGGCCCTGTCGGCCCCCGACGAGCAGGGTCGCAACAGCTCGTCGCTGCAACTGGCCGACTCGCTCTTCACCGCCACCGTGCTGGCGTTGACCGGCGCGGTGCTCGCCGCCGGGACGGCACCCGGCCCGGCCGGGTACGCGGGGATGCTCGCCGTGGCGGTGGGCTGTGCCCTGCTCGGCGCGCTGCTCGCCGGCCGGGTGACGCCGGTCGGGGGGCGAACCGCCTGATCCACCGAATCCCGCCCGGTCGACCGGTGCGACGGTGAGGATGGGTGGGCGTCCCGCACCGCCGGTGACCGCCGCCCGGTCCACTTCGTCGCGTCGGCCGTGGTCGACCTGTTGGGGTGTGGTCGTCCCGTCCCGGGTCGCTGTCACGTTCCGGGGCACTGTCCCGTCGGACGGTCGGCAGGGGGGAGACGAGATGCGGGTGCTGGTGACGGGTGCGGGCGGGACGTTGGGCCGGGCGGTGCTGCCCCGGTTGCGTACCGACGGTTTCACGGTGCGGGCGATGAGCCGACGGCCCCGGCACGATCCGGCGGCGGACTGGGTGGTCGCCGACCTCGGCACCGGCGTCGGGTTGGCCGAGGCGGTCGCCGGGGTGGACGCGGTGCTGCACCTGGCGTCCCTGCCCGGCGGCGGTGCCCGGACCCACCGGGTGGACGTGCTGGGCACCCGCCGGTTGGCGCTGGCCGCCGGTCGGGCCGGGGTGGGCCACCTGCTGTACGTCTCGATCGTCGGCGTGGACCGGGTGCCGATCCCGTACTACCGGCACAAACTGGCGGCGGAGCAGGTGGTGGCCGCCGGGCCGGTGCCGTGGACGGTGTTGCGGGCCACCCAGTTCCCGGTGTTCCTGGACGGACTGTTGCGGACGGTGGGTCGGCTCGGCCCGGTGCTGGGTGACCCGGCGGTGCTGGCCCAGCCGGTCGACCAGCACGAGGTGGCCGCCCGGCTCGCCGAACGCCTCACCACCGGCCCACTGACCGGGGTCGAGGAGTACGGCGGCCCGCAGGTGCTCCGCTTCGACGAGGCGGTACGGGAATGGCGGGCGGCCCGGCGTTCCCGCCGCCCCCTGCTGCCGGTGCGCCTGCCGGGGCGGCTGGGCCGGGAACTGCGGGCGGGTGGGCTGACCACGAACGCCGTACCGACCGGGCGGCGGACCTGGGCCGATCACCTGGCCGACACGTACGGGGGAACCGACCGAAGATGAGCCGGATGCGGATTCACGTCCTGCCTACCGTGACGCCATGCTGCTCTTCGTCGTCACGGTGCTGCTCTACGTCTTCGGCCTGGTCTTCCTCTACGGGGTGATCCGCCTCGCGGTGCGGCACGGCATGGAGGATCTGGAGGCCCGCCGGCCGCAGGTGCTGCGGGCTGCACAGTCTGCGTCGGCCGACGACCGGGCATTCCTGCGGGAGAACTCCTTCCTCGGCGGCAACTGACCGCCGAGTCCGTGGGCGGGCCGGTGGGCGGGGCGCGGTGTGGGGTGCGAGGATCGCTGCCGTGATGGGAACGTTGAAGACCGAGCCCGCCCGGACCCGACTCGACCTGCTGGCCCCGCCGGTGGCCGCCGCGCTCGCGCAGTGGCCGGCGGAGGCGCCGGTCGACGTCGACGACGTCCTGGTCGCGCCGATCGACGCCACGCTGGCCGACACCGCAGCCTTCTGCGCGGCGTACGAGGTGGGGCTGGACGTGTCGGCGAACTGCGTGGTGGTGGCCGGCAAGCGGGAGGGCAGGATCCGGTACGCGGCCTGCGTGGTGCTCGCCACCACCCGGGCCGACGTCAACGGGGTGGTCCGCCGGGCGCTGGATGTCCGCAAGGCGAGCTTCGCCCCGATGACTGACGCGGTGGAGTCGACCGGGATGGAGTACGGCGGGATCACCCCGATCGGGCTGCCGGAGTCCTGGCCGATCCTGGTCGACGCCCGGGTGATCGCCACCCCGCACGTGATCATCGGATCCGGCGTGCGGCACAGCAAGATCGCCCTTCCGGGGCCGGCGCTCGGCGCGCTGCCGGGCGCGCGGGTCGTGGAGGGCCTGGCCCGACCCGCCTAGGCGGTGAAGTGCATCGATGTTGTTGCACGTGAAACATCGCGCCGGTCGATGCCTGCCCGGCTCAGTTGGTCGACTCGCGCTGGGCGACCTCGGTCAGGGCGGCGAGCAGGGTCTCCGGCTCCTGTGCCCCGGTGACGCCGTACTTTCCGGCGAGCACGAAGGTCGGCACGCTGGTCACCCCGAGCTGGTGGGCGGCGGCCAGGTCGGCGGCAACCTCGCGACGGCCCGCGTTCGAGGCCAGGTGGTCGCGCGCCTCGGTCTCGTCCAGCCCGACCGAGGTGGCCAGTTTGACCAGCTCTTCCGGTGAGCCGACGTCGACCCCGTCGGTGAAGTGCGCCCGGTAGAGCGCCTCGACCAGCTCACCCGCCCGCCCGTGCGCGTCGGCGAAGCGGACCAGCCGGTGCGCGTCGAAGGTGTTGGCGCTCACCGCCCGGTCGAAGTTCAGCGTCAGACCCACCTCGGCGGCCACCCCGGTCACCTGGCCGGCCATCGACTCGGCCCGCTGCCGGCCGCCGAACTTCGCGGCCAACGCGTCGAGCAGCGGCTGCGGCGTGGTCACCGGCGTCGGGTCGAGCTGGAAGGGCCGGTACCGGACGGTCACCTCACCGTCGTACGACGCCAGGGCCTGTTCCAGGCGGCGCTTGCCGATGTAGCACCAGGGGCAGACCACGTCGGCGTAGATCTCGATCTCCATGAACGGGGACAACCCGCCGCTCAGCCGGCTTGTTCCCGGACCTGCCGCTTGAGCCGGGCCAGGATCGCCGTGCCGCCGCGGATCCGCAGCGGGCTGATCGCCTGGGCCAGCCCCATCCGCTGGTAGAGATCGTCCGGCACGTCAAGCACCTGCTCGGCGCTCGCCCCGGCCAGCCCCTCGGCGAGGATGCCGGCGAAGGCGCGGGTGGTGGGCGCTTCCGGCGGGCAGTCGAAGACGGTGGTCACCGTCCGGTCCGGGTTGACCCGGGCGCGCAGGAAGAACGACGTCTGACACTCCGGAACCTGCTCCAGGTCGTCGCGGTCCACCCCGGCCGGCAGCGGCGGGATCACGTCGGCGTACTCCAGCAGCATCTCCAGCACCACGTCGCGCGGGGCGTCGGCGAACTCCTCGACGATCTCGGCCAGCTTCGTCGGCATCTCGGGCATCCCGCCAGGCTACCGCCGTCTGGGCCCTACCCTTCGTCGTCAGCCGTTGGGGGCGGCCTCGCTGATGTCGGCCAGCGCCGAGCTGGGGTCGAGCTGCATCGCCAGGTCGCCCAAGGAGACGATGCCGACGAGCTTGCGTTCGTTGTCGCAGACCAGGATGCGCCGGATGTTGCGCTCGCGCATCAACGCCACCGCCTCGCCGGCCGTGGAGTGCTGCTCGATCATGACCACCTCACGGGTGATGATCGATCCGATCGTGGTGCTGGTCGGGTCACTGCACTCGGCGACCGCCCGGACCACGATGTCCCGGTCGGTGAGCAGGCCCGCCAGCGTGGAGCCGTCGGTGACCACCACGTCCCCGATGTCGGCCTCCTTCATCACCCTGGCTGCTTCGTCCAGGGTGGTCTCTGCCGGCAGGTAGACCACCTGCTTCGTCATCACGTCACTGACCCGGTACATGAGAGCCTCCGCACAACACCCTTGGTCGATCCCACTTCGGTACCCCGTGGCGCGTTCGCTACACCCCGTCGCCGCGAACCCGACGCACCAGGTGCTCGACCAGGCCGTCCCACGGCACCTCGTCGCGCTCGCCGGTGGCCCGGTCGCGCAGCTCGACGTACCCGTCGGTGAGGCGGCGGCCGACCACGACGGCGCGCGGGATGCCGATCAGCTCGGCGTCGGTGAACTTCACCCCGGCGGAGACGTTGGTCCGGTCGTCGACGAGCACCCGCAGGCCGGCGGCCGACAGCCGGCCGCCGAGGTCGAGCGCCGCGTCGAGCTGCGGCCCCTTCCCGGCCGCCACCACGTGTACGTCGCACGGCGCGACCACCGCCGGCCAGACCAGCCCCCGCTCGTCGTGGTGCTGTTCGGCGATCGCCGCGACCGCCCGGGACACCCCGATGCCGTAGCAGCCCATGGTGGGCCGGACCGGCTTGCCCGCCGCGCCGAGCACGTCGAGCGAGAAGGCGTCGGTGAACCGGCGGCCGAGCTGGAAGATGTGCCCGATCTCGATACCCCGCCGCATGATCAGCTCACCGCCACCGGTGTCGTTGTTGCTGCTGCCGGTGTTGCCGGTGCCGGCGGCGGTGCTGGTGGCGGCGGCGGTGCTGGGGGTGCAGGCCGGGCAGGGGTCACCCGGGCGTACCTCGGCCGCCTCGATGGTGCCGTCGGGGACGAAGTCCCGCCCGCACACCACGTCGGTGGCGTGTCGCCCCGGCTCGTTCGCACCGGTCAGCCAGGCGGTGCCGGTAACCACCCGGGGGTCGACCAGGTAGCGGAGGCCGAGCTTGCCCAGCACCTGCGGCCCCAGGTAGCCACGGACCAGTTCGGGATGGGCGGCCCAGTCGTCGAAGACCGCCACGGCGGCCGGGTGCAGGGTCGCCGCCACCCGCTTGAGGTCCACCTCCCGGTCACCGGGCAGCCCGATCACCAGCACCTCGGTCGTCTCCGCACCGGGCCGCCGTACGGTCAGCACCACGTTCTTCAGGGTGTCGGCGGCGGTCCAGTCGTCCCGTCCGGCGAGGCGTCGGGCGTTGGCCAGCGCCACCAGGGCGGCGATGGTGGGCGTCTCCGGGGTGTCGTGCACCTCGGCGGGCCGGTGTGAATCAGGGTCACCGACGGCCGGGGCGGGTGTCGTCACCGCCTCGGTGTTCGCCGCGTAGTCGCAGGTCGTACAGCCGACGTAGGTGTCCTCACCGACCGGCGTGGTGGCCAGGAACTCCTCCGACGCCGACCCGCCCATCGCCCCGGAGACCGCGTGCACCACCGTGTAGTCCAGGCCCAACCGGTCGAAGACCCGCCGGTACGCGGCCCGGTGCCGGGCGTACGACTCGCGTAGGCCGTCGTCGTCCAGGTCGAACGAGTAGGCGTCCTTCATCAGGAACTCCCGCCCGCGCAGCAGCCCGGCGCGGGGCCGGGCCTCGTCGCGGAACTTCGTCTGGATCTGGAACAGCGTCAACGGGAAGTCCCGGTACGACGAGACCATGTCCTTGACCAGCAGCGTCGCCATCTCCTCGTGGGTGGGGGCGAGCAGGTGCTCGGCGCCCCGACGGTCGGCGAGGGTGAAGATGTCGTCGCCGTACTCCGTCCACCGCCCGCTGGTCCGGTACGGTTCCGCCGGCAGCAGCGCCGGGAAGTGCACCTCCTGGTCGCCGATCGCGGCCAGCTCCGACCGGACGATCTCGGTGACCCGGTCCAGCACCAGCTTGCCCAGCGGCAGCCAGGCGTACCCGCCCGGAGCGACGCGACGGATGTAACCGGCGCGCAGCAGGAGCCGGTGGCTCGGCACCTCCGCGTCCGCCGGATCCTCACGCAGGGTCCGCAGCACAGTGGTCGACGTCCGCAGCAACATCCGCGCAGCCTACGACCCCCCACCAGTTCC
Organism: Micromonospora sp. NPDC051925; assembly: GCF_044548625.1. NCBI lineage: Bacteria > Bacillati > Actinomycetota > Actinomycetes > Micromonosporales > Micromonosporaceae > Micromonospora > Micromonospora sp. NPDC051925. The sequence goes on along the minus strand of NZ_JBIUCH010000006.1, from coordinate 55,132 downwards.
GCCCCCCCATTTCACCCCCCCCGCCCGTCCCGTCCCGTCGCCGTGTTGATCAAGAGGTTTGCGTCAGAACTCGGGCTCGTCGGCGCACAAACCTCTTGGTCAACAACGACGCGGGCGGGAGGGGCGGGGGCGGGAAATTGATGGACAGGGGTCTTCTGCTCGGTGGGCCGACGGTGGACCGGCTCGCCGCGCTCGCGGGTGACGGGCCGGCGTTGGAGTTCGCCATCGGCACCGGCCGGGTGGCCGTACCGCTCGCCGCGCGAGGGGTACCCGTCACCGGCATCGAGCTGTCCGCCCCGATGGTCGAGCAGCTACGCGCCAAGGTGGACGCTTCGACGATCCCGGTGATCGTCGGCGACATGGCGACCGCTGTCGCCCCGGGCGAGTACTCGCTGGTCTACCTCGTCTACAACACGATCGCCAACCTGCTCACCCAGGCGGAGCAGGTGGCGTGCTTCCGTAACGCCGCCCGCCACCTCGGCACCGGCGGTCGGTTCGTCATCGAGCTGTGGGTGCCCGAGCTGCGCAAACTCCCACCCGGCCAACAGGCCGTGGTGTGGCACTCCGAAGCCGGCTATATCGGCCTGGACACCTACGACGTGCTGGCGCAGCACGTCGTCTCGCACCACTTCAGGTTCGACGACAGCCGGCGGGCGGAGCTGTTCCGTACGCCGCACCGCTACATCTGGCCGGCCGAGCTGGACCTGATGGGGCAGCTCGCCGGGTTCGCGCTGGAGAGCCGGCACGCGGACTGGGCCGGCAGCGAGTTCACCGCCGAATCCCGCTCCCACGTCTCCGTCTACCGCCTGTCCTAGCGGCCCGCCGGGCGGGGACTGCCGGGGCCTGCGGGAGGAGACCCGCCGGGTGTCGCGCTCCCGGCGGGCGGCGATCAGCGGGTGCCGGCCAGGTCGCCGGTGGCGGTGACGAACGAGCGCCAGGTCTGTCGGCCGAAGGTGAGTACGGGGCCGGTCGGGTCCTTGCTGTCGCGGACGCCGACGACGCCGGACAGATTGTCGGCCACCTCGACGCACTCGCTGTTGCCGCTGCGGGTGGACTTGCGCCAGATCGCGCCGGTCAGCTCCATGACGTCATCACTTCCTTCATCAGCAGTATCGACTGACCGTGGGGCAGGGCCTCGCTGCGAACGCTCTTCCATCGAGAGATCAGGATAGTCAGCTCCCCGTCCTTGTCGATCGTGGTGCCGTCGAGCTGGTTCTCCAGGTAGCCGACCCAGCCACTGTCGTTGCCGAGCGCCAGCGTGAACGGGCCGGTGGGCGATCTGCTGGACCATCAGGCCCGCGGGGGTGTCGTGAGGGCTCGCAACGGGGGCGGAGTTGGGGTGTCCGGGTGGCCGGTCACCGCTACTTCGGGACAGGTGAGTGGATCACGAGGGTGCGATGACCTCTGACACGTTCGGGTGGTGGGTGGCGGCGCGCGAGGATCGGCCGGTGACAGACTGGTCGCCGCAGGCAACGAGGGCATGAGGGGGCGGCGTGCGCTGGGGAAGCTTCGTGGCGGTCGGGGACAGCTTCACCGAGGGCATGGACGACGCGTACCCGGACGGCACCTACCGGGGCTGGGCGGACCTGGTGGCGACCCGGCTGGCCGCCGAGGCCGGGCCGGACTTCCGCTACGCGAACCTGGCGATCCGGGGGCGGCTCTTCCCGAGCGTCGTCGCCGAGCAGGTGCCCGCCGCGCTCGCCATGAGGCCCGACCTGATCAGCTTCGCGGCCGGCGGCAACGACGTGCTGCGCCGCACCTTCGACCCGGCCGCGCTGACCACCCGTTTCGACGACGTGGTGGCCCGGTTGCGCTCCGGCGGCGCCGACGTGGTGCTGTTCCGGTTCGCCGACGTGATGGCCCGGCTGCCCGGCCAGCGGCTCGTCGCGCCCCGGATCGACCTGGTCAACCGGGCCGTCGGGGAGACCGCCGAGCGGCACGGCGCGATCCTGGTCGACCTGTACGCCGACGACACGTTCCGGCTCAACCCGATGCTCTGGAGCACCGACCGGCTGCACCTGTCCGCCGCCGGGCACCGTCGGGTGGCCGCCCAGGTGCTGACCGCGCTCGGGGTGGGCTGCGACGAGGAGTGGTTGATGGTGCCGGAGCACCCGGCCCCCACCCCGTGGCTCGCCGCCCGCGCCGCCGACCTGCGCTGGGCCGGCCGGCACCTGGCCCCGTGGATCACCCGCCGGCTCACCGGCCGCTCCTCCGGCGACACGGTCACCGCGAAGCGTCCGATCCTCGGCCCGATGGCCGACTGAGCATGCGGACCATTCACACCGTCCCGCTGCTACGACTCACCACCGACAACGGGCCACCGCCGGACCAGCCGGTCCGGGGCGATGGCGACGGCGGAACACCGCCGGGCCAAGCGGTCCGGGGCAGCGGCGGGCCACCGCCGGACCAGCCGGTCCACGGCGGGTCGCTGCCGGACTGGGCGATCCTGGTCGACGGCGAGCGGATCGAGGCGGTCGGTCCGGCCGGGCAGCTGACGCAGGCGTACCCACAGGTGCGGGTGCGGCGGTGGCCCGGCACCCTCGGGCCGGCGCTGGTGCACGACGGGCCGCTGCCGCCTGCCCCCAGCCCGCGCGAACGGGTGCACGCCCTGCTCCGGGCCGGCGTCGGGGCGGTGCTCGCCGCGCACCTCACCGATCCGGCGGTACGGGCGGCCGTGGCCCGCAACGACCTCGCCGTCCTCGACGCGGTACGCGCCCCCGCCCTTGCTGCCGGCGGCCGGGCCGACCTGGCCGTCTTCGCCGACGACGGGCGCTGCCTCGCCACCGTCATCGCCGGCCGCCTGGTGCACCGCCGCGCCTGACCGGTCGGCTGTGGGCGTACCGTTGCGCCTGATCAGGCTGGTCGGGGGCGTACCGCCGTGCCTGAGCGGGAAGGCCGGTCACCGGTCCTGTCCGGTTGCCCGGTCGGCGGGCCGGGTTCCGGCGTAACTTGGGCTCATGTCTGTGCCCAGTGATCCGCATCCCCGCCTCCAGTCGTACGCCGACCCGCAGCGGCTGGTCACCACCGAATGGTTGGCCGAGCACCTCGGCGACGAGGGTCTCGTCGTGGTCGAATCCGACGAGGACGTGCTGCTCTACGACACCGGTCACCTCCCGGGTGCCGTCAAGGTCGACTGGCACACCGAGCTGAACGACCAGGTCACCCGGGACTACCTGGACGCGGAGAGCTTCGCCGAGCTGTGCGCGGCCAAGGGCATCGGCCGGGGTGACACGGTTGTCTTCTACGGTGACAACTTCAACTGGTGGGCCGCGTACGCGCTGTGGGTGTTCACCCTGTTCGGTCACGCCGACGTACGGCTGCTCGACGGCGGCCGGCAGAAGTGGATCGCCGAGGGGCGGGAGCTGACCCGGGAGAAGACGGTCCGGCCACGCGCCGACTATCCGGTGTCGCAGCGCAACGACGCGCCGGTGCGGGCGTACCGGGAACAGGTGATGGCGCACGTGGCCGCCGGCCGACCGCTGGTCGACGTCCGTTCGCCGGGCGAGTACACCGGCGAGATGCTGCACATGCCGGACTACCCGCAGGAGGGTGCGCTGCGCGGCGGGCACATCCCGGGCGCGGTGAGCAAGCCGTGGAAGTCCGCCGCGAACGACGACGGCACCTTCAGGTCCGCCGACGAGCTGCGGGCCATCTACACCGACCAGCTCGGGCTGAGCCCGGCCGACGACGTGGTGGCGTACTGCCGGATCGGCGAGCGGTCCAGCCACACCTGGTTCGTGCTGCACCACCTGCTGGGCTACCCGCAGGTGCGCAACTACGACGGCTCGTGGACCGAGTGGGGCAACCTGGTCCGGGCCCCCGTCGTGCAGGGCGACCAGCCCGGCGGCCTCGCCAGCTGACCGCCGCGCCTCCGCCAACCCTCGATCACCGGCCTCCGGCAGCGCTTCTGGTGGCTTGTTGCGGTGTCCCGAGTCGGGACACCGCAACAAGCCGACGACCGCCCGGGATCCGGAGCCGGTCGACGGTAGATCGGCGGGAAGTACGACACGCGGTCGCCGGGCAGGGGAGCCTGATGGTGAGCCCCGGCTACCCCGTGAGGAGCGGACGTGCGCAGACCGGAACGCCGCCTGGTGGCGCTCTTCGCCCTGACCGCCCTGCCACCGGCGGTCGAGGCGGTGCTGCTGGTCCACTTCGGGTTCATCGCCGCCGAGGGGCTGTCCCCCCAGGTCACCGCCGTCTGGCCGTACGACACCTACCACGACCTGCGCTGGCTGTACGTCTACCACGACTCGTGGCCCGACTTCCTGGTCGGGCTGCTGCTGGTGATCGGGTTCCGGGGGCTGCTCACCACCGGGCTGGTCGTGCTGGCCTGGCCTTCCGAGGTGCCCCGGCCCGGCCTGCGCTGGCTGCTCGGGCGCAACTTCGGGCTGTCCGCGGTGGTCACCGTGCTGGTCTCGCCGTGGGCGGTGATCTCGGTGGCGGCATCCGTGGTCGCGCTCTCCTGGGTGCTGCTCGCCTCGCTGCTGCCGATGTTCCTGCTCGCGCCGTTCCTGCAACGCGCCGCCGTGGTCGGGCCATGGTGGCGCGGGCTGCCGTCGATCGCGCTGGTCGGCTGGTCCCTGCTGAACTTCGTGGTGATCACCGTGGCCGGCGCGCTGTGTTGGAGCGTCCCCGGCTGGTGGACGGTGCCGGTCGCGATGCTCGCCGGGGTGGCCAACGGGCTGCTCTGGGAACGCACCGTGCACGTCGCCGTGCTGGCGCCCCGGGTGCGCTGGGCCCGGGTGCCGGCCACCCCGATCGCGGTTCTGCTGGCCCTCGTCGTACCACTGGCGATACCTGCGCTGGTGCAGGTCGTCCCGGCCGGGGTGACGATCGAGCAGGTGGTGCTCGGTCAGCGGCTGCCGGCGGACGTGGGGCACGCGGTGATCGTCCTGGCCGGCCACGGCTCCGCCTACGACGGCACCGCGCCCGTCGACCCGAACGTGGAGCGCTTCTCCTACCGGGGGCTGGCCGGGGACGGTCGGCCGCTGCCGTACCAGCCGGTGGACACCGCCCGGTCACTGGAGAGCGGGGCCGTCCTGCTGGAGAACCAGGTGGACCGGCTGCACCGCCGTACCGGTCGGCCGGTCGCCCTGATCGGGGAGAGCGAGGGGGCGATGCTGGCCCGTACCTACCTCGCGCAGCGCCCCCACGCGGCGGTGGACACCCTGGTCATGTTCAGCCCGTTGATCAATGCCGGCCGGGCCTACTACCCGCCGTCGGAGGCGTCCCACGGCTGGGGGGTGGTCACGGGGTGGCAGCTCCGCGCCCTGTTCGGGGTGATCGACCTGGTCGAGGGCAACGGCAGCGGCCCGGACGAGCCGTTCATCCGCTCGCTGCTGGACAACGCGCCCTTCTACCGCAACCAGTTGATGTGTCCGGTGCCGGGTGTCCGGATGGTGGCCTTCCTACCGACCACCACGGCCACCGAGGCGCCTCCCGGCGAGTACACCGGCATCCCGGTCTTCCAGATGCCCGGGGTGCACGGCGGGCTACTGGGTCGGTCGCTGGTCCAGAGCCGTCTGATCCACTTCCTCGCCGGCGTGCCGGAGAGCCGGATGCGCCGGGAGTATCCGCTGCTCCAGCAGCTCGGCGCGGCCTGGCAGGCGCCGCCGCTGGCGATCGAGGCCAATCCGGCCTGGACCGAGGAGCGCCAGCCGGACCCGTCCTTCACCGGGAAGGTCTGCCAGCCGGCCTGACCGGCGCGTCGGGGCGGCCGGCACGTCGGTGCCGGACGACCAGCCGCACGGCGGCCAGGGCCAACCCCGCCACGATCAACGCCTCGATCGGGCGGTACGGCGCGAAGAACAGGTGGACGACGACGGCCGCCACTCCGATCACCAGCGCGGTCGTCACCCACCGGCGTCGACCGATCGCGATGACCAGGCCGGTCGCCACCAGCAGCACCCCGGTGGCCAGGTGCAGCCACGCCCAGCTGGTGAGGTCGTAGAAGACCAACCCGTCGGCGTGCAGCGAGACGTACGCCACACCATCGCCCAGGTCGCTGATCCCGGCCAACACGTCCAAGCCCCCCGCGCCGGCCATCAGGCCCCCGGCGAGCGACAGCGACCGGTCCGGCTGCCGCACCGTCATCACCTCCCTCCGGGGCACACGATCGTCTCCAGGCTATGGCCGGTGCGCCGCGCCGTCCGGCGATCAGGGTCCGCCTGGTGAACCGGTGGGTAACCGAAGGCCCCCGGTGTCCGGTCCGAGGTCTACGCTTGCCAGGTGACTGTGGGGCAGCAGGCTAGGGGCAGCGCAGGCAGCGCGGGCCGGCGCCGGTCGAGGCGCGACGAGATCCTGGAGATCGCGGTCGGGCTCTTCGCCGCCCGGGGCTACCACGGGGTCTCCATGGACGACATCGGTGCCGCGGCCGGGGTGACCGGCCCGGCCCTCTACCACCACTTCGCCGGCAAGGAGGCGATGCTGGCCGCCGCGCTGATCCCGGTCAGCGAGGGGCTGCTCGACGGCGGCCGGGACCGGGCCGCCGGCCGACCGGGCGACCCACGCGGCGCGCTGGAGTCGCTGATCGACTTCCACGTCGACTTCGCGCTGGCCAACCCGGCGGTGATCGCCCTGCACCTGCACGAACTGGACCGTCTCCCGGACGAGCCGCGCCGTCGCATCCGCAAGCTCCAGCGGCTGTACGTCGAGGAGTGGGTGACCGTGCTGACCGCCCTGCACCCGGGGCTGCCCGACGGTGAGGCGCGGGTGCTGGCGCATGCCGCGTTCGGCCTGATGAACTCGACCCCGTTCCTCGGCGGCGAGGTCGACCGGCGTCGCCGGGCGGCGTTGCTGCGTGCCGCCGCGCTGGCCGCCCTGCTGGCCGAGACCGGTTCCTGACCGCACCCGCCTGACGCCCCCCGCGTGACGCGTGCCCCGGGGCACCCTGGGCGGCCCGCTGACCCGCGCGCCTGCCGTCCCCGAGGCCCGGGGCGGCACCGCCTGCCCCGACGCGCCGGGCGGCCGGTGACACTCCCGCCCGACTCGTGGCAGACGGCCCGACCGTGGTTCCCTAGCATCCGTCCCCACCCCGGACGCTGAGCATCCGTCCCCACCCCTGGACGCTGGAGGAAACATGATCGAGTCGCTGTTGGTCGCCAACCGGGGCGAGATCGCCCGCCGGATCATCCGTACCGCGAAGCGGCTCGGCATCCGTGCGATCGCGGTGCACTCGGAGGCCGACGCCGACCTGCCGTTCGTGGTCGAGGCCGATGAGGCGGTGTGCGTGGGACCGGCGAACCCGGCCCAGAGCTACCGCAACGTCGAGGCGATCCTCGCCGCTGCCAAGGCCACCGGAGCGCAGGCCATCCACCCCGGTTACGGCTTCCTGTCGGAGAACGCCGACTTCGCCCGTACCGTCGGGGCCGCCGGGCTGATCTGGGTCGGGCCCGGCGCGGATGCGATCACCGCGATGGGCGACAAGATCAACGCCCGGAACCTGATGGCGGCGGCCGGGGTGCCGGTCGCGCCCGGCACCACCGAGCCGGCCGCCGACCTGGCCGCGGCGGTCGCCGCCGCCACGGAGATCGGTTACCCGGTGATGGTCAAGGCCGCCGCCGGTGGCGGCGGGATGGGCATGGGAGTGGCCGCCGACGAGGCCGCGCTGCGCACCGAGTACGACCAGGTCCGCGCGTTCGCCGAGCGGATGTTCGGCGACGGTTCGGTGCTGATCGAGCGGTACTTCCCCCGGGTGCGCCACGTCGAGGTGCAGATCCTCGGCCTGGCCGACGGCCGGGTGGTGGCGCTCGGCGAACGTGAGTGCTCGGTCCAGCGCCGCAACCAGAAGCTGGTCGAGGAGTCCCCCTCCCCGGCGGTCTCCCCGGAGCTGCGGGCGCGGTTCCTGGCCGCCGCCGTACGGGCCGGCGAGGCGGTCGGCTACCGCAACGCGGGCACTGTCGAATGCCTGCTCGACCCCGCTACGCAGGAGTTCTTCTTCCTGGAGATGAACACCCGGCTCCAGGTGGAACACCCGGTGACCGAGCTGGTCTACGGCGTCGACCTGGTCGAGGAGCAGCTGCGGGTGGCGGCCGGCCTGCCGCCGACCTTCGACCCGGACGCGTTGACCCCGCGCGGGCACGCCGTCGAACTGCGGATCAACGCGGAGGACCCGAAGCGTTTCCTGCCCGGCCCCGGCGTCATCAGGACCTGGGTGGAGCCGACCGGCGAGGGGGTACGGGTCGACTCCGGGTACGTCGCCGGCAACACCGTCACCCCGTTCTACGACAGCCTGCTGGCCAAGCTCGTCGTCACCGGCGCGGACCGGGCCGAGGCACTGGCCCGAGCCCGGACGGCGGTCGCCGACTTCGAGCTGGCCGGCCCGAAGAACAACCTGCCCTTCTTCGTCGAGCTGCTGGCGAACGAGGAGTTCGTCTCCGGCGACTACGACACGGGCATCGTCGGCCGGATGCGCTGACCCGCACGGGCGTCGATCACGGGGCCGGCCGCTGCCGGCGCGGGCCCCGTGGTCAGTCCCGCCGCAATCCCCCGGGCGCGTACGGCAGGGGCGCCACCGGGTGGGTCGGGGCGCTGACGACGTCGAGGCGGGGCGGCAGCGACACCGTGTCGATCCGGGGTGGGCGGTGGTGCCGGCCGGGCGGGGCGTCGTTGGTCGAGGTCGGGCCGGCGGGGAAGTGCCCGGGGTTGCGGTCCTTGCGCGCCGGCCCGGCCAGCAGGGTGGACTCCCGTTGTCGCGGCACGTCATCCGGACGGCTGCCGCCACCGAGCGGCCGGTGCTGGGGGTGTCTCTTCGGCGCAGCGCGGTTCGCGGCCTCGATGGTGGCGCGCAACAGTTCGTTCTCGGCCTTCCAGGCGGCCAGCCGGCGGCGCAGGGTGGCGTTCTCACCCCGTAGGGCGTCGAGCATCGCGTCGGTGTCGTCCCCGGTGGGGGCAGCCCCGCCGGAGCGGGCCGGCTGCGGGTCCGCGTCGTCGAGGTGGGCCGGGTCGACGGTCCCGCGACGTCGGTCCGACGTCGGTCGCTCACCCCGGGCCGCCTCGTACAGCTGGGCGAATCGGCGCAGGGTCGCCGTCCGGTTGGCTTCCGCGACGGTGCACTCGACCACCAGGACCACGGTCTGCCAGGGTGGGCCCTTGGTCTCGGTGGTGAAGTGCCGGGACAGCCGCCTGCGCCAGGTGGCCCAGTCGCGGCCGGACCCCTTGCGGCAGATCCGCGCGGACAGCCTGCTCCAGGTGTCGACCGGACCGATGTCGGGGCACTGCTCGACGAGGTCGCGGACCGCCAGCGCGTAGTCGGACACCGCCGTCGACCCGTACCGGGACTCGTACCCCGCGGCCAGTTGCTCGCGCGAGACGAGTCGGTGTCGCCGGTGCCACCCCCCGGGTGGGGCTGGCGTGCTGGTGTCGGAGGTCATGCCGGGCCTTTCGCAGAGCTGCGTGACGGGAGTTCATTCCTACTCCCTCAGAGCAATGGTGAGTGATCCGACCTGTGCCCGTGCTCAGTTTTGGCCGGGTAGTTGTCCGGGTAGGACGGTCCGGCCCGGCGGGGCCGGCCGGCGTCGATTCCGTTGTGGAGCAACGGCTGGGCCGCGCTCCGCTTTGGCCGCCCACCGCGCGTGCTGCCCGGCCAGAAGGCCGTGCGACGTGGCCCGGCAGGTCGTTGTCCCCGTCGTGCGGCCGACCGCCGTCGATGTGCTCGGCGGGTGGCCGGACGCACATCAGGGTCGATGGGTTCCATCGGCGTTCACTGCGTCCTCAGGGGTGGAGAAATGGGAAGCGGAAGATCGATCGGCGGCGCGCGCCCGCGCGTCGACAGTCGTCGCGTGGGCCGGTGCCTGCGGTCGATGGCCCTGTTCGCGGAGGGGGCGGTGGCGATGGCGCTGGTGTTGGGCCGCGAGGACGCCGTCGGCTGGGCGGGTGCCCTCGCGGCGACGTTCCGCAGCGCCGCCGAGCTGGTGGAGGGACCGTCGCAGCGTTGACCTCCCGGTTGTCGGGGGCTGACACCCTCGTGGGTGGCGGGGGTCGGCCCCGGCCCCCGACACCGGGGGCGGCCTGGCGGCTGCCGCCGCCGTAGTGGTTCCCTGGAGGGACCACCGGTCGTCCGGCGTCGCCGGTCGTCGTCCCCACGAGGGGCGACGGCGCGGGACGGCCTCCCGGACGACCCGATGTCACAGCGAGGTGACCATGAGTCAGATGCCAGCGGCGGTGTCGATCCGGGAGGTCGGGCCGCGCGACGGGCTCCAGAACGAGGAGCCGATCCCGACCGGGGCCAAGGTGCGGCTGCTCGACGCCCTGTCCGGCACCGGCGTACGCCGGATCGAGGCGGTGTCGTTCGTGCACCCGTTGGCGATCCCGCAGATGGCCGACGCCGACGAGGTGTGGCGGCGGGCCCGGAAGGCGGAGGGGGTCCGCTACTCGGCGTTGGTGCCCAACACCCGGGGTGCCCAGCGCGCCCTGGCCGCCGGCTTCACCGAGATCGAGGTCGTGGTCTCGGCCAGCGACACGCACAACCGGCGCAACGTCAACCGCTCCACCGACGAGTCCCTCGACGACATCGCCGAGCTGATCGACCTGCTGCACGGCGCGGGCGCCCGCGCCGAGGTGATCGTGGCGACCAGCTTCGGCTGCCCGTACGAGGGGGACGTCGACCCGGGGCGGGTCGCCGGCATCGTCGAGCGGGTGGTCCGCGACGGCGCCGACCGGGTCGCGTTCGGCGACACCACCGGCATGGGTACGCCCCGACGGGTCCGGGAGCTGGTCACCGCGGTCCGCGACCGCGACGCCGACGTGCCGGTGCTGCTGCACTTCCACAACACCCGGGGCACCGCGTTGGCGAACCTGCTGACCGCGTTGGAGCTGGGGATCACCGAGTTCGACGCCAGCGTCGGCGGCCTGGGCGGCTGCCCGTACGCCCCGGGGGCGAGCGGCAACCTGGCCACCGAGGAGGCGGTGCACATGCTGCACGACATGGGCATCGACACGGGCATCGACCTGGATGCCCTGATCGGGGCCGCCGAGTTGGCCGAGCATCTGCTCGACAAGCGGCTTCCGTCCGGCGTGCTCCGCGCCGGCCCGCGTACCCGGCTGACCGCCCGCCGGTAGCCGGGCATGGACGGCGGGAGGGGCCGGCGGGATGCCGGCCCCTCCGTCATGTCGGTCGGTGCGTCAGCCCACGGTGAGCAGGGCCGGCCAGCTGTCCCGGAAGACCTGGCTGCCGGTGCCGCTGCTCCGCTCGGTGGCGCTGAGGGTGCCGGCGAACAGGCTGCTGACCCGGTTCGCCTCGGTGGTGCTCGGGTACGGGTTGGTGCAGCTGGTGCCGGCGCTGCCGCCGGACATCAGGATCGCGCAGTTGCCGTTGTAGTTGTCGGGCAGGCCGAGGATGTGCCCGATCTCGTGGGTCATGATCCGCAGCGGGCTGTACTGGGCGGCCTGCTGGGTGTCGATGTAGACCCGCCCGTTGCCCAGGCTGGTGCGCTGGGCGTACGAGCCGCCGCCGGTGATCTGGTAGATCCGCAGGTTGGTGCCGCAGTTCGCGGTCAGCGTCAGGTTCGTCGTGGCGTCGTTCCAGATCGAGGCGGCCTGGTTGGCGATGCTGGCGTAGCTCGGCGCCTGGCTGGTGTTGTAGCAGATGGTCATGGCGGCGGCGGCCGGTGAGGGGTTGGCGACCGTGACGCCGAGGGTGGCGGTGGCCGTCGCCAGGGCGGCGACGGCGAACCGGCCGATGCGTGAGTTCATGGCTCACTCCAATCCGGAGGGGGTCTCAGGAGCCTAGCCACATCGATAGTTGGGTATCAATATCCGGAGCGGAAGTCGGTCGGGTGGTCGGGTGGGGCCCGGATGCGCTAGCCTAACGATCGTTCAGGCTGGTCGGAGCGTCGACGACGGCGTTCGCGCGGCATGGCGGTCGGGCGCGTCCACGAGGCGCGGGGCGAGGGGGTCGGCGTGACGCTCGACGGTGAGGCACTGGAGCAGCTGCGCAAGCGCGCCCGCTCCGGCGGTGCGGACAGGTACCACGCGGCGAACGCCGGCAAGGGCAAGCTCTTCGCCCGGGAGCGGGTCGCGCTCCTGGTCGACGAGGGCTCGTTCGTCGAGGACGGCCTCTATGCCAACGCCCTGGCCGAGGGGCTACCCGCCGACGGTGTGGTCACCGGCACCGCGACCATCGACAGCCGGCCGGTCTGCCTGATGGCCAACGACTCCACGGTGAAGGCCGGCAGTTGGGGCGCGCGGACCGTCGAAAAGATCATCCGGATCATCGAGCGGGCGTACTCGACCGGCGTGCCGATGGTCTACCTGGTCGACTCGGCCGGGGCCCGGATCACCGACCAGGTCGACCTGTTCCCCGGTCGACGCGGCGCCGGGAAGATCTTCTGGAACCAGGTCCGCGCCTCGGGGGCGATCCCGCAGGTCTGCGCGCTGTTCGGGCCGAGCGCCGCCGGTGGGGCGTACATCCCGGCGTTCTGCGACGTGGTCGCCATGGTCGACGGCAACGCCAGCATGTACCTCGGCTCGGACCGGATGGTCGAGATGGTCACCGGGGAGAAGACCACCCTGGAGGCGATGGGTGGCGCGAAGGTGCACTGCGCCGAGTCCGGCGTCGGGCACTTCCTCTGCAAGACCGAGGCCGACGCGCTGGACGTGGTGAAGAACTACCTGTCCTACCTGCCGTCGAACTGGCAGCAGCAGCCGCCGGCCGCGCCGGCTGTCGCCGCGCCGGAGAAGGCCGATCTCGCCGCGCTGGTCCCGGCCAGCGAGCGGCAGGCGTTCGACATGCGCCGGTACGTCAAGGGCCTGCTCGACGAGGGCTCGTTCTTCGAGATCCAGGCGCTCTGGGCCCGGGAGCTGACCATCGGGTTCGGCCGACTCGACGGCGAGGTCGTCGGCGTGGTCGGCAACAACTCGATGTTCAAGGGCGGGGTGCTCTTCGTCGACTCGGCCGACAAGGCGACCCGGTTCGTGCAGCTCTGCGACGCGTTCAACGTGCCGCTGCTGTTCCTGTCCGACGTGCCCGGGTTCATGGTCGGCAGCGCGGTGGAGAAGCAGGGCATCATCCGACACGGGGCCAAGATGATCACCGCGATCTCCGAGGCGACCGTACCCAAGATCTGCGTGGTGGTCCGCAAGGCGTACGGGGCGGGCCTGTACGCGATGGCCGGTCCCGGCTTCGAGCCGGACGCGACGATCGCGCTGCCCACCGCGAAGATCGCGGTGATGGGGGCGGAGGCGGCCGTCAACGCCGTCTACGCCAACAAGATCGCGGCCATCGCCGACGAGGCCGAGCGGGCCGCCTTCGTCACCGCGAAGCGCACCGAGTACGAGCGGGACATCGACGTGGTCCGGCTCGCCAGTGAGCTGGTGATCGACGCGATCGTCGAGCCGCACGAACTGCGCGCCGAACTGGTCCGCCGGTTCGCCGCCGCCCGGAGCAAGGAGCGGCACTTCTCCCGCCGCCGGCACGGCGTCACCCCGGTCTGACCGGTCGCCACCCCGCGACCGCGACCGGCTGCCGAGAGCGGGCGACCCGGCAGCGAGCACCGCATCAGCCAACAAGAGCTGCACCGGCGACCCCGGACAGCACCGCCACCGCGATCGGCCCAGCGACCGCCCGGCGTCACGAACGCCCGGCGGAGAACCCGTACAGGAGGAACCGATGGACTTCCGGCTCACCGAGGAGCAAGAGGCGCTGCGGGAGAGCGTGCGGGACTTCGCCCGCGAGGCGGTCGCGCCGGTGATCGCCGAGCACTACGAGCGGCACACCTTCCCGTACGAGATCGTCCGGCAGATGGGCAAGATGGGGCTGTTCGGCCTGCCCTTCCCCGAGGAGCACGGCGGCATGGGCGGCGACTACTTCGCCCTCTGCCTGGCCTTGGAGGAGCTGGCCCGGGTTGACTCCAGCGTGGCGATCACCCTGGAGGCGGCGGTCTCCCTCGGCGCGATGCCGATCCACCGCTTCGGCACCGCCGAGCAGAAGGCGCGGTGGCTGCCGAAGCTGCTCAGCGGTGAGGCGCTCGCCGGGTTCGGGCTGACCGAGCCGGGCACCGGGTCGGACGCGGGCGGCACCCAGACCCGGGCGGTGCTGGACTCGTCGACCGGCGAGTGGGTGATCAACGGGGCGAAGGCGTTCATCACCAACTCGGGCACCGACATCACCGCCCTGGTCACCGTCACCGCGGTGACCGGCACCAACGCGGACGGCTCGAAGGAGCTGTCCACCATCATCGTGCCGTCCGGCACGCCCGGCTTCACCGTCGCGTCGGCGTACTCGAAGGTGGGGTGGAACGCCTCGGACACCCACGAGCTGACCTTCGACGACTGCCGGGTGCCGGCGGAGAACCTGCTCGGTGCGCGGGGACGGGGTTTCGCGCAGTTCCTGCGGATTCTCGACGAGGGGCGGATCGCCATCGCCGCGCTCGCCGTCGGCCTCGCCCAGGGCTGCGTCGACGAGTCGGTGAAGTACGCCATGCAGCGTCAGGCCTTCGGCCAGCCGATCGGCAACTACCAGGCGATCCAGTTCAAGATCGCTGACATGGAGCTGAAGGCGCACACCGCGCGGCTGGCCTACTACGACGCCGCCGCGCGGATGCTCGCCGGTGAGCCGTTCAAGCGGCAGGCGGCGATCGCCAAGCTGCACGCCAGCACGATCGCGGTGGACAACGCCCGGGAGGCGACCCAGATCCACGGCGGCTACGGCTTCATGAACGAGTACCCGGTGGCCCGGTTCTGGCGGGACTCCAAGATCCTGGAGATCGGTGAGGGCACCTCCGAGGTGCAGCGCATGATCATCGCTCGCGACCTGGGCCTGTGACCGTCCCGTCGGGGTAGGGGCAGCACGGGGGTTTGTCGGGTATCCGCAGTCTTCCGTCGGTAGGCCGACGAAGGGCTGCTCGGCGTCGTATCCCGTCCGTACCCTTCCTGCCCATGACCCCGGATCATGATCATTCGTCCGGCGCGGGTGGTCGTACCCCGATCGGGGAGCTGGTGCGGGCCCACCGCCTGGCCTCCGGCCTCACCCAGGCCGACCTGGCACAGCGGGCCGGGGTGGGCGTGCGGACGGTCCGTGACCTGGAGCGCGGCCGGTCCCACCGACCACACCGCACCACCGTCGAGCTGATCGCCGGGGCGCTCGGCCTGACCGGCGCGGCCCGCGCCGGCTTCCTTACCAGCGCCCGTGGCCGGGCCGCCGCCGGCCCGGCCCTCCCGGCCGCCGTCGGGCTCCCGCGACGACCGACCGCCGCCGGCACCGCCCACCGGGACCTCGACCTCCCGGGTACGCCGATCGCGCTCCCCCCGGCGGTCGAGCTGATCGGCCGGGAACGGGAACTGGACGAGCTGGCCGGGTTGTTGACCGGCGACGGTTGGCCGTCGGTGCTGAGCCTGGTCGGCCTGGCCGGAGTGGGCAAGACGGCGCTCGCCCTGGCCGTGGCGCACGCGGTGACCGACGCCCACCCCGGCGGGGTGGCCGGGGTGCTGGTCGGCGTCGGGTCCGACGCCAACGACGTGCTCGCCGCGGCCTGCGCGGTGCTCGGCGCGGCCCGCCTCGCCGAGTTGGCCGCCCGGCTCCGGGGCCGCCCGGCGCTGCTGCTGGTGGACGCGGTCGAACGGGCCCCCGACCCGGTGGCCGAGGTGCTGCACCTGCTCGTCGGGGCGGTGCCGACCCTGCGGGTGGTGGTGACCGGACGACACCCGGTCGGCCTTCCCGGCGAACTCGTCCGTCCGGTGGCCCCGCTGGAGGTGCCCCCGGCCGACGTGGTCGACCCGGACGAGTTGGCCCGCTGGCCGGCGGCGGCGCTGTTCACCGCCCGGCTCACCCGGGTCCGCCCGGAACCGCCCGGCCCGGACGAGTTGCCCGCCCTCACCGCGCTGGTTCGTCGACTCGACGGCCTGCCGCTGGCGATCGAGCTGATGGCGGCCCGGGGGCGGAGCCTCTACCTGCCCGAACTGCTCGACCGGTACGGCGACCGGGTGCTCGACCTGGCCGGTCCGGACCTGGGCTGGCGGGGTTGGGAGGCCGCGCCGCCGAGCCGTACCGCCGAGCCTGCCCGGACGGCGGTGGCGGTGACCCTGCGGGAGGCGGTGGCCACCAGCTACCGACTGCTCGACGAGGGGGAGCAGGCCGCGTTGCGCCGGCTCTCGGTCTTCGCCAACCGATGGTCGGTGGAACTGGCCGAGGAGGTGCTCGTCGACCTGGTCGACCGGGACGGCCTGCCGGTGGCCGATCCGGTGCCACTGCTGGACCGGTTGGTCGAGTTGGGCCTGCTCAGTGTCCGGGGCACCGGACCGCTGCGGTTCCGCCTGCTCGACGCGGTCCGCGAGTACGCCGCCGAGCAGGCCGCCGGCCGGGGTGAACTGACCGCCGCCCGACGCCGGCATGCGGTCGCGGTCACCCGGTTGGTGACCCGTACCGCGCCGGACCTGGTCGGGACGCGACAGCCCACCGCCGTCCGCCGGCTCGACGAGGCGACCGGCGACATCGGCGCGGCGCTGGCGCACGCCGCCGGGGACGACCCGATCACCGCGCTGCGCCTGGCCGCCGCGTTGACCCGCTGGTGGCGGATGCGGGGGCGGGACGTCAGTGGCCGGCAGTGGCTGCGGCGGCTGCTCGCGGACCCCCGCACCGCCGATGCCGATCCGGTGCTGCGCGCGTGTGCGCTGCTCGGGGTGGCCCGGCTCGCCGCCGAACACGGCGCGGCGGCACAGGAACTGCCCGCCGCCCGCGCCGCGCTCGCGGTGCTGGCCGGGCGGACCGAGGTGGCCGGGGAGTTGGCGGCGCGGACCGTCCTCGGCACCCTGCTGGTCGCCACCGGTGGGTACGACGAAGCGGCCGAGCAGGCGCACGCGGCACTGACCCTGGCCACCCGGCACGGCCGAACCCGGGACGTGGCAGTCGCCCAGCACCAGCTGACCTGGCACGAGATCCGCCTCGGTGACCTGCCGGCCGCCCGGCGTCGACTCGCCGCGGTCGACCGGTTGGCCGCCCAGTGCGGCGAGCCCCGGCTGCGCCTGCTGGCCCGTGCCGACCTGGCCGAGGTGGCCCGGCTGGAGGGCCGTTACGGCGACGCGGTGGAGCAGGGCCGGCGGGTGGTCGCGGCGTTGGCAGGGGTGGGTGATCCGGGGCACCGGCGGCGGGTGCTCGGCACGGTGGGCCTGGCGCTGGCCCGGTCAGGTCGGACGGACGAGGCCGGCGAGGTCCTGGCCGAGCTGCGCTGTGACGGCCGTCCGGGGCCGTCCACGTCCCGGACGGCGGCGGAGGCGGGCACGGTCGGGGGCCGCCCGTCCGGGCCGGTCGGTGCCGAGGAAGGGGTGTGCGCGCTGATCGAGGGCACCCTGGCACAGCACCGGGGGGACCGGGAGTTGGCGGCGGAGTGGTTCGCGGTGGCGGTGGCTGCCGGGGCGGCCGGCCAGGACCGGCGGGACGTGGTCGAGGCGCTTGTCGGGTTGGCCGTGAGCACCGGCTCCGCCGAGGTACGTGAGCGGTTGACGCAGGCGTGCCGGCACGGCGGCATCCGGTTGCTGCCGGACGAGGAGCGCCTCCTGGAGTAGGCGCGGGGGTGGCGCGAGCGAACAAGCCCCCTGGTCAACCCCTCGCTCAATCGCTCGCGCCGGCACCCCCCGGTGCTCCCCCGCTCGATGAAGGCTAGCCAGCCCGACCGTCCGTTTTGTGGGCATCGGCGGGTGTGCGTCCGGTGGGTCCGTCAGGTTCTGCCGCTTTTTCTGCCGGTGGGTCAGCAGGCGGACGTCGGCTCGTCGGTCGGTGCCCGGTCGGTGCTGCCGGCGGTCGCTCCCGGATGGACGGCGTCGCGCACGCGGCGCAGGCCGTCCAGCATGACGGTGAGGGTCTCGGGCTCGAGTTGGCCGGTGAACCACTGCTCGATGATCCGTAGGTGGCCCGGCAGGGTCTCGTCCAGCCGCTTCAGGCCGGCGGGCGTGACCACCGCGTACGAGCTGCGGCGGTCGGACGGGCAGGCCCGGCGGCGGAGCAGCCCGTCGCGTTCCATCCGGTCCACCACCCGGGTGACGCCGCTGGTGGACAGGGAGGTCTGCGCGGCCAGGTCGGTCATCCGCAGCTGGTTGCCGGGGGAGCGGGTGAGGCGCATCAGCACCTCGAACTCGACCGCGGAGACGCCGTGCTCCTCGTACTGCGCGGCGAACCGGGCCGACAGCCCGGCGTACGCCTCGACAAGGAGGCCGACGGCGGTGATCCGGGGGTCGTCGAACACTTTCTCGTCCACCTGGCCATCCTAACAGTGCTTGACACAGGGAATATTGCCACGGCTATAGTTGCTCAGGCAGTCGTTGGGCTTCAGAACAATCTTCCCCGGAGGGCAGTTACATGACCAGCACCGATTCGGTTACCCGCGACTGGGACGGCCTCACCATTCCCGCCGCCGGCACCTACCTGCTGGACGCCGCGCACAAGCGGGTGGGCTTCGTCGCTCGACACATGATGGTCAGCAAGGTACGCGGCGAGTTCGCCGACGCGACCGCCACCATCACCGTCGCCGAGAACCCGTTGCAGTCCTCGGTCTCCGCCACCATCCAGGCGGCCAGCATCAACACCGCCCAGGCTGACCGGGACGGTCACCTGCGCAGCCCCGAGTTCCTCGACGTCGAGCAGTTCCCGACGCTGGAGTACCGCAGCACCGCCGTGAAGTCCCACGACGGCAACGAGTTCGTCCTGCTCGGCGACCTGACCATCAAGGGCGTCACCCGCCAGGTCGAGCTGGAGGTCGAGTTCGAGGGTGTCGGCCGCACCCCGTTCGGCACCGACGTGTTCGGCTTCACCGCCAGCACCGAGATCGACCGCGAGGACTTCGGTCTGACCTGGAACGTCGCCCTGGAGACCGGCGGCGTGCTGGTCGGCAAGAAGATCAAGATCGAGATCGAGGGCGAGGGCATCCGGCAGGCCTGAGCCACCCCGTCGTCGAGGCCCCCGCTCCCCGCGAGCGGGGGCCTCGACGCGTAGGGGTGTGGATTGTCACCGGCCGGCGGGAGTTCGCCCCGGTGCCGGTGGACGACCACGGGGTAGAGAAGCCGGCAGCGCATACCCGGTGGGCACTGGCCCCGACGCGTGGGCGCTCTTACCGTTGTGGTTCACACTGCGCGTCGGGACGATCACCGTTCCGTGCGCCTCACGCCGGGAGGAAACATGGGTAGGGACGTCGAGCAGGGCGCCTTCTCCCGAGAGGACCGGGTCCGCTACCGGCAGAAGGTACGGCGGTGCCTGGACGTCTTCGCGCTGATGCTCGACGACTTCGGCTTCGACGCCGACCGGCCGATGACCGGCCTGGAGATCGAACTCAACCTGATGGACCCGGACGCCGAACCGGCGATGCGCAACGACGAGATTCTCGCCGCGATCGCCGACCCGCTCTTCCAGACCGAGCTGGGACAGTTCAACCTGGAGCTGAACGCGGCACCCCGACTGATCGAGGGAGCCGGCTTCACCAACTACGAGAGCGACCTGCGCAGCAGCCTGACCCGGGCCGACGAACGGGCGGCCAGGTCGGACACCCGGATCGTCATGGTCGGCATCCTGCCCACCCTGACCGAGCGGCACCTGGTGGCCGACAACCTCTCCACCAACGAGCGGTACCGGGTGCTCAACGACCAGATCGTCGGTGCCCGGGGTGAGGACATCGAGCTGGACATCCGGGGGGTGGAGCGGCTCCGGACGCACACCGACTCGATCGTGCCCGAGGCCGCCTGCACCAGCCTCCAGTTCCACCTCCAGGTGGCACCGGACAGCTTCGCCGACTACTGGAACGCCTCCCAGGCCATCGCCGGCGTCCAGGTCGCCGTCGGGGCGAACTCACCGTTCCTCTACGGCCGGCAACTCTGGGCGGAGACCCGGATCGCGCTCTTCCAACAGGCCACCGACACCCGCCCGGACGAGCTGAAGGCCCAGGGGGTACGTCCCCGGGTGTGGTTCGGGGAACGCTGGATCACCTCGATCTTCGACCTGTTCGAGGAGAACGTCCGGTACTTCCCGCCGCTGCTGCCGATCTGCGCCGACGAGGACCCGGTCGAGGTGTTGCACGGCGGCGGCGTCCCGCAACTGTCCGAGCTGCGGCTGCACAACGGCACCGTCTACCGCTGGAACCGCCCGGTGTACGACATCATGAACGGCCGCCCGCACCTGCGGGTGGAGAACCGGGTGCTGCCGGCCGGCCCGACCGTGGTCGACATGCTGGCCAACGCCGCCTTCTACTTCGGGTTGGCGCGTGGGCTGGCCGAGTCGGACCGGCCGATCTGGAGCCAGCTCACCTTCAGCTCCGCCGAGGAGAACTTCCACGCCGCCGCCCGACGGGGCATGGACGCGATGCTGCACTGGCCCCGGCTCGGCGAAGTGCCGGTCACCAAGCTGGTCCTCGACACCCTGCTGCCGAAGGCGGCCACCGGGCTCGACCGGTTCGGGGTCGCCCCCGCCGAACGGGACCGGCTGCTCGGCATCATCGAGCAGCGCTGCCAGACCGGCCGCAACGGCGCGGTCTGGCAGACCGAGACGGTGTGGGCCGCCGAACGGCACCGCAACCTGGAC
This sequence comes from Micromonospora sp. NPDC051925, assembly GCF_044548625.1. NCBI lineage: Bacteria > Bacillati > Actinomycetota > Actinomycetes > Micromonosporales > Micromonosporaceae > Micromonospora > Micromonospora sp. NPDC051925. The sequence continues at coordinate 34,638 of NZ_JBIUCH010000006.1, read as the reverse complement.
CGGGACGCGGCGCTGCACCACATGGCCAACCGGTACGCCGAACTCCAACGCAGCAACGAGCCGGTGCACACCTGGCCGGTCGACTGATCCGCCGAGCCCTGCCGGGTCGGGTGCCTTCACCGCGCCCTGGCGGGCCGGGTTCCTACCGTTGCCGGGGCGTCATACGAGCTTCGCGGGATACCGACCTGGGACGAGGTCGTCAGGGGTGGCGAGGCTGTCAGCGGGGGCCCTGGTCCGCAGCGGGATCGACCGGCGACGCACCGTCCGGCTTGCCCACCGCGGAAGTCCGACTCCGCCGGACCGGCCGGGCCCGTCCGGTCGCCGATGGTGTCGAATCCCCACCGCTTCCCGTCGCCGGTGCCGAGGAGTCCGCGCCGCGCTGCGGCCCGGACACGGGATTCCCCGGGTCAGGCGCGCGGCTTCCCGGGGCGGGCTCGGTCTGCGTACGGGGGGCGTCCGAGACGCCCGCCGGGGTGGCCGGGAGCCCGGCGTGGGCGTCCACGTCGGATGGTGGGACCGGGCTCGTGCCGGCCGGCAGGTCGTCCAGCTCGCCGGTGCGAGGGCGGGGCAGCGGCGGCGTCGACCGCACGGCGGCGCGTCGCTCGGCCCGCTGGGCGAGCGAGGCCACCAGCACCGAACCGGCCGCCCCGACGATCACCGCGTACGGCGCGACGAGGTGGGCCGAAACCTGGGCCGGGGAGATCGTGGCCAGTCGGGGTACGGCGAGGAAGTAGGCGACCGCGACGAGCAGCGGCCCGGCCGCGCCGGAGACCACCGCGCCGAGTCGCAGCTCTGCCGTCCGGGCGGCCCGCCGGGCGGCCAGCGCGCCGATCAGCAGCGCCGAGCCCAGGGCGAGCAGTGCCCCCGGCCAGTAGAGATGGTCCCGCAACCAGAACCGGGGGCTGTCCTGGGCGATCTGCCAGATGCCGAGTTGGGCGCTGGTCAGCCCCCGGCCGGCGAGCACCCCGTCGGCGACGGAGACCACGGCCAGCAGCCAGAGCCAGCCGACGGTGGCGATCACGTTCGCCGCGGCGGCCCGCGAGTGCAGCGTCCAGACCGCCACCACCAGTCCCACCAGCACGCCGACCCCGGCGTAACCGGCCGCGACGGCCTGCGGTGAGAAGGTGTCCGGCATGGAGGCGGCCCGGGACGGCACCGCGACCAGCAGCACCGTGATCAACGCGCCGACCGCGCCCGCCACCGCGAGGGTGACCCGGTGCAGCGTGCTCCCGGCGGCGATGTCCTCGCCGCGTTCGTGCAGCCGCTGCGCGCAGACCGCCCCGGCGATGGTGGAGACGGCGGCGATCCAGGTCGCCCAGGCGAGACTGGCGAACCAGGACGGTTCGGTGGCCCCGACGTCGACCGGTGCCCAGTTGATGATGCCCAGGCCGTAGCCGAAGCCCAGTTGTGCGGCGCCCACGCCGGCAGCGACGCCGACCGCGGTGAGCACCGATCCTCCCCAGCCCCGTCCCGCCATGCCGGGGACTGTAGCGTCCCCTGGTCGAGGCGGCGAGTCGTGCGACCACCGGAGCACGCCCGGTGACCGGTGGGCAGCGGCCGGTACCGTCTCGGGGACGAGGCGGGAGCATCATGGACGACGAGTACACCGAACAGGACGCTGCGGAGCGTGACCGGCCGGGCCGGGGCACGCTGCTGCTCGGCGGCGCTCTGGCGACGGTCCTGCTGGCCGCCGTCGGTGGCACCGTCGGGTGGATGCTGGCCGATCCCGGCACTCCGGAGACCGGTACCACCCCGGAGGCGGCGGCCACCGGATCGGCCAGCCCGCCCGAAGCGTCGACCACTGCCCGGCCGACCACGGCGCGGACCACCACGCCACCCCCGCCCGCCGCCGGCACCGGCGGCCTGACCGTGCCCCGGCTGGTCGGCCTCGACTTCGAGAAGGCGCGGGACGAACTGCACGACCGGAAGCTCGGCTGGCGGCTGGTCTTCGGCACCGGCTCCGGCCGGACGGTGACCCGTACCGTGCCCGCCCAGGGCACCTCGGTCGGGCCGGGCACCACCGTGCGGGTCGAGGTCAGCGGGCCGGCCCCCGAGGTCGACGTGCCGGACCTGGTCGGCGAGGACTGCGGGGAGGTGGCCGACGAACTGGGCGACCTGGGGCTGTTCCCCCGCTATCCCGTCGGCAAGCGCGGCGAGGTCACCGCCCAGGTGCCCGCCGCCGACACGACCGCGCACTGGAACGACCAGGTCTCCATCTCCTGCGGTGACGGGGCGACGCCGAGTCCCGAGGTGACGCCCACGCCGTGACGGGCGGGTCGTCGCGCCGATCCCGGTGGATGACGACGCCGACCGTTACCTTGGTGAGCCGAGGGCCACGACCACCTGGTCGGCCGAGGGCCCGACTGCCTGGTCGGCAGAGGGCCACGAACGCGGTAGGCCGACGCCCGACGCCCGCCGGGTGGCGAGAGGACGTGCGATGAGCGACGACCGCCAGGAGCCACCCGCCGACGACGCGACCCGCCCGCTGCCCCGTCCACCCGACGACGCGACCCGGGCCGAACCGGCCGGGTCGCCGGTGTGGTCCGGTCGGGCCGGGGTGCCGCCGCCGCGTTCGGACCTCGGGGAGCCGGCCGAGTGGTACGGCGAGGAGCAGCGCGACCGGCGCTGGTGGACGCCCATCCTGTTGGGTGTCCTCGCGCTCCTGTTGCTCGGGCTCGTCGGGATGGGGATCTGGCTGGCGCTGCGGGCCGTGGATTCCCCGCCGGACGGGACACCGACCCCGCCGGCGACCGCAGTGCCGACCACGGCCACCGCCCCGACGGCCACCGCGCCGACCACACCGCCGACGACGCCACCGACCACGCCATCGACGACCGGCCCCGCCGGAGTTCCGGTGCCGCCGCTGGTCGGGCTCTCCCAGGAGGCCGCACAGACCTTGCTGGGTCGGTTCGGGTTGTCCTACCGGGTGCAGAAGCAGGAGTCGGACCAGCCGCCCGGCACCGTCCTGGCCACCGACCCGGAAAGGGGTGAGCTGGTGTCGCCGGGAGACGAGGTGACCCTGGTGGTGGCCGCCGAGGCGTCGGCCTCACCGACCGGGACCGTCACCTCCACCCCGACGGCCAGCCCCACCGGGTGACCGGGGGCTCACCACATCCGGCGTCTGGTGCCGACCAGGCCCAGCCCGGCCAGGGAGATGGCCAGACCGAGCAGACCGGAGTAGAAGAGGGACTGGGCAACGGTCTGTGGGTCGCCCGACGGGTGTCGGGGTCCGGCGAGCGCGGACGCACCACCACCGACGCCCGCCTGCGCGGTGTTCGGGTCGGCCGCCACGCCGTGGCCGTCGGTCGCCGCGTCCTGACCGGGGTCGGTCGCAGCGTCCTGACCGGGGTCGGTCGCAGCGTCCCGGCGGGGGTCGGCCGCCGTACCGGGGCCCGGGTCGGCCGGCGGGTCGTCCGCGGCGGCGGCACCCGCGCGGGCCTGGGCGGGGAGCGCCCGGTCGAGCTGCGTGGCGTCGACGGTCGGGGTGTCGCCCTGCCCGACCACGGTGATCTCGGGAGCCGGTACCGGCTCGGCGAGCCGGGTGGCCGACTCGGCCGGGTAGCGGGTGACCACCACGAGGGTGGTGACCACGCCGATCAGGGCCAGCAGCCCGAAGGCGCATCTGACACGTGACCTGTGGTGCCGCCGCGCGGCAGGCAGATTGACCATGGCCATCCCAGGTTCAGGGGCCGGAACGCGCGGGGTGGAGACGTTCGCCGGGGTGGGCGTACCGATTCTATGGCGGCGGTACGCCCACCGGCCGGGTTATCGCAGAGTCAGCCCACCGCGATCGGAGCGCGGTTGACCGGTCGCCGCGACCGTGCGGTGTGCTGGCGTGGTACGGGCGCGGCTCGGAGCTGGGTCAGCCCGGCCTGCTGGACGAAGATCGACCGACGGCTGACCGCGTCTCCCGACGCATTCAGCTGGTAGCCGTCGAGCCAGAGCCAGCCGTCGTAGGTCGGCCAGTCGAGCACCCGGATCACCCGGAAGGTGATCGGTTTGAGGAACTGCACACTGGCGGCACGAGTCACGTGCAGAACGTCACCGGAGCGGGGAAGCACATGGGCTCCTGGAGGGTATGGTCGGCGTCGCGGGCCGACCGGTGCGGAACGGGGGACGTCGTACGGGTCCGGCGACGGGGTTGTGCCTCGGGGCCGGTGCTCGATGTGGTGTTGGCCGGGCCGTACCCGCTGGTGGTGGACCGCCACCCGACCATCACCCGGCTGCTCACGGGTGTTACCGCTCCCACCGCCGCAGCCACCGGGCGTGCAGCGGTGGGGCCTTCAACCTGAGGCAGATCTCGATGACACAACTGGGCCGGGGCACCCATCCGCCCGGCCGATGCCGGGGCGATGATCACACCGGGAGATCGGCCGGAAACGGTGAGTGACTCGAACCATACGGACAGGGTGCATCAGCGTCGGGCTGGATGCAAGTTGCATGTCGATTTTTGCCGATACGTGAGTGCGACACGTGAACCGGGCGCTTGATCACGTCGACCCGGGGGCTGCACACTGGACGGCGGTTTCGCCCGACGCGGCCGGTCGACGACCGTATTTCACCCCTGCCGCGAACGATCGCCCGCCGTTCGTCGGTCGCGCCCCTGGCGGGTGTGGACGCGGGCGCGGATGACCGGAGGTAGCCCGGTGAACGCGAGGCACCAGCTTTTCCTGTCAGCGGCACCCGGGGCGACCCGATGAGCGAGCGGCGGAGCCCCACCATCCGGCGTCGTCGGCTCGGGGCCGAGCTGCGCCGGTTGCGTGACGGCGCCGGCATCACGATCGAAGCGGTCGCCGAGCAGTTGGAATGCTCCGCCTCCAAGGTGTCCCGGATCGAGACCGGTCACACCTCGGCGACCCCACGTGACGTGCGGGACATGCTCCGGATCTACGGGGTGGTGGGCACGGAGAGCGACGAACTGGTGCAGATCGCCCGCGAGGCGCGGCAGAAGGGGTGGTGGCACCCCTACAGCACGGTGCTCGTCGGGGCGTACGTGGGGTTCGAGGCGGCGGCCGGCACGATCCGCGCGTACGAGCAGCAGGTCGTCCCTGGTCTGCTGGGAACCGAGGAGTACGCCGGCGCGATGATCTGCGCGGCCCGTCCGGACCTGAGCGCCGACGAGGTGCAACAACGGGTGCGTGTCCGAATGGGCCGCCAGTCGTTGTTGACCCAGGACGATCCGGTCGATCTGTGGGTGGTGCTCGATGAGGCGGTGTTGAGTCGGCCGGTGGGCGGCGACGCGGTGATGCGTGGTCAGCTCAGGCGGCTGGTGGAGGTCTCCGAACTGCCGAACGTGACGTTGCAGGTCCTGCCCTTCGAGGTGGGGGCGCACGCCGGCATGGACGGGAACTTCACCATTCTCGGCTTTCCCGAAGCAGGTGATCCGGATGTCGTGTACGCGGAGAACGCCACGGGTGGGCTCTTCCTGGAGAAGAGCGACGAGCTGCAGAAGTACAAGTCCATCTTCGATCAGATTCGAGCAGCGGCCATGGAACCGGAGGAGTCCATCGCACACATCGCAAAACTGGCAGAGGAGCCGTTGTGGAAATGGCGACCAAGAGGTTCCCCGAGAACCTGACGCAGGCGACCTGGTTCAAGAGCTCGAAGAGCGGGCCGAACTGTGACAACTGCGTCGAGGTGGCGTACGTGATCGGGGCGGTCGGGGTACGGGACTCGAAGGACAAGACAGGTCCCGCCCTCGTCTTCGCCCCAGGGGAATGGAACGCCTTCGTCGCCGACGCTCGAGACGGCGCGTTCGGCCAGTACTGACCAACGCAGCGTGGCGTTGACCGCGGGCCGGTCGGGGACACTCCCCGGCCGGCCCGTCGCCACTTGCGTCCCGCGTCGTTGTACCCCTCGGTACGGCGTTGGTCCACGACCCGCCGCACGGAGCGGCAACCGAGCGAGGCAGGCGATACGGATGACGACGATCGGTTCAGACAACATCACCAACGGCCCGGGCAAGACCGAACGCTTCGGCGGCAAGTATCGCGGCGCGCGACGTGACACCGTGCTCACGGAGGTCGGCGCCGCCGACACCGAACTGGGCCGCGACGGTGTCACCGCACCCGAGCAGGCCGGGTCGCCGCTGTCGCTGCCCTCGCTCGACCCGAACCCGCTCACCGAGCCGTCGTTCCCGCCGGCCGGCTGGCCGACGGAGCCGCCCGAGTCGCTGGTCGACCACCCACTGCTGCGCGGCCTGCTGCTGGAGTTGCCACCCAAGGGCAGCGTCCCGCCGCCCGGTTGGCTCGACCGGTGGTTCGAGGCGACCCGGGCGATCCTGGAGCTGCTATACGTGCAGGGAGCCGGCCGCAGCCGGTGAGGCGGGCAGCCCGGCCAGCGCGGGGCTGGCGCTCGGCAGCGTCCGCTCGGCGAGCCGGTTGTGCCGCAGTCCGTGGCGTACCCCGATGGCGAGGACGGCCAACCCACCCACGGTGAGCGCGATCCCGGTGACCCCGTCGTCGACGCCGAGGTCCAGCCCGGCGGCGGAGAGCAGGCCCGGCACGGTGGCCAGCGCGGTCACCTGCACCGGCAGGCCGACCAGCGGGTGTCCGGCGGCGGCCCGCAGGCCGTACGGCGCGGGGGTGTCCGGCGCGGCGGCGAACGCGCCCGCGCCGGCCCGCAACCGGCGTACCCGGCGTACCGTGCAGGCCGCCACCGTGAGCGCCGGGACGGCCACCAGCGGAAGCTGGACGGCTGCCCGGTCGAACGGGGTGTTCCCGGCGCTGGTCAGGCCGGCGGCCAGCACCGTCGCGGTCAGGCCGAGGCCGGCGACGGAGAGGGCGAGCAGCCATCCGGTACGCCGTCGCAGGGCGCGCGCCCGGTCCAGCCGGGGCAGTCCGTCCGCCACGACGCCGGCGGCGAGCCAGACGGCGGCGATCGACAGCAGCACGATGAGATGGCCATCCATGGACACAGCCTTGCCCAGGACGGCGTCCGGCGAATCCGGGGCAGGCCCCTGTTCCACCCCGAAGCGCCCCGTAGGGGTGACCGTGCTCCGGGGTGGACGGAGTGGACGGTCAGACCGCGAAGGTGGCCGGCCGCTCGGTGGCCGGGGCCGGTGGCCGCGCCTTCCACAGGCCGGTCTTCTGGCCGGCGAGGCGGGTCAGGTAGGCCGGGTTGAGGATGACGTACCGCCGCCACAGCCGCTTCGGCTCCAGGCCGAGCCGCCAGAACCACTCCAGGCCGGCCCGCTGCATCCACGGGGGCGGCTGCTTGAGCAGACCGGCGTGGTAGTCGAAGGCCGCGCCGACGGCCATCAGCGGCATGTCCAGCAGGGGTCGCATCGCGTACGTGAAGATCTCCTGGCGGGGGCAGCCCAGGCCGACCAGGACGAGCCGGGCGCCGCTGGCCCGGATCCGGTCGGCGATCTCGACGTCCTCGCCGGGCCGCACCGCGCGGAACTTCGACGGCTCCACCCCGGCGATCTTCAGGTCCGGGAACATCCGCGCCAACGCCGGGAGCAGCTTCGCCAGCGTCTCCTCGGTCGAGCCGTACAGGTAGACCGGCAGACCCTCGGCGGCGAAACGGCGCAGCACGTGCAGGGTCAGCGTCGGGCCGTAGACCCGGTCCGACAGCCCGGCCTGGTGCAGCAGGTTGAGCGCCCAGCGCACCGGCTGCCCGTCCGGGGTGACCACGTCGAAGGAGTTGAGCCGGGCGTTGTGCGCCGGGTCGAGCACCCCGGTCATCACCCCGTGCACGGCCAGCGCGGTCAGCGCCAGCGGACGCCGCTGGTGGGCCGCCGCGACGACCTGCTCGGTCGCCGAGGCGTAGTCGGTGGCGTCGACCAGGACGCCGAGGACGTTCCGCTTGCCCTGTGCGGTCATGCTCCCGGCACCCACTTGTCGATGTTGGCCTGGTAGATCTCCCGCATGATCATCGGTACGTCGTAGACCTGCTTCCAGCCCGGGTAGTCGGCCTGGAACGCCTCGTTCGAGCCGATCCACCACTTGTGGTCGCCGATCCGGTTCGCGTCGACGTACTCGGTGATCATCTCCTGACCGGTGATCTGCTCGGCCAGCGCGAACGCCTCCCGGTTGGAGGTGTTGGAGTGCCGGCCGCCGCCCAGGTTGTAGACCGCCGCCGAGCGCGGGTCACGGAAGAACGCCTCGAACGCCGACACCACGTCCGAGCTGTGGATGGCGTCCCGGACCTGCTTGCCCTGGTAACCGAAGATCTTGTACGTGCGGCGTTCCATGTTGGCCCGCATCACGTACCCGAGGAAGCCGTGCAGTTCGGTCGCCGAGTGTGCCGGGCCGGTCAGCGTGCCGCCGCGGAAGCAGGCCGTGCGCATGTCGAAGTAGCGGCCGTACTCCTGCACCATCACGTCGGCGGCGACCTTGGAGGCCCCGAAGACCGAGTGCAGGCAGGCGTCGATCGACATGTCCTCGCGGATGCCCTGCTCGTACGGGTGCCCCGGGGTGATCTCCCACCGGGTCTCCTGCTCCACCAGCGGCAGGCTGTTGGGCCGGTCGCCGTAGACCTTGTTGGTCGAGCAGTGGATCAGCGGCGCCTCGATGCAGTGCTCCCGCACGTTCTGCAGGATGTTGAGGGTGCCGACGGCGTTGACGTCGAAGTCGGTGAACGGGTCGCGCACCGCCCAGTCGTGCGACGGCTGGGCAGCGGTGTGGATCACCACGGCGATGTCCCGGCCGTACCGGGCGAAGAGCTTCCCGAGCGTGTCCCGGTCGCGGATGTCGATGCTGTGGTGCGCGTACGCCGACCCCAGCTCGTCGGTCAGCCGCCGGACGTTCCACGCGGTCGAGGCTTCGGCGCCGAAGAACTCCTGCCGCATGTCGTTGTCGATGCCGACCACGTCCAGGCCGAGCCCGGCGAAGTGCCGGACCGCCTCGGAACCGATCAGACCGCCCGACCCGGTCACCAACGCGACACTCACACGACACTCCTGGTCAGTTAGGAGGCTGGAAAAAACCCTCGGAGCATAGCGTGACGTCCGGTACGCCCCGATACGAAGTGAGGGCCCCGCATCCTGCGGAGCCCTCGTCGACTGGTGGGGATGGGGGGAGTTGAACCCCCACGTCCTTTCGGACACACGGACCTGAACCGTGCGCGTCTGCCATTCCGCCACATCCCCGTGGCACGACCCTCGAACGTGATAGCTCGACCCCGCCGTCTCCGGCGGGCCCCGAACATCCTACCCGGTTCGGTGGTCTGGCCTCGACGGGTTACCGTTCTTGCGAGCGGTCACCCTTCGTGGCGGACGAAAGAGTAGCACGGTCCGCAGGGCCCCTCCGAACGGGCCGCCGCGCGGCGGCCGAGCGGCGCGCGAGCTGCATGCGCGCCGTCCAGATACCATCATGTCCTCGGAACCCGAGGAGGAGCCGGTGAGCGTGCTGCAACGCTTCGAGAAGCGTCTGGAAGGCCTGGTCGAAGGGGCCTTCGCCAAGGTCTTCAAAGGGGTGGTCCACCCCGTGGAGATCCTCAACGCCATGCAGCGGGAGGCCGAGGCGCACAAGGCCATCCTCGCTGGTGGCCGCACCCTGGTGCCGAACCGCTACGTGATCGATCTCTCCCCGTACGACCACAGTCGGTTGGCGCCGTACGCCGCCGCGCTGGCCCAGGAGCTGGCCCAGTCGCAGGCGGAGTTCATCGGCGAGCAGGCGTGGACGGTCTACGGCGACGTGATCGTCGAGGTCGAGCGCGGCGAGGGGTTGGACACCGGCATGTTCCGGGTCACCGCCGAGGTCTACACCGGCGGTGAGGTCGCTCCGGTGTCCTCGCCGGGCGGTTACGACCCCGGCCCGCCGGCCTACCCGGCGTACGACCAGGGCGGCGGCTACGGTCCCCCGCCGGGGCACGGTGGCGCCCGCAACGTCCGGCTGGTCTCCGGCGACGGCCGTACCTACCCGTTGCAGATGGGCTCGACCGTGATCGGCCGGGGCGACCAGGCCAACCTGCGCCTGCCGGACGTCGGCATCTCCCGCCGACACGCCCGGCTGGACTTCGACGGTGGCCAGGTCGTGTTGACCGATCTCGGGTCGACCAACGGCACCATGGTCAACGGTCAGCGGGTCTCGGCCGTCGCCCTCAACCCGGGCGACATGATCCAGCTGGGCACCACGACGCTGACCTTCCGCGTGGACGGCTGACCCGCCTTGCCGGAACTCGTCATCACCGTCGCCCGGTTCGGGTTCCTCATCCTGCTGTGGATCTTCGTGTTCACGGTGGTCGGTGTCATCCGTCGGGATCTCTTCGCGGGCGCCCGGTCGGGGCGGCTGGTGGCCGCGCCCCGCGCGGTCGGCGCGTCGACCCAGCAGCAGGCGGCGAAGCCGGCGAAGGTGAAGCGGGGTCGGGCGGCCCACCAGCTGGTGGTCACCGCCGGCCAACTCGCCGGCACCCGGATCACCCTCGGCGAAGCGCAGATCACCATCGGTCGGGCCGAGGACTCCACCCTCGTCATCACCGACGACTACGCCTCCGCCCGGCACGCCCGGCTGGTGCCCCGGGACGGACAGTGGTTCGTCGAGGATCTCGGCTCGACTAACGGCACGTACCTCGATCGCGCTAAGGTCACCGGACCAACCCCCGTCCCCCTCGGCGTGCCGATCCGTATCGGCCGCACCTCTCTCGAATTACGGCCATGACTCTGACCCTGCGCTATGCGGCCCACAGCGACCGCGGTCTGATCCGAGACGGAAACCAGGACTCCGTCTACGCCGGGCCGCGGCTTCTCGCCGTAGCCGACGGCATGGGCGGCATGGCCGCCGGTGACGTCGCCAGCAACATCGTCATCGGTGCCATGGCGCCGCTCGACGAGGACGTCCCGGGGGACGCGCTCGTCGACGCGCTGCGATCGGCCGTAGGCACCGCCAACCAGCAGCTCCGCGACACCGTGGACGCCAACCCGCAGCTGGAGGGGATGGGCACCACGCTCACCGCCACCCTCTTCTCGGGCAGCAAGCTCGGCATGGTCCACATCGGCGACTCGCGGGCCTACCTTCTGCGCAACGGTGAGTTCGCCCAGATCACCAAGGACGACACCTACGTTCAGATGCTCGTCGACGAGGGGCGGATCAGCGCGGAGGAGGCGAGCAGCCACCCCCAGCGCTCGCTGCTCACCCGCGCCCTCGACGGCCGGGACATCGACCCGGAATACAGCGTCCGTCAGGTGTTGCCCGGGGACCGCTACCTGATCTGTAGCGACGGCCTCTCCGGCGTGGTCAGCGCGGAGACCATCGGCGACAGCCTCCGGGAATACCGTGACCCGCAGCAGTGCGTCGAGCGGCTGGTGCAGCTCGCCCTGCGCGGCGGCGGCCCGGACAACATCACCGTGATCATCGCGGACGCCACCGACCAGGACATCGTCGAGGCGAGCCCGATCGTCGGCGGGGCCGCGGCCCGGGACCGGGGCATGGCCACCGCGGCCGACGACTCCACCCCGGCGGCCCGCGCGTCGGCGCTCTCCGCCCCGCGTCCACCCGCTCCGGAGGAACCGGCGGCCAACCGGGACGACGACCCGGACCGTCCCCGTCGGCCGCTGCGTACCGCGGCGATGCTGCTGGCGCTGCTGGTCATCCTCGGCGGTGGCCTCTTCGCCGGTTGGAGCTACACCCAGCGGCAGTACTACGTCGGAGCGACCGAAGGTGGGCAGCTCGCGGTCTTCCGCGGGGTTCCCGGCCAGGTCGCCGGCCTCGACCTGTCCAGCGTGCACTCGACCAGCCAGGCCAAGCTCGACGACCTCACCCTGGCCGCCCAGGAGCAGGTCAAGCAGGGCATCCAGGCCAAGAGTCGACCGGACGCGCTGCGCCGGCTGGCCGAGCTGACCAGCGACGACCCGGCCAACCCGAACCTGAAGCCGGTCTGCCCGCCCGCCCCGTCGCTCGTCGTCACCAGTTCCCCGACGACGCCGACGCCGACGACGAGTCCGGTGTCACCCAGCCCCAGCCCCACCGAGGTTCCGGGCACCACCGGCACTCCCACGCCGCCCACCACACCCGACGCCTCGGCCTCCGACGCGGTTCCGCCGGCCGGAGACCCGGCGGGCTGCCGGTCGCCCGAGTGACCGTCGGCTGAGAACCGAGGGACACCTCCTTGACCGCAGCGGCCACTCCGGCAGTCTCGCCCGCCACGACGGGCGAGCGGCCCGGCGTACGTCTGGCGCGGTCCCGGCGCAACGCCGAACTGTCGTTGTTGCTGCTGGCGATGGTGCTGGTGGCCGCGTACGGGGCGATCGTCGAGGCGAACCTGCTCGACACCGTCACCCGCGACTTCTGGATGCCGGCCGCCGCACTGGGGCTGGTCTTCCTCGGCATGCACCTGGTGATCCGCTGGCTGGCGCCGTTCGCCGATCCGGCCCTGCTGCCCGCGGTGGCCCTGCTCAACGGCATCGGGGTGGGCTTCCTGCGCCGGCTCGACCTCGGCAAGGCCGCCCCCGCCGACCGGGAGACGCTGGCCATCTTCGCCGGCACCGGTGGTCGCCAGCTGGCCTGGACGCTGGCCGCGGTGATCCTCGCCGCCGGTCTGCTGGTGCTGATGCGCGACCACCGCGCGGTCTCCCGGTACGCGTACACCCTGGGGCTGGCCGGCATCGTGCTGGTGATGATCCCGGCGGTGCTGCCCGGCCAGTTCTCCGAGATCAACGGTGCCAAGCTGTGGATCAGGGTCGGTGGCTTCAGCATCCAGCCCGGTGAGTTCGCCAAGCTGGCGCTGCTGGTCTTCTTCGCCTACTACCTGGTCCGTAAGCGCGAGGTGCTCTCGCTGGCCAGCCGCCGCATCCTCGGCATCGACTTCCCGCGCGGCCGGGACCTCGGCCCGGTGCTCGGGGTCTGGATGATCAGTCTGCTGGTCCTGGTCTTCGAGAAGGACCTCGGCACCTCGCTGCTCTACTTCGGCATGTTCGTGGTGACGCTCTACATCGCCACCGAACGGGTCAGTTGGCTGTTGATCGGTCTGGTCCTCTTCTTCGGCGGCGTCTACCTCGCGTACGTGCTCGGTGGCACCGTGGGCGGGCCGTTCGCCAACTTCTACACCCGCGCCGAGATCTGGCTGGACCCGTTCGCCGAACCGTACGACCGGGGTTACCAGCTGGTGCAGGGGCTGCTCGGCCTGGGCAGCGGTGGCCTGTTCGGGTCCGGGCCGGGCGCCGGGGAGCCGCTGGAGATCCCCGAGGTGCAGAACGACTTCATCTTCGCCGGCATCGGCGAGGAGATCGGCCTGTTCGGGCTGACCGCGCTGCTGGTGGTCTACCTGCTCATCGTCGAGCGGGGGCTGCGGGCCGGGCTGGCCGTGCGTGACTCGTTCGGCAAGCTGGTCGCCGGTGGCCTCGCCTTCACCCTCGGGCTCCAGGTCTTCGTGATCGTCGGCGGCATCAGCAAGCTCATCCCGCTGACCGGTCAGACCACCCCGTTCCTCTCCGCTGGTGGTTCGTCGCTGATGGCGAACTGGCTGCTCATCGCGGTGTTGCTGCGCATCTCCGACGCCGCCCGGCGGCCGGTGACGCAGGGCGGTGGTCCGGGGGCCCGGCCGGGCGGCGGTCCGCCGGAACAGCTACACGGTGCTCCCACGGAGGTGATCCGCCCGTGAACGCGCCCCTGCGCCGCGTCGGCGTCGTCGTCATGGTCCTGTTCGGGCTGCTCTTCGCCAACCTGAACTGGGTCCAGGCCTACAAGGCGGATGAATACCGCAACAGCGACTACAACGGCCGGGTCCAGGTGGCCGAGTACGAGCGTCGGCGGGGCAACATCGAGGCCGGCGGCACCGCCGTCGCCACCAGCAAGGAGACCGGCGGCAAGCTGAAGTTCCAGCGCAGCTACCCGGCCGGGGCGAAGTACGCGCACGTGCTCGGCTACAAGCCGGTCAACCTGGGCGACACCGGCATCGAGCGGCTGGAGAACGACTTCCTCGCCGGCACCAGCGACGCGCTGCTCGGCAACCGGATCAAGGACATGTTCACCGGGGACGAGAGCGGCGGCGGCAACGTGCTGCTGACCGTCTCGAAGCGGGCCCAGGACACCGCCTACGAGCAACTGCGCAACAACAACACCGGTGCGAAGCGGGGCGCGGCGATCGCCATCGACCCGCGGACCGGTGCGATCCAGGCGCTCGTCTCGATGCCCAGCTTCGACCCGAACCCGCTCGCCGACCACGACACCAACGTGGCGTCGGCGGCCTACAACAAGTACGAGCAGGACCCGGACGGCCCGTTGAAGAACCGCGCGCTGTCGGAGACCCTGCCACCCGGCTCCACCTTCAAGATCGTGGTGGCGGCCGCAGCCCTGGAGAACGGGGTCGGCCAGGACACCCAGATCCCGGCCGGGCCGAGCTGGACCCCGCCGACGTCGGGCGCGGAGATCCGCAACGCGCACTCGTCGATCTGCCCCGAGGCGCAGGTCACCCTGATCAACGCGGTCACCGAGTCGTGCAACACCGGCTTCGCCCAACTCGGCGTGCGGCTCGGCGCGGACACGGTGAAGGAGAAGGCCCGGCAGTTCGGCTTCGAGCAGGACGACCTCACCGTCGGCCAGCTCGGCGAGGGCGGCCTGCCGGTGGCCGCCAGCCGGACCGGCGACATGCAGAACCCCGACGGCAGCACCGACCCCGCCGCGCTGGCGCAGTCCTCCATCGGCCAGAACAACGTCCGGATGACCCCGTTGCAGGGTGCGCTGATCGCCGGCTCGGTCGCCAACAAGGGTCGACAGATGCGGCCGTACCTGGTCAAGCAGCTGCTCGGGCCGGACCGCACCACCAGCTACTACAACGCCCAGCCGCGTGAGCTGCGTCAGCCGGTCAGCGCCCAGGTCGCCGACGACCTGCGGGACATGATGGTCAGCGTGGTGAAGAACGGCACCGGCGAGTCGGCGCAGATCGCGGGGTACACCGTCGGCGGCAAGACCGGCACCGCGGAATCCGCGCCGGGTCGGCCCGACCACGGCTGGTTCATCGGCTTCGCGCTCGACAAGAACGGCAACGCCGTCTCCGCGGTCTGCGTGGAGCTGGAGCAGGCGGGCAGCGGCGGAAGCGGTGAGGCCGCCCGGATCGCTGGCAAGATCATGCAGGCGGCCATCGCCGATGCGGGGGGCCGCTGACATGCTCAGCCCCGGCGTGCAGCTCGGCAACCGCTACCGCCTCGACGAGCGGATCGCCAGCGGCGGCATGGGCGACGTGTGGCGCGGCACCGACCAGGTGTTGGGCCGTACGGTGGCGGTGAAGAGCCTGCTCCCGGCGCTGCTCGACGAGCCCGGTTTCGCCGAGCGGTTCCGTGGCGAGGCGCGCACCATGGCCACCATCAACCATCCCGGCGTCGTCGACGTCTACGACTTCGGCAGCGACCAGGAGATCGCCTTCCTGGTGATGGAGTACGTCGAGGGTGACGCCCTGTCGTCGACGCTCAGCCGGGTCGGCCGGCTCACCCCGGCCCGGACGATGGCCCTGCTCGCCCAGGCCGCCGACGCGCTGCACGCCGCCCACGAGAAGGGCATCGTGCACCGGGACGTGAAGCCCGGCAACCTGCTCGTCCGGCCCAACGGGACGCTGGTGCTGACCGACTTCGGCATCGCCCGGTCCGAGTTGGTCGGTCAGCTCACCGCCGCCGGATCGGTGCTCGGCACCGCCTCGTACATCTCCCCCGAACAGGCCACCGGGGCGGTCGCCACCCCCGCCTCCGACGTGTACGCGCTCGGCGTCGTCGCGTACCAGTGTCTGGCCGGCCGGCGACCCTTCGAGGGTGACAATCCCCTCGAAATCGCGATGAAGCACGTGCGGGACGCTCCCCGGGCGCTGCCCGGCGACATCCCGCCGCAGGTCAAGGCGATCGTGGAGCGGGCCATGGCGAAGGAGCCCGCTCACCGCTGGCCGAGCGCCGCCGCGCTGGCCTCGGTCGCCCGGCAGGCCAAGCTCGTCCTCTCCCAGCAGGCACGGGCCGGCGGGGGGCACCCCGGCCCGGTCTCCGGCGGCCCCGTCTCCGGGGCACCGGCCTCCCCGGCCGGCCCGATGGCCCGCGCGCAGGTACCCTCCGCGGCCCGACAGCAGCCCGCCGCGCTGGCGCCCCGTCCGCCGGTCAGTGGGCAGGCGCGTCCGCCGGTCAACGGGCAGGCGCGTCCGCCGGTCGCGGCCCGGCACCCGCAGCCGCCGGTGGCCCAGCAGCGTCCGCCGGCCCAGGCCGCCCCGATGGCCCGGCCGGCGGCGGTGCCGTACCAGCAGACCCGGGGCGCGGCGTCCGTCCCCCCGGCCCAGCTCCGGTCCGACCGGCCCATGGGGTACGCCCGGCAGCCGCTCCCGACGCCTGTTCCACCACGCCGTTCCCGGTCCGGCATGGTGACCCTGGCCATCCTGCTGGCCGTACTGGTCCTGGTCTGCTCCGGCGTGCTCTCCTACCTGGCGAAACAGGGCAGCCTGGCCGCTGACACCGGTGCGCCACGCACGACGTCCGGCGCGGTGAGTGCCCTCGGACGCGACGATCCGGCCGGGACGTCGTACCGTCGGGTGGTACGGCTCGAGCCGGATGCCGGCGAGACGACGACGAGCGAAGGACGACGAACGCGATGACAGCCCAGGCCCGCCTGCTCGGTGGCAGGTACCAGGTCGGCGAGCTGCTCGGTTACGGCGGCATGGCCGAGGTGCACCGCGGTCGGGACCTCCGGCTCGGTCGGGACGTCGCGATCAAGATGCTCCGGACAGACCTGGCCAGGGACGCCACCTTCCAGATGCGGTTTCGCCGCGAGGCGCAGAACGCCGCCTCGCTGAACCACCCGGCGATCGTCGCCGTCTACGACACCGGCGAGGAGACCGCCCCGACGGGCGAGACCCTCCCGTTCATCGTGATGGAGTTCGTGAACGGGCGGACCCTCAAGGAGGTCCTCGGCGTCGAGGGGCGGCTCCAGCCGCGCCGGGCGCTGGAGATCTGCGCCGACATGTGCGCGGCACTGGAGTTCAGCCATCGGCACGGGATCATCCACCGGGACATCAAGCCCGGCAACGTGATGCTGACCCAGACCGGCCAGGTCAAGGTCATGGACTTCGGCATCGCCCGCGCGTTGGCCAGCGGCGCCACCACGATGACCCAGACCAGCGCGGTGATCGGCACGGCCCAGTACCTCTCCCCGGAGCAGGCGCGCGGTGAGGCCGTCGATGCCCGCTCCGACGTGTACGCCGCCGGCTGCGTGCTGTTCGAGCTGGTCTGTGGCCACCCGCCGTTCGTCGGCGACAGCCCGGTCAGCGTGGCGTACCAGCATGTGCGGGAGGCCCCGCCGACGCCCAGCGACATCAACCCGGACGTCACCCCGGCGATCGACGCGATCGTGCTCAAGGCGCTGTCGAAGAACCCGCTCAACCGTTACCAGAGCGCCGGCGAGATGCGGGCCGACCTGCTCCGCGCCGCCGCCGGCCGGCCGGTGATGGCCACCCCGGTGATGACCCAGGACGAGACGACCCCGATGGCGGCGGCTGCGGGCGGTTACCCGACGCAGGTGGCCGGTCAGCAGACCCGGCAGATTCCGGCCCGGGTCGGCGACCCGCAGCGACGCAAGAGCTCCGCCTGGGTGATCGCGGCGTTCGCGGCGGTCGGCGTACTCGCGGTGATCGCCCTGGTCGCGGCCCTGCTGATGAACGGCAACGAGCCCAGGACGAGCCCGGTGCCCGACCTGGCCGGTAAGTCACAGCAGGCTGCCTTCACCGAGATCCAGAATGCCGGACTCGTTCCGGCGGAGGGCGACCCGATCTTCGACAGCACCTGCAAGAAGGGGACCGTCGCCAAGCAGGACCCACCGGCGGGCACCCCGCTGGAGGAGAACCGCCAGGTCACGGTCAACATCTGCGGTGGCCCGCAGGAGGTCACCATCCCGGCCGGGCTGGTCGGCTCGCAGTTCGACAACGTCGAGCCCCAGTTGAAGCGCCTGAATCTGGTGGTGGACCGGAAGGATGTCAACAGCGACCAGCCGAAGGGTCAGGTCACCAAGGTGACGCCGGCCTCCGGCAGGAAGGTCGCCGAGAACACGAAGGTGACCGTCGAGGTCTCCCGGGGCAACATCCGCGAGGTGCCCCGGGTCACCGGCCTCACCGAGGCCGAGGCCCGCAAGGAACTGGAAGGTGCCGGCTACGCCGTCAGGGTGCGGGAGGGCGACGAGGTCCCGGTGGACCAGGCCGGCAAGGTGACCGCACAGAATCCCAAGGCGGGCACCAACCTTGCCGAGGGGCAGACGGTGACCATCGATGTCTCCGTACCCGAGCCCACCGAGTCGCCGACCCCGCCGACCCCGACCACGCCGGTGCCGACCACCACGCCGCCCGGCGATGGCACGGGTGGCGGGTTCCCGCTGCCCACCCCGCCGTTCCGGGCCGAGGACCAGTGACCCGTACCCGGATGTGACGTCCAGGCCCGGTCCGCGCGGACCGGGCCTGGGTCTTTCCGTGTCCGCCCTGGCGCGACGACCGGTGCGGCGCCGGGGACAGGATCAGCTGGTGGCGAAGGCGGCCCGGCGGCGGGCGTCCACCTCGGCGGCCAGCTCCGGGGCGCGCTCCAGGGCCTCCGGGTGACCGCAGGCGGCGACCCAGTTCGCGAGCATCAGGTGACCGCCCTCGGTGAGCACCGACTCCGGGTGGAACTGGACCCCCTCGATCGGCAGGGTCCGGTGCCGCATCGCCATCACCACGCCCGAGCCCGTCCAGCCGGTGACCTCCAGCTCGTCGGGGAGCGTCTCGGGAAGCACCGCCAGCGAGTGGTAGCGGGTGGCGGTGAACGGGTCGGGCAGTCCGGCCAGCACCCCGACGGAGCGGTGCCGCACCTCGGAGGTCTTGCCGTGCAGCAGTTCGGGGGCCCGGGTGACGGTCGCCCCGAACGCCTCGCCGATCGCCTGGTGGCCGAGGCAGACGCCGAAGATCGGCAGCTCACCGGCGTACCGGCGGATGACGTCGAGGCAGATGCCGGCACGGTCCGGGCTGCCCGGCCCCGGCGAGAGCAGGACGCCCGCCGCGCCGACCCGACCGACCTCGGTGACGTCGATCTCGTCGTTGCGCCGGACCTCGCACTCCACCCCGAGCTGCCCGAGGTACTGGACGAGGTTGAAGACGAAGGAGTCGTAGTTGTCGATCACGAGGACACGCATGGGCTCACTCGTCCGGAGAAGGGGGTGGGGTGTTGTTCTGGTCGGTTTCGTACGGCAGATCGTGTTCGTCGCCGGTCGGCGCGTTCTGGTCGACGCCGGAGTCACCGCCCGGGGTGCCCGAGTCCTGGGTGACCTGGACGTCGTCGAAGGGCAGCAGCGGCTCGGCCCAGGGGAAGATCACGTACCAGAGCAGCGCCACCGTCGCGGTGCCGATCAGCACCGAGCCGATCAGCTTGCCGGCCAGGCCGAAGGGCAACTTGCGCCAGATCCACGAGTACATCGTCGTCAGCCCCTCAACTCCGCCGGCGGGCCCTCGGACTTGGGCTGCGAGCGGTTGAGTTCGGCGTGGATGATCAGTCGCTCATAGTTGTCGAACTTCGGGTTGCAGGTGGTCAGGGTGAGCAGCTTGCGGGTGGCCTTCGCTTTCGGCTGGCCGGGCACCGGCGCGACCACCTCGACCTGGTCGGGGCGGACGATCCGGGTCTGGTAGACCTTGTAGACGTACCAGTCCTCCTTGCCCTCCACGATGATCGCGTCGCCCGTCTCCATCTCGTCCAACCGCCAGAAGGTGGCCCGGTTACGGTGCCCGGCGACGGAGAAGTTGCCCACCTCGCCGGGCAGGGCGCTCGTCGGGTAATGGCCCGGGGCGTACCGGATGTCCTGCTGGGTGACGCCCTCGACGACCACCCAGTTCTTGTCGAGGCTGGGGATGTAGAGCCCGGCGATCGGCTCGCCCTCGGCTGGGGCCACCGGCTTGGCCGACGTGCTCGGGCTGACCGTCGGGTTGCCGGTCGGGCCCCACTGCCGGGCCAGTTGCTGGGTGAGATCGCTCTGGTGGGCGTCGACGATGGCCGACTTGCCCCAGATCTCGTACCCGGCGAAGAGGAGCACCACCAGGCCGAAGGTGATCAGCAGTTCGCCGCTGACCCGTACGCCGGCGCGCAGCCGTGATCCGAAGGTCGGCCGGGTCAGCTCCGAGTAGACGCTCTTGTAGCCCTCGCCGGTCTGCTCCGGGCGGAGCTGCACCACCCGCTCGCCGCGCCGGGGTGGGGGCGGTGGCTCGGTGGGGCCGCCGGGCCCGGTGTCCTCGGGGGCGGGCGGTACCGCGCCCATCAGGGCGGTGGAGTCCAGCGCCGGGCCGGTCGGCCGGGCCGGCACCACCGGGATCACCGCGGTCGCCGCCGGGTCCGCCGTGCGGTCCGGTCCGCCGGCCGGCACCGGCACCGGACGGCCGTCCTGCGCCGGCCCGTTCCCGGGTACGCCCCCACGGGGGGTCTCCGGACGGGGAACGGAGGTCGGGTACCGGTCGCCGCCAGCGCCGGACGGGCGCGGCGTCCCGTCCGGCGCGGTGGCCCGGAGCCGGCCCGTCTCGACGGGTGGCGCCGGACGCGAGGCGGCACCGGGGACGCGGGGGCCGGGGTGGCTCTCCGTCGTCTCCGGTGCGTGGGGGCCCGCCGCCGTGGGCGTCGGGCGACCCGCCGTCCGGTCGGTGACCGTGGGCAGGAGGGCGGTCTGCTGGTCCGCGACGGAGCTGGTGGCTCCCGGGCCGGGGGGTGTGACCTGGGGCCCGCCGGTCGGGCCGGTGGGCGCGGGGTCCGGCGTCCCGCTGCGTCCCGGCCAGGCGGGTGGCGGGCGGCGGGACGGCAGCACCGGGTCGGGCCAAGGGCCGGGGGATCCGGGGTGGGTGGGGGTCGGCGACGCGGAACGGTCGACCTTCGGGAGGAAGGCGGTCGGTTCGTCGTCCTGGTCGCCGCGGCGCGGATCCCCGCCCTGCTGGGTCATCGCGGCACCGTCGCCGCTCGCAGCGCCGTCGAGTCCTCGAACGCCGGCACGGTGACCGTGGCGACGTGCTCGGAGTAGCCGAGCTGGTAGTGGTCGACCGCCTGCTTGAACAACCCGACTCCCTGAGAGCCGGCGAGGGCCTGCTGGAGGGCAGCGGGATCGCCGATTGCTACGATCTTGAACGGTGGCGAGTACACCCGGCCGTGCAGCAGCAGGGTGTTACCGACGCAGCGTACCGCGCTGGTGGAGAGCACGCGGACGTTCATGATTGACATGGCCTCCGCGCCGCCGGCCCAGAGCGCGTTGACCACGGCCTGCACGTCACCCTGATGGACGACGAGGTCGTCGTTGGTGGCGCCCTTGGGCAGGGTGCCGTCGCTGCGCCGGGGGGCGTCGTTCAGTTCGACGGTCAATCCGGTCCCGGTGAGCGCGGTGAAGCCGGCCGCCTGCTGGAAGCCCTGGGCGCGATCCCGCTGTTCCTTGATCGGCGCGTCGGTGTCGGCCAGGGTCGCGGTCTCGCCCTCCACGTCGGCGCGCAGTTGGGCGGCCCGCGCCTCGCTGGCGGCCACCTGCTCCCGCCGGTCCTCGATGAGTTGGGTGAGCTGGGGCCGGCGGTCCTCCCGCAGAGCGGTGCCGCCCGCCGTGCTCGCCGTGGTGGTGAAGAGCAACCCGGCCGCGGCGGCGATCAGCGGCACACCGATCGACCAGCCCGGCCGGCGCTGCCGGGGACGTCGTGGCAGGAAGGCGGCGACCGCCCGTCGCATGGCTTTCTGCCAGGATGCCGCACCGGATGTGTACTCCACCGAGCGTTCCCCTCCCGTCGTCTGGTCGACGTCCGTCACGACGCGGGACGGCCGCCCGTGGCGCGTCGACCCGCCCGATCCGGTCACCGCGTGCACCGGATCGACCCCATTCATGGCCTGGAGCGGCCTTCGGGACTACGCTAGCTGTCGAACATTATTGGCCATGGACCGTCGCCCCCGCGCCCGGTTGTCAGGCCGGACGAGGTCGTCACCCCTCTGGAGAGCGTCGTGCCCAAGTCTCAGGTCCGTAAGAAGAAGGTGTACACCCCGCCGACGGACGTTCGTCCGACGACGACGGCGGCGACACGCAAGCCTAGCCCGGTGTGGCTGCCGGCTACCGCTGTCGCGTTGATCGTCGCCGGCATCGGCTGGCTGGTGGTCTACTACCTTTCCGAGCAGGCGTACCCGGTCGCCTCGTGGGGTTACTGGAACCTCGCGGTCGGGTTCGGCGCGATGGTGGGCTCCCTGATCCTGCTCTCCCGCTGGCGTTGAGCGCGGCGCTCCGGCGCCCTCCGCGGTACGACCCGGGTCACCCTGTGCGGCCCCAGCCCGGCGCTTCGGCGTCGGGAGCTCTATGGTGTCCGCAGGGCGGCGTGGCCTGGTGCGAGAAGACTCACGTTACCGTCGGGTAACTTTCGCGTAGGCTGCACTGCATGACCGAGCGGAGCGAGGTCATCGACCGGTCCGGTCGGGGTGCGGCAGCGGCGTCACGCCGGTCACCCCCTGACCCGGCCCCGGTCGCCGAGCCGCTCGCCAGGCAGCAGACCGGGAGGCCAACTCGATGGGCAGCGTCCAGATCGTCACCACGATCCTCGCGGCCGCCATCACCGCCGTGGCGGTGTGGCTCGCGGTGCGCGCGGTGCTGAAGATGGTGGCCGTCATCCGGCTGGGGCAACCCGCGCCGGAGCGGTTCACCGACAAGGGCACCCGGACGAAGACCATGCTGGTGGAGACGGCCGGTCACACCCGGATGCTCAAGTGGGGCGTGGTGGGCGCCGCGCACTGGTTCGTGATGGTCGGCTTCATCGTGCTGTCACTGCTCGTGCTGGAGGCGTACTTCGAGGTCGTCTCGCCGACCGGCGGGCTGCCGCTGATCGGCGGCCTCGCCGTCTACGGCCTGGTCACCGAGGTGATCGCGGTGCTCGGCACGGTCGGCATCCTGGTGCTGATCACGATCCGGGTACGCCACCGGCCGACCCGTCCGGGCGGGCGCTCCCGGTTCACCGGCTCCACCATGTGGCAGGGCTACTTCGTCGAGGCGGTCGTCCTCGCCGTACTGGTCATGGGCTTCGTGATCCGGGGCTTCAAGGTCGCCACCGACCACTTCGAGTACCCGGTCTGGGCCACCCCGGTCAGCCACGCCGTCGGCGCGCTGCTGCCCGACTGGGAGGCCGGTGTGAGCATCGCCGCCGCCATCAAGATCGCCATCTCGATGACCTGGCTGATCGTCATCGCGCTGAACGTGACGATGGGCGTCGCCTGGCACCGCTTCCTGGCGTTCTTCAACATCTTCTTCAAGCGCGAGCCGGCCCGGCCCGCCGGCTCCGGCCTCGGCCCGCTGCGGCCGATGACGAGTCAGGGCAAACCCCTCGACTTCGAGGAGGCCGACCCCGAAAAGGACCAGTTCGGCGTCGCCCAGGTCGAGCAGTTCACCTGGAAGGGCCTGCTCGACTTCAGCACCTGCACCGAGTGCGGCCGCTGCCAGTCGCAGTGCCCGGCCTGGAACACCGGCAAGCCGCTGTCGCCGAAGCTGCTCGTGCTCAGCCTCCGCGACCACGCCTACGCCAAGGCGCCGTACCTGCTGGCCGGTGGCGGGAAGGACCTCACCGGCGAGGAGAAGGCCACCCAGGCGCAGCTCGCCCACCTGGACGTGCTGACCCTCGCCGAGGCCGACAAGCCGCTGATCGGCACCGCCGAGGAAGGTGGCGTGATCGACCCGGACGTGCTGTGGTCCTGCACCACCTGCGGGGCCTGCGTGGAGCAGTGCCCGGTCGACATCGAGCACGTCGACCACATCGTCGACATGCGCCGCTACCAGGTGCTGATCGAGTCGAGCTTCCCGTCCGAGGCCGGCGTCATGCTGCGCAACCTGGAGAACAAGGGCAACCCGTGGGGCGCACCGCAGAACACCCGCGAGGACTGGACCAAGGGCCTGAGCTTCGAGGTGCCCCGGGTCGGCGAGGTCGACGACTTCGAGTACCTGTTCTGGGTCGGCTGCGCCGGCGCGTTCGAGGACCGGGCCAAGAAGACCACCCGGGCGGTCGCCACCCTGCTCCACGAGGCGGGCGTGAAGTTCGCCATCCTCGGCGAGGGCGAGACCTGCTCCGGTGACCCGGCCCGTCGGATCGGCAACGAGTTCGTCTTCCAGATGCTCGCCCAGCAGAACGTCGAGACCCTGAACGAGGCGTTCGAGGGGCGGGACAAGCCCAGCCGCAAGATCGTCGCCACCTGCCCGCACTGCTTCAACACGCTGGGCAACGAGTACGGCCAGCTCGGCGGCGAGTTCGAGGTGGTCCACCACACCCAGCTCCTGGCTCACCTGGTCAGCACCGGCAGGCTCACCCCGGTGCAGCCGGTCGACGGTGGGGTCACCTACCACGACCCCTGCTACCTGGGCCGGCACAACCGGGTCTTCGCCGCCCCGCGCGAGGTGCTCGGCAGCGCCATCGGGGCCGGTGGTGACGGTCTCATCGAGATGCCGCGCAACAGCGAGCGCTCCTTCTGCTGCGGTGCCGGCGGTGCCCGGATGTGGATGGAGGAGAAGATCGGCAAGCGGATCAACGTGGACCGGGTCGAGGAGGCCATGTCCACCGGGGCCAGGACGGTCGCCGTCGGCTGCCCGTTCTGCTCGACGATGCTCAACGACGGGGTCAACGGCAAGGACGCCGGTGAGCAGGTCGAGGTGGTCGACGTGGCCAGCGTGCTGCTCCGCTCGGTCAGGCCGGATGCCGCCCCCGGGGCCAGGGAGACCGCGCCGGCCGCCGGCTGAGTCCGTACCCCCGGGGCAACCGGAGGCCCGACGGCGGCGGCACCCACGAGGTGCCGCCGCCGTGGTCGTCGGCAGGTCGGGGTCGGTAGCGACGGTCACCCGCCCGGCCTGCTCCGGACCCGGGGTGGTTCGCGACTCCCGGTCACCGTCCGATACCTTCTGGTGACTGCGGGCGCGACCGTGGAACAATCATGTCCATCGACGGTCTGGTGCTCGGCACGCTGTTGCCCCTGGTCGGCTTCGTGCTGCTGACTGCCGGCAACGCGTTCTTCGTCGCGGCCGAGTTCGCCCTGGTCACCGTCGACCGATCGGAGATCGACAGGCGGGCGGAGGCCGACGACGCCACGGCCGCCACGGTCCGCCGGGCGCTTCGCGAACTCTCCTTCCAGCTCTCCGGGGCGCAGCTCGGCATCACCCTCACCGCGTTGCTCACCGGCTACCTGGCCGAGCCTGCCCTGTCCCGGCTGTTCGCCCCGCTGCTGGCCCCCCTGGGGGGCGTGGAGGACCGGCTGGGCCCGCTGCTCGCCCTGGCGCTGGCCACCCTGCTCTCGATGCTCTTCGGCGAACTGGTGCCGAAGAACCTGGCGCTGGCCCGACCGATGCCGACGGCGCTCGCCACCGCCGGGCCGATGCGGGCCTTCTCCCGGGCCTTCGGCTGGTTGATCAGAGGGTTGAACAACTCGGCGAACCGGCTGGTCCGCCAGCTCGGGGTGGAACCGCAGGAGGAGTTGGCCAGCGCCCGCTCCCCGGAGGAACTGGGTCTGCTCGCGGCCATCTCGGCCCGCGCCGGCGCGCTGCCGCCGGACACCGCCATGCTGCTGCGCCGCACCATCCGCTTCGGCGACAAGCGGGCCGCCGAGGCGATGACCCCCCGGGTGGACGTGATCGCGCTGCGGGCCACCGCCACCGTCGCCGAGCTGCTGGACCTGTCCCGGCGGACCGGCCGGACCCGGTTCCCCGTCTACGAGGAGACTCTCGACCTGGTCACCGGTGTCGCGGCCGTACCTGACGCGCTCGGTGTGCCGCTGGCCGCACGGGCCGGCACCACCGTCGCCTCGGTCGCCCGTGAGCCGGTGTACGTCCCGGAGAGCCTGGACCTCGACGGCGTGCTGGCCGCGTTGAAGGCCGAGGGCGCCGACCTGGCCATCGTGGTCGACGAGTACGGCGGCACCGACGGGGTGGTGACCGTCGAGGACCTGGTCGAGGAGTTGGTCGGGGAGATCGCCGACGAGTTCGACCCGGCCACCGTGGACGACGCCCACGCCACCGGGCTGACCGTGCCGGGCGGGGAACGGACCATCCTGGTCGACGGGGTGCTGCGGGAGGACGAACTGTTCGAGCAGACCGGCTTCCGGCTCCCCGAGGGCCCGTACGAGACGCTGGCGGGCTATCTGATGGCCCGGTTGGGGCACATCCCGCTGCCCGGCGAGACGACCCGGGCGGACGGCTACGAGTTCACCGTCGTCGAGGTGGAGCGGCACCGGATCGAACAGGTTCGGGTGGTCCGCCCCGAGGAGCCGCACGTCGATGACTGAACTGCTGGTCGCGGTGGTGCTGCTGCTCGGCAACGCGTTCTTCGTGGGCAGCGAGTTCGCGTTGATCGCGTCCCGGCGTACCGTGGTGGAGCCGTTGGCCGCGACCTCCAAGCGGGCCCGTTGGGCGTTGTCGGCGATGAACCAGATCCCGCTGATGATCGCCGGGGCGCAGCTCGGCATCACCGTCTGCTCGCTCGGGTTGGGCGCGATCGCCGAGCCGGCCCTGGCACACCTGCTGGAGCCAGCGTTCCACGCGGTGCTGCTGCCGGACGGCGCGGTGCACCCGGTCTCCTTCCTGATCGCCCTGGGCGTGGTGGTCTTCCTGCACACGGTGGTCGGCGAGATGGTGCCGAAGAACATCACCCTGGCCGGCCCGGAGCCGTCGGCGCTCTGGCTGGGGCCGGCGATGCTGGCGTTCTGCCTGGCCACCAAGCCGCTGCTGCTGGCGATGAAGTGGGCGGCCCGGCAGGTGCTGCGGCTGTGGGCGGTGGAGGCCAGGGACGCGGTGAAGACGGTCTTCACCGCCGAGGAGCTGGCCGGGCTGGTGGCCCAGGCCCGCACCGAGGGGCTGCTCGACGCCGAGGAGCACGCCCGGATCACCGGGGCGTTGGCGTTGCACGACCGGACGGCGGCGGACGCGCTGCAACCCTGGTCGACGGTGACCACGGTGGCCGAGGACGTCTCACCGGCCTCGTTGGAGGTGCTGGCGACCAGCACCGGCCGGTCCCGGTTTCCGGTGGTGCAGCGCTCCACCCGACGGGTACTGGGCTTCGTGCACGTCAAGGACGTCCTCGGGTACGCCGGGGCGTCCCGCCGGGCACCGGTGCCGGCCGAGGTCTACCGGCCGCTGGCGGTGGTGCCTCCGGACCGTACGCTGGCCGATCTGCTGTTGGCGATGCGGCGCGAGCGGCGGCACATGGTGCTGGTGAGCGACGGTCGCCGTCCCCTCGGTGTGGTCACCCTCGACGATGTATTGACTGCGATCGTTGGAAATTGAAGGAACACCCTTTGTGTGCAAGCGATCGCACTCATGTGATGGAGTGGCGACCCGCCTTGATTCCGAACCGTGACTCCCCCTAATGTTGCACCGGCCGCTGTGGGACGTCTGCCTCCTTCTTCCCCTTAGCGAGGCGCCCGGCGGTCGGTTGCAAAGGAGTCGACGCCGGTGGCAACCATGCCCCCTCAACGTCACGTCCAGGGCCAGCCGCCCGTTCGGCCGGCAGCCCTTCGGCGGATCGCCCGTCGCCTACTCACCGTGGTCGCGGCGGTTGCCGTCGGCGCCGGGATGCTCGCCGTGCCGGCGCATGCCGCGCCGTCGCCCGAGGAGATCGAAGCGGCTCTCGACAAGCAGTGGGAGCAGCTCGAACCGACCATCGAGAGCTACAACAAGGTCCGGGCCCAGCTCAAGGTCAACCGCAAGAAGTCGGCCGAGCTGCAGAAGAAGATCGAGCCGTTGGCCCTGCAGAGCGAGCTGGCCCTTGGCCGGGTCGGTGACCTCGCTTCCCGCTACTACAAGTCCGGCCCGTCGCAGGAGCTGAGCGCGCTGCTCACCACCAGCAAGCCGGGTACCCTCGCCGCGCAGTTGACCATTCTGGACCGCCTCGCCGCCGAGCAGCGCAAGGAGGTCGAGGCCGTGCTCGTGGTACGCCGCAAGTACGACTCCGAGAAGCAGAAGCTCGACGCCCTGATCGCCGCCGAGGTGCAGCAGGAGAAGGACCTCGCGACCAAGAAGACCAAGATCAACGCCGAGATCAAGCGGCTCCAGGCGTCGATGCCGAAGACCACCGTGAACGTGGCCGGCTGCCCCACGATCAACGGGGTGGTCAGCTCCGCGGCCCGCACCGCGATCCGGACCGCCTGCCAGCAGGTCGGTGACCCGTACGTCTGGGGGGCCACCGGGCCGAACTCGTTCGACTGCTCCGGCCTCACCCAGTTCGCCTACAAGGCGGCCGGGATCTCGCTGACCCACTTCACCGGCGCCCAGTGGAACGAGGGCCGGGCCATCCCGCGCTCCGAGGCCCGCCCCGGCGACCTGGTCTTCTTCTTCAGCGACCTGCACCACGTCGGCCTCTACCTGGGCAACGACATGATGGTGCACGCCCCCCGGACCGGTAAGCCGGTCCAGGTGACCAGCATCAACTACATGCCGGTGGCCGGCTTCCGCCGACCGGGCTGACCAGCGCAGACGTGAACCCCCGGCCGATCGGCCGGGGGTTCACGCGTATCCGGGCACGTCGTGTTCGGCCGGGCGGGTTGCGGATCGATAACGACCGTCTCTACTCTGGTCAATCGTCGGTCGGCACCAGGTCCGCCCCATCCGGGGTGGCGTCGGCCGGCACCGCCGAGTCGCCTCCGGGCGAGCCGGGGACCCAGGTACGCCGGGGTGAATCCGCAGCCACTGCGGTAGGGCGCTCCCTTCCCGCCCGAACCCGTCAGCTAACCCGGTAGGCGGTAGAGGAAGAAGGAGCCCGGAGCCCGGTGGCACACCATGCCCCGCGGCCACCGTCGCGCCGGTCGACCCAGGTCGCCCGGTGGACGGCTGCGCCGCGCCCACGCTGGTCCCGCTTCACCACCACTCTCACCGCCCTGGCCGCCGCCGCGGTCGTCCTGACCGGTGGCGCCACGGCGGCCCACGCCGACCCCTCGGTCGCCGAGATCGAGCGACAGATCGACCAGGACTGGAACAAACTCGAACCGATCATCGAGCAGCACAACGCCACCCGGGCCGACCTCGCCGTCAAGCGCCGGCAGGCCGACGCGCTCGGCAAGCGGATCGCACCCTTGCAGCGCCGCGTGGACCAGGCGATGAACCAGGTCAGCGGCCTCGCCGTCCAGGCGTACAAGGGCGAGAACATGTCCACCGTCAACGCACTGCTGGGCAGCCGCAACCCGAGCCAGGTGGTCGAACAGCTGGGGCTGCTGGACCGGTTCGCCAGCCGTCAGCAGCGCGAGGTGCAGGCCGTCGCCGAACTGCGCGACGAACTCGCCACGACCAAGGCGCCGTTGGACGAGATGGTTGCCCAGCTCACCCGTACCGAGGCCCAGTTGGCGGCCAAGAAGAAGCAGATCAACACCGAGATCGACCGGTTGCAGAAGCTACGGCTCAAGGTCTACGGCAACGGCGGCGGCGGGCCGCTGCGCCCGGCCCCGTGCCCGGCCGGCTACCCCGGCGGCCCGGCCGGTACGGCGGTCAAGTTCGCCTGCGCCCAGATCGGCAAGCTGTACGTGTGGGGCGCGGCCGGCCCGAACAACTACGACTGTTCCGGGCTGACCATGGCCGCCTGGGCGAAGGCCGGGGTGTCGCTGCCGCACAACGCCCGGCAGCAGCGCCAGGTCACCGACCGGGTGAGCCGGGCCGATCTGCGCCCCGGTGACCTGGTCTTCTACTACTCCGACCTGCACCACGTCGGGATGTACGTCGGAGACGGCTGGGTCGTGCACGCGTCCCAGTCCGGTCAGCCGATCACGATGAAGCGGGTCGACGACGGACCGGTCAACAGCTACGGCCGGCCCGGCTGATCCTCGCGTCCGGGCCTCCGGTCAGGGGGCCCGGACGCGCCGGGTGGCGTCCCCGGACGCACTGTCTGGCGTCCCCGGCCCGGCGGGTGCGGTCAGCGGGTCGGCCAGGTGCGCCAGTTCTGCCAGGAACGGCTCTGGGTCGGCCCCCGCTGGCCCTGGTAGCGCGATCCGTACACCTCGGAGCCGTAGGGGTGCTCGGCCGGCGACGAGAGCCGGAAGATGCAGAGCTGGCCGATCTTCATGCCCGGCCACAGGGTGATCGGCAGGTTCGCCACGTTCGACAGCTCCAGCGTGACGTGGCCGGAGAAGCCCGGGTCGATGAAACCGGCGGTCGAGTGGGTGAGCAGGCCCAGCCGCCCCAGGCTCGACTTGCCCTCCAGCCGCCCGGCGAGCTGGTCACCGAGCGAGATGACCTCAAGCGTGGAGGCGAGCACGAACTCGCCCGGGTGCAGCACGAACGGCTCACCCTCCGGCACCTCGACCATCGAGGTCAGGTCGTCCTGCTGCAGGGCCGGGTCGATGTGGGTGTAGAGGTGGTTGTTGAAGACCCGGAACAGCTTGTCGAGGCGCACGTCGATGCTGGACGGCTGCACCAGACTCGGCTCGAAGGGCTCCAGCGCCAGCGCGCCCGCCTTGATCTCGGAGACCAGGTCCCGGTCGGAGAGCAGCATCGGGACACCATATCGAGCACCCCGGCCCGGCCCGCCGGCCGGGCCGCCCACCAGCACCCGCCGAGGTGCGGAGATGATGGGGTACGCGGCCTTGGGTCGAGTCCGTCCGGTGGTGGTCTCCGGGGCACTGCCCGCCCGGAACGGGAGGCACACTACCTGCCCCGCGTCCTTTGGAGCTGATGACGTAGACGATTCACGTCGACGCCGACCCGGCCGTCCGGCGTCGGCCGCCTGGTCGGCAGGATCGGCGGCGACGTAGCCGACCCGGCCGCCCGGCCTTGGCTGCGTGGTCGGCCACGGCCAGCGCCGCCGCCAGTGTCCCCGGGCCCGAGAGTCGGGCCGTTCCACCTGCGTGTCGGACTGATTTTAGAACGCCTGTTCGATAGGATGACCGCATGGCATCCTGGTCCGCATTCGCCGCCGACGAGCCCCGACTCGCCGACGGGATCCGCCTTCTCCTCCAGCAGTACGGGCCGGGCTTCGGCTACCTGGCCACCGTCCGCGCCGACGGCGGCCCCCGGGTGCACCCGGTCTGTCCGCTGGTCACCGACGGCGGGCTCTTCTGCTTCGTCGTCGACTCGCCGAAGCGGCGTGACCTCGAACGCGACGGCCGCTACGCGCTCCACTCGTTCCCACCGGAGGAGAGCGACGACGAGGCTTATGTCGCCGGCCGTGCCGAGCCGGTGACCGACCCCGCCCGGGTGGCGCTGGTGGCCGAGATCGGCCGGGCCGCACCCCGGGTCGACTGGCGGCTCTTCGAGTTCAGTGTGGACGTCGCCATGCTCACCCGCCGCGACTACGGCGGCCCGATGAGCCCCGACGGTGGCCGTCCCACCGTGCAGGTCTGGCTGGACCCGACGGCGGGCCGACCCGACGTCGTGGGCGTACCCGACCAGCAGCCCACCCGCCACGGACGGCACGGGTTCGACACCCGCCGTACCGCCGCCTGACCCTGGAAACGCCGGTGCCGGCCCCGTCCGGGAGGGACGGAGCCGGCACCGGCGTCTGCTCTGTCTGTCAGGCCGCCGCGCGGTAGGCGGTCCAGGCGTTCACCATGCGGCTCGCCTGACCAGCGGTGAACTGGTACATGCACGAGTCGTAGGTGTAGTCCATGAAGTTGGTGATCGGGTCCTTGCCGGCTGCGGTGCAGGTGTCCCGGCCGGTCGGGCACTCGAAGGCCGGCTCGCGCTCGGCGGGGGTGTCGGAGACGCCGTCGCCCGAGCCGGAGCAACCACCCTGGAAGGTGTGGTAGAGGTTCAGCCAGTGGCCGATCTCGTGGGTACCGGTGTCACCCAGGTTGTAGTTGGTGGCGGCACCGCCCGGCAGCGACTCGCCGAGCACGACGACGCCGTCCATCACGTCCAGCGTGCTCTTGGGGAAGGTCGCCCAGCCGAGCAGGTCGTCGCTCAGCTCGCCCAGGTACATGTTGAGGGTGTTCTTGCCGCCGGTACGCAGCGAGGTCTTCATCTGCCGCTCGATCGTGGAACCCTCCACGATCGGGTACCAGGATGGCTCGGTGACCCGGTTGATCTTCTGGAGCTGGAAGGTGAAGCCGGTGGCCACCCCACCCGTGGCACCGCTGTACGCCTTGTTGAGCACGTCGATCTGCGAGTTGATCATAGAGTCGGGGATGTTGCCGCCGCCCCGGGTGCTGTCCCGCTGGATCACGTGTACGACGACCGGAACGGAGATCGGGGCCAGCGCGACCGTCCTGCCCTCGATGGAGCCGGTGCGGATGCTCGACTTCGACCGCAGTTTGCTGTTGCGCAGTGCGACGGCGAAGTTCGCCTCCCGCTCCTTGACCTGCTTGGCGGTCAGCTCGTTCGGGTCGTGCCGCTTGTTCGCGGCCTTGCTGCCGGCGCGGACACGCGCGTCAGAGTGGACGTCCGCAGGGACGTCGGTCGGCTCAGCGCAGGAGGCGTTGCCGGGGGCTGCGGAGTACGCGGAAGCCGCAGGCACGACGCCCACCGCAGCGGTGCTCAGGAGCAGCGCGAAGGTCGTCGATGCGACACCGGCGGCACGCCGGGTCAGCAGGTTGGGACGAAGTCCCATGGGCCCACCTCTTTCTGGCGGTACAACAGGGGGTATGTCGTACCGAGGTCGTGAACGTGGGGGTGACGTTACAACCGATCCACATGTTTGAGAACGTCCCTATGCTCCTTCTGTGAAACATCTGACCGTTCTGTTTGCGCTGGTGGTAGCCGGTGGATGACGCTCCGTCGTCGGCGGCGCACGGGGTACCAGGGTGCGCGGGCGCGGTCACCTCAGGTACAGTGATCCCGCTTGCGGGTGTAGTTCAATGGCAGAACATCAGCTTCCCAAGCTGACAGTGCGGGTTCGATTCCCGTCACCCGCTCCAACGCATGAAGGCCCTGGCCGGGACGTGAGTCCGGACCAGGGCCTTCATGCTGTCAGGAGAGTCGAAACCGGCCGTGGGCCATTAACGGGCCATTAGCTCGTCTCGGTCGCTGGTTCGCCACCCTCGGCGGCCCGCTTCGGCTTGCGCTTGCTCGGCTTGCGTCGGGCCGCCTTGACCGCCTTGTCGATCGCGTCGGCGATGCCCTGGTCGGCCTCCCGGTTGGCGTGCTGGTAGATCAGCGCGGCACGCGGACTGTCGTGGCCCATCCGCGCCATGATGTCGCGCAGGCTCGCGCCCGGTGCCCGCGATGCGAGGGTGTTGCCGGTGTGCCGCAGGTCGTGGAAGTGCAGCCCGGCCGCGCCGATTGCCGCTACCGCCTCGGGCCACTTGACCAGCTTGTTGAAGTTGCCACGCCAGAGGTTCCGGCCGCTCTCACCGGTGAACACGAACGCCTCGGACGCCACGCCGACATGGTTGCCCATGTGCTGTTTCAGCGCCGGTAGAGCGGCCTTCGGTAGCGCGATGATCCGTACACCGGCCCGCGATTTCGGCGGACCGAGAATTAGGCCGGTTCCCCGGTGTTCGACGAACGCCTGCCGAACCCGCACGGTGCCGGCGGTCAGGTCGACATCGCACCGTTGCAGGGCCACCGCCTCACCCCACCGCAGACACCCGAAGGTCGTGACCAGGATCAGCGCCCGGAATCGGTCGGGCATCCGCTCGGCCAACGCGAATATCTGCGGCACGGAGAGCACCGGCCGCTCTGCGGGTTTCTCCTGGTCTGCGCCCACGACGCGACAAGGGTTCACCCTGATCAACTCGTCTTCCTTGACGGCGGTCATCAGGACGGCGCGCAAAAGTCGGTACGCCTTTGCGGCCATGGTCACCGATACGCCCTCCGCCAACAGACGCGACCGCCACTCCCGAACCATCGGCGTGTCGATCCGGTTGAGCGGCATATCGCCGAGGTACGGCGTGACGTGCTTGCCGAGGGTCCAGCGGTACAGGTGCACGGTTCGGGGCCGCAGGTTCGGCCGCTCGTCGATCCACCGCTCGGCGTAGTCGCGTAGACGCACCTTGCCACGCTCGGGATCGATCCACTCGCCCCGGGCCATCTGTACCTCGATCAGGGACAGGTACCGCTCAGCCTCGGGTTTGCGAGCGAAGGTCTGCGGGGCAGAACGCATCCGGCCGTCCGGACCGGGATAGCGGGCCTGGTAGCGACCCGACTCCCGCTTGCGGACGCTCCCGAATCGGCGGTGTCCGTCTTTGTTCGCCATGGTTAGGCAACACTCCTCAACTCGCGCCACACGGTTTCGGCGGTCAGGGGCTCTACGCGGCCCGCCACCACGAAGGCGGCAAGGTCGGCGGGATCGAACCGGATCGAACGGCCGAGGCGGTGAAACGCGATTCGGCGTTCGGCGACAGCGCGTCGCAGGTAGCGCACGCTCATCTTGATTCGGTCGGCGGCTTCCTCGATGGTCAGCAGTTCCTCAGGTAGGACCGGGGCAGGCGTGATTTGGCGGGTGGTGCGCTTCGGTCGGCTGGTCACGGGTGGCTGTCCTTCCTCGGGGGGAGAGGTAGGTGCGTTGCTAGGCGGTCAGGGTTGCCCGGGGTAGCCGTCCCAGCCGTCCCAGCCGTCCCGTTGCAGGTCAGGGCTGGGACGGCTTGGTGGCTGGGACGGCTTAAGCCGTCCCAGCGGCTCGTGTTTTGACCGTTTTTGGGCAGGGTGGTCTTGGGTGTGGTGTGGTTGTTTGGTGGTGCTGTGGGGGGTGGGTGGTTACTTTCCCTTGTGGAGGGCGTTTCGGCGGATGACTGGGTAGCGGGTGCGGCGTTTGCCGGCGGGTCGTCCGGGGCCGGGGTGTCCGGGTTTCGGGTGGCCTGGTGGATGCCAGGCGTTGCGCAGAGCGGGCGAAACCTGG